>CAYZVN010000107.1:0-9186 GCA_964482025.1 uncultured Saccharophagus sp. | reverse complement strand
TTCCGGTGGGCTGGCTGAGTGGTCGAAAGCGGCGGTCTTGAAAACCGTTGAACCGAGAGGTTCCTGGGGTTCGAATCCCTAGCCCACCGCCACTTCTCTCTTCGCTAAATCATTGCATCGCAACTCTCTTGCTGCGGATGCAGAAGCGCTTAAAGCCATCTCAAAATCTGCTAAATTCAAGCGTTTTGAGATGGCTCTTAGTGAGTCAAGGCGGAAGCATGATTTTCAGTCTTATCATCCAAGCCTCGCCACAAAAATCCGAAATAGCGCTTGGCGCCCTGCAATTCGCTAAAACCCTGGTACGCAACCAACACCACATCTACCGAATATTCTTTTACGGCGAAGGCGTTTTGCTCGGCAGTGAGTGTGCGGTATTTCCTCAAGACGAAACCGATGTACACGCCGCGTGGCGCGCCTTTATCACTGCGCATCAAATTGATGCCGTCGTTTGCATAGCCGCAGGGCTGCGCCGCGGAATCATCAACGCTGACGAAAGCGCACGCTACGAGAAGAAAGCCGCTACTCTGGCGCCCGAGTACGACCTTTCGGGACTCGGTCAATTAATCGATGCCGCCGTACACTCGGATAAGCTCATTACCTTTGCCTGACACCATGACACCCGCAAATCTGGTTTTTATTTTCCGCTCGCCTCCCTACTCGACGCCCACTGCAGCCGAAGGAATAGATGCACTTCTGGCAGCGGCAATCTTCGATCAAAAAATTTCGGTGATTTTTATGGGTGACGGAGTTTTTCAGCTCAATAGTGGGCAAGCGCCTGTCGATCGTCGAAACCAAACCAAAATGCTGCAGTCACTCGCCATGTACGATATCGATCAGGTTTTTGTGCAAGCGAGCGCTCTGCAGGACAGAGGCATGTCCAGCACCGATGTCGGCATTGCGTGCACCGCTATTTCGGATCAGGCGATTCACCAAGTGATCGCCGCGGCGTCACACGTTCTGAGTTTTTGAGGCCGAGAATGCTACATTTAATTTCCACCTCCCCCTTTCAAAGCTCCGCCCTGGACGAATGTCGGACAATTGCTCAAGCGGGCGATGCACTGGTACTGCTTGGAGATGCAGTCTATGCCGCGCAGATGGCTGAAACGCTTTTTACGGGATTGCAGGTCTTTGCCTTGAAGGATCACTTGGTCGCCAGAGGCATTAGCGCTCCCACCTGGATTACCGGTATCGATTACGACCAATGGGTGACGCTCACCTGCCAACATCACCCTATCCAAACCTGGTGCTGACGTGACTGATTACGCCACCGATGCGGAGGGCTACCTGCTGAATTTGGAGGAGTGGAGCCCGGAGGTCGCCGAACGTATTGCGTCACAAGAAGGCATCACCCTCACTCCTGCGCACTGGGAGATCATCGCTCTCATTCGCCAATACTATGCCGAGTTCGACCTGTCACCTGCGATGCGCGCTTTGGTTAAATACACGTCCTTGAAGCTTGGGCCGGACAAAGGTAAGTCGGTATATCTTCTTCAGCTCTTTCCAGGTAGTCCGCCGAAAGTTGCCGCGAAGATCGCCGGACTCCCGCGCCCCCAGAACTGTCTGTAAAGCGCTCCCAAAGAATCACTACGTGCCTTTCACCGAACGAGCGGCAATCAATCGAGCCCCCGCTGCGCGCTGCGTCGACTCGAAGAACTGACGTTAAGCCCCACACAGCGGCACATATTAACTTGAAATTGGAATAAGAATTTTTCTAAAATAGCGCGCAGTTATTAGCCTCTCATGTTAGATGCTACGGATAGCAGCTTTGCTGATTCCTCTCCATCTCGACTTTCTCACGGTCGCCTCAACCGTTAACACGTGTCACCCAATATGATTCGCATGTGCCACTACGTAACGCTATGCTGCTTGCTTCTATCGATGACAAAGGCGCTAGCCGGAGCGGCAGAATCTGACCTTGCGCAAATAGAACACCAAATCTTACTCACTCGAAGTCAACTCACCCAAGCCTCCCTTGAGCTTCGCGACGCAAAAACGCTGGCGGCAGAAAAGCTGATGGAGTACGAAATTAGTAAAGACGCTTTCCAACAGACGCAAGATGACGTCACGGCCAACTCCTTTGACCACGCACAACAACGACTCTCATTAGCCGAAATGGGAGTTGAGGCAAAAACAGCCCGCTTTGCCCGCCTTCAGAGACGACTGGAGGAGTTCGCGCTGGCACACAAGGAGGCAATTAGCCAAAAAGAAATAACGAATACCAAAAACTCTGCTCCGCCCTCCCGAACCACCTCCCTTCGACACAACCACAGCAATCGTAACCTTAGTGCTAATCAGCACCGTCCTATGCCAGCGGACAATAAATCATCGGTGGTTCACGAACCCGTTTTGTCAGTGCACGGAAAAATATCCGACGCTCATCAACTCAATACCGAATTACAGAATCTTGAGCATCACTTAGTCGCGCCGCCCACATCTTTCGTAGAGCCTATCCGAGTGAAAGCCTACGGCACGGCGATAGTGGGCGAAATTGCCTTGAGCGATATGGGAGGTAACCAATTTTTTGCAAAATTCCCCGCCCCTCAAGGCAGCGCAAACATCATTATCGGCACACGCTACGGAGCCGATTACTTACGCACCGAATTGCACGTGACCTTTGCGCCGGAAGAGGTCGGTAAAGACTTCGTGCTGATTTTCGATATCAACACCAGGGCGCAACCCCGCGCATTAGTCTTTCAGGAATCTTTAGCCGTCACTCAGGAAATGTTTGCGTCCCATAGCGGCTTTTAAAGTCATCGAATAATCTTCGCGTGCACAGGCATTGTGAGACAACCTCTTCGCGCTTTTCTTTTACCCACTTTCCATCAAAAAGATTATGAAAACCCCAACTCAAGCCTTTTTCCAAAGCATGATTATTCTGATGGTGCTCAAAATTGCACTCTTAGGTCACGCCCCTGCGGTCATGGCAAGCCCGACGGTAAGTGGCTTCATTAACGCGATTGGTGGCTATGCCATGGAACACACCACCTTAGGCTACGAGCCGGACACCATGACTTTCACTAAAGACAGCTTACTGGGCTTGCAGGTCAGTCAGGATATAACACCGCGGCTTTCTGCAACCGGACAATTAGTGGCGCGCGGAGAGGATGATTTTAAGGCGGAAGCGGCCTGGGCTTATTTGTCCTACCGCCTATCCGACGCTGCGCAATTTCGCATGGGGCGATTCCGTACGCCCTTTTTCCTCTTTTCGGATTATTTGGATGTGGGCTACGCGCAACACTGGATTAGTGCTCCAGATGAAGTCTATGCGCTTCAGTTTGATAGCGTCGACGGCATGGACTTGAGCTACAGCCGGTCATTCGGCCGGCTGGACAGCAAAATACAGTTATACGTCGGCTCGTCCCAAGATGATTTTACGTTGAATCAGCAAAATGCGGCTTTCGATATACGTCTGCGCGAGCAGATGGGCATTATCGGCACTGTGCATTACGGTTGGTTGACCGCCCGCGCGAGCTTCCATCAAGCCACTCGTTTGTCTATCGATAATTTTTCCGAACTTCCTCTGCCCGCCCCTCTCGGCAATATTGCCAACTTAAAGGATGCGGTAATCGCCCTAGACACGCATTATGATTTGGGTGCAGATAGCGCATTCCTGCTCGACCATCTCGATGTTCAGAATGTGGCAGCGGAATTTACCGAGCTTGCCCTGCGCATGCAGTGGACGCATTTTTTCATTTTAGGCGAAGGGACTCTGCTCACCTTCAACGACAGCCCGCTCGCAAAGCAACGACGCCACCTTGTGAGCGCGGGCATCAGCCGGCATGCCGTTACGGTATTCACAACCTACGCTCGGGCCAATGATGAGCCGGTAAACCTTGCCGCGTCCCTGGCGTCGGTTCCCGACACGCAAAACCTGCGCACAGTACTGCGTCACCTAAGCCGCTCATTGGCGCTCGAATCCGAGAGTGTGACCTTTGGCCTGCGCTATGACCTGGAAGCGGGCGCGGCATTTAAGATGGAAATCACCGAAAATAAAACTCCGCAAAACGATCCGAGTAACTTGGTACGCTTCGGCTTTCAATTGGTGTTCTGATGCATTACAAGAAGCGCTTAATCAGCTTTTTACTCTTGTTGCTAAGCCTCGAATCAGCAGCGGATATCGCTTTGGTTACGCATCCGGCAAATTCGCTTAAAACGCTCGAAATAACCGATGCACGACGGATTTTTCTTAAACAAACGTATTTATTTCCGGATAAAACCCCTGCCTCAGTTGCCACCTTGGATCAAGGCTCAGAATTGCACCGGCAATTTGCGAAGCACGTATTGAATATGTCGCCCAGCCGGCTAAAAACCTACTGGGCGCAATATCTTTTTACGGGACAAAATCATCCACCAAAGGAATTCAGCTCAGAAGCCGAAATGAAACACTGGGTTGCCACAACTCCCAATGCCTTAGGTTATCTTCATGCTCACTCGGTGGACGACTCCGTTAAGGTACTCAAAACCATCGCCAGTGAAATCCACCGCTAAAGAAATTGCCTCTTTCGTCAGTGGCAATGCAAGCATCAATTTTTTGCTGTGCTTTCGGCCACAAATACAAGACTCGCAGTGACGGGAACAGCTTGTGTGATATTAGGCAAAGCCGCTAATTCGCGCAGTTTCTCAACGCCACCGGTTAAGTCAAACTCCGCAACGTCAATGACAAAAGGAACCTTTGTCACCACCCAAAGCTTTTGTTGACTTAGCTTGGCTACCTGGAATATCACGTCTTTTTTCACCGACTTACCGTGCAGCGCAATCGTTACCGGCACGGTTATATCTTTCACATCCCCGACCGCAAGCCCCTTCACCTGCGCCATATCAACCTTCCCTTTACCTGTGGCTAAAGGAAATTTGGCCGCTTCAAAGAGAAATTCATTCATGCGCTCGTTGCGAATGGGAATATTCGTCTCGACACCGCTTAGATTGATCGAAAACTGGAAATCCCCGCTAGCGGCAATACGGCCTTCGAGCTGCTTAAAGCTATTAATTTCCGCAATCGCATTACTTTTAATGGAGATAAAGTTCAAGCTTGACTCGTCGGCTTGAAGGTTCCAGTCGGCGAACGCGACGGAAGCCCAAAAAGTTGACGACATCAGCGCGAGCTTGATGATTGAATGCTTCATAGGTGTGCGCTCCTATTGGCTTGGCTTACAGAAGCGGGCATTGTAGCAGGCCGCCGAGGCGACAAACGTGCATATGTTCAACGAAAAAACAAAAGCGTCGCAATCATTGGCCGCTGTTAGGTGCAGACAGCCCGCAAGGCCTGGGTGGAAAATTGACCCTCGATCATCGCCAGGTGCATGAAGGCAGGATCTTTGAAGTGGCCTATGGGCCGGAAGGATTATCCAGTAACTGCTGTAGCTCCTGCCAAAACTCGTCACATAAGCCTGCCCTATAGGCTGCGCGAAAAAAAACTGGCTGTTCGTGTCGGTAAACACTCAGCAATTCCTGGTTTTGCTCCTTGATACACATACGGACATTGGCGAGACGATCCGCAGCTTTTACAACGAGCGCCAGCTCCGCCTTGCCTTTAACTTTGGCCAAGCGCGCGTAGGTTACGGCTTTGCGGCTTTTACGATCGGGGCCTGGCCCATCAGATACCAGATCAACGCATCTAGCGATAAAAGCCCCAAACAACTTTGACACTTGTTCGACTGTCACAGCTGTATCTTCCACTGCATCGTGTAAGTAGCCGATAACCTGCGCATCCTCCCCATAATCTTTCAACAGCGCGACCACCTGGTCCAGATGGAAAACATAAGGTTTATCGCCATACATCTGTTTGTCGTGAGCACTCAGCGCGAACACTCTGGCCCGCTTCACACGCCCCGAAAGTTCGTCCAGGAAACTTGGCGCCCGCCGATGTTGCACCCACTGCTCTAAGTCAACTGAATTTGATGGCATGGGTTATACCCCCGTCGAGCTTTATGACATTCACCATGCTGTTATTGTTTAAGCGCCTTGTTTAACAAGGCGCTACTCTGTTACGCATCATTCATTATCCAAGCACAATCGGCGCCGGTATCTCGCGCCTTCTTAATGCTTGACCCGCAGCGACACATGGAATTTTTCAGATCCCATAGATTCGCTTCGAGACTCAGCGTCGCTATCATCTAAGTGTAAGCCAACATTTAACTTCACACCTCCAAGATTTAACTTCACGCCTCAAAGAGTTGAAGCGAACTCAGCTCAGACTCTTTGCATTTCTTACAACAATATTTAGCGGGAGTTACCATTCTTAGGTGGGACGTGAATTCGGATAGCGGATTTTTCTTGGCTTTGCCTCGTTCGCCGCCCTGGCCTTGATCTTGCAAATTCTTTAATGTTTTGAGACTTGCTTTAATGCGACTATGACAATGACTTCCGAGGCACAGCCCGCAGGGCGGGTGGGCACGTCCTATCGCCGACTGAGTCGCTTGCTCGACAGCAGTATTCCGCTGCCAGGCGGAATGCGTATCGGGCTTGATGGCATCTTAGGCTTATTTCCCGGCGTTGGAGATGCCATTGGTGGCTTGCTTTCCATGGTCATTATTTATCATGCTCATCAGCTCGGCGCACCCAAAACCGTCCTGTTACGCATGGCCCTGAATATCGCCATTGATTCTCTTGTTGGCGCCATTCCCATTGTTGGCGATATTTTTGATTTTTTCTGGAAGGCCAACGAGAAAAACGTTCGGTTACTCGACGCCTACCAGCACAATCCCCGCCGGGTTCGGCGACGCTCGGCCGCAAGCTCAGCGGCATGGATCACAATCATTCTCGCTGTGCTGGGCGCCGTTATTTATTTGGCGTTTGCTCTGGTAGTGTGGCTTTGGCAGCACCTAAATTTGACATAGGCATTTGCTTCAACATTGGAGGCCAGTGTGAGCATTATGTGTAGACTACCCGCCCTTTGGCTTGC
The DNA here is from genome assembly GCA_964482025.1 of uncultured Saccharophagus sp. Taxonomy (GTDB): domain Bacteria; phylum Pseudomonadota; class Gammaproteobacteria; order Pseudomonadales; family Cellvibrionaceae; genus UBA5868. Next base: position 2,285 of record CAYZVN010000107.1, on the reverse strand, counting down.
CCTAAGCAATGGTCAATCACACAAACTGAGGTGAGACGAGCATGAGCCTTTTGCATAACACCAAAACGATTGGCCAGCTATTAAAAGATACAACCGTACGCTGGTGGTCGCGCGAACCCTTTCGCAACAGCGCCATTATTTCCTACTACACAATTTTTTCTCTACCTGGCTTATTGGTGATAATCGTTAATCTCGCCGGTTATTTCTTTGGCAAGGAAGCCGTCGTTAAAAAGCTGACGGGCGAAATTCAGGGTGTCATAGGCCCCAAAGCAGCACATGACATAGCGGAAATTTTGGCCAGAGCGTGGGAGTCGGAAGGTTTTACTGCGGCGTCTATCATTGGCGTTGCGACGCTTATATTCGGGGCCACAGGGGTGTTTTACCAACTACAACAAACCTTGGACATCGTTTGGGAAGTTAAACCCGAACCCCGGCGCAAGTTTCTAAAGCTAGTGGTCGACCGACTTTTCTCATTTGGTTTAATTCTGACGGTTGGATTTTTACTGCTGATCTCACTGGTACTCTCTGCCGCCTTATCATTTTTGGGAAGCTGGGTCGCAGCCCATTTTTTCAGCGCCTTAGATATCGTTTTTCAACTACTAGACTTTGGCGTTTCACTCGCCAGTGTGACGGTGCTCTTTGCCGCCATCTATAAGTTTTTACCCGATGCCGAAATTCGCTGGAAGGACGTCTGGGTAGGCGCTTTTGTCACCGCCATTTTATTTGTACTGGCCAAATACCTGCTCAGCTTCTATTTTAGTCGCAGCGATCCTGCGTCCACTTATGGCGCTGCCGGCAGCATTATTTTGGTGATGTTATGGGTTACGTACGGTGGATTAATTCTGTTATTCGGCGCGGAGTTTACCCGCATTTATGCAGATCGTTTTGGTGAAGAAATACGCCCAGCGGAGTTCGCAGTGTCCACCAAGCCGAACGCCAATACTAGGGCACCTAAAGAATCGGAAACCGCAGAACCTATAGCGACGGAACCTCGCGACTCATCCCCCGACAATCACCACTGACCCTAGGTTTCCATCGGTCGGAACCTGAGTTAGCATTGCCGGCCTCAACTACAATTGAGGCTTGGCTTCCCACCCGATCCGATTAGGTATTTTATGTCTGCAACACCTCTACGCTGGGGCATCATAGGCGCCGGCCTTATTGCCCACAAACTGGCCGACGCCGTCAACATCAACCCTGATAGCACCCTGGTGGCCGTCGCCTCCAAAAGTGCTGAACGCGCCAAAACCTTTGCCGCAGAGTACGGCATTGAAGCCACCGATGACTACGCGGCACTGGTCAGCCGCGCCGACATAGATGTGGTTTATATCGCCACCACCCACAACTTTCATTACGAAAACGCGCTCTTAGCACTCACGCACAAGAAGCACCTACTGGTTGAGAAGCCTTTTACCGTCAACGCCGCGCAAGCACAGGAGCTGATTGAACTCGCCCGACGCAATGACTGCTTTATGATGGAGGCGATTTGGGTACGCTTCCTACCCAGCATGATCCGCTTGAAGCATATTTTAAAAAGCGGCGCCATTGGCGATATCCGCTTGTTCAATATCAGCTTTGGCGGCATCGCCCAAGAACAATACCTGCCGCGCCTCACCGACCCGAACCTCGCCGGCGGGGTGACACTGGACATGGGCATTTACCCCATCACCTTCGTCAACTTCCTCCTCGACGCATTGCCAAGCGCCAGCAAATCCTTCTGTCAATTTGCCTCGACCGGGGTGGATGAACTGGCGACCTACCAGCTGCAATACGATTCGGGCTGCATTGCTAGCATCAACACCAGCTTTAATCTGCTGACCCGAATGGAAGCCATGATTTACGGCTCCCTCGGCTATATCGAATTCCCCCACTTCCAACATGGCACTACCTTTACCGTCCACATTCACAACGGCACTCGCGATATCGCAAGCTCCGAGACAATCACTGAAGAAAATCACGGCAATGGTTTTATTTATCAGGTCGCAGAGGTAGTCAAGCAAGTACGCGCGGGCAAGTTGGAAAGCGATATCATCGGACTACAGGAAACATTGGAGACCATGCAGCTGATGGACAATTTACGCACGGAATGGGGTTTTCGCTATCCGTTTGAATAGCAAGGTAGACTCGGATTTGCCGCAAGCTCACTGCGGCAAATCCTCCACACAGAACAAGCGGGAGAGGTGCACAAGCACTAAAAAGCCTTTTTTGTCGAGGCTTTTCAGATGACTGCGCACTTTGTACGGATTCTTTCGGATTTTGAGATGGTGCCCGAGGCCGGACTTGAA
>CAYZVN010000106.1:0-9388 GCA_964482025.1 uncultured Saccharophagus sp. | reverse complement strand
ATGAAAGCAGTGATTTTAGCTGGCGGGCTTGGGACGCGCCTGAGCGAAGAGACGACGATCAAACCAAAACCCATGGTGGAAATTGGCGGAATGCCAATTTTATGGCACATCATGAAGATCTATTCCGCACATGGAATCCACGATTTTGTCATTTGCTGTGGCTATAAAGGCCATATCATCAAAGAGTTTTTCAGCAATTACGTCGTTCGCACATCCAGTGTCACTTTTGACATGAAGGCCAATTCGATACAAGTGCACGATGCGGTAACAGAACCTTGGAAGGTCACCCTGGTTGACACGGGTGCCGAAACACTTACAGGTGGCAGGTTAAAGAGAGTTCGAGATTATATCGGGGACGAGACCTTTTGCTTTACCTATGGTGATGGCGTCAGCGATATCGATATATCCGCACTTGTTGCATTTCACAAAAGCCAAGGCCTTAAGGCGACCTTGACCGCAGTGCAACCGGCGGGCCGCTTCGGTGCCATTGTGCTCGGTGAAAACGAAACCAAGATTCACTCATTCCACGAAAAGCCCTCCGGTGATGGCGCCTGGGTAAATGGCGGCTACTTCGTATTAGAGCCCTCCGTGATCGATTACATTGCCGATGACACTACCACTTGGGAGCAGGAACCACTACAAAACCTGGCGCGCGATGGCCAGCTTGCCGCTTATAAACACAGCGGATTTTGGCAGCCAATGGACACTTTGCGCGATAAACATTACCTCGAAGGCCTTATAGAAAAAGGCAAGGCTCCATGGATTAAGTGGTAACGCCATTTGTCATAGGACGATATCAACCTGTAGCGTGTGTTAAGGATTACAAGTGGATTTTGACAGCATTGTTGTAGGCGCAGGAGTGGTGGGCTTAGCAATTGCCCGGACCCTGGCATTGTCCGGCCGGAGTGTTCTGGTGGTGGAGCGTCATCGCTTTATCGGCCAGGAAACCAGCTCGCGCAACAGCGAAGTCATTCACGCCGGCATTTATTATCCACAGAACAGTTTGAAAGCACGTTTGTGTGTTGATGGCAAGGAATTGTTATACCGCTATTGCGACAGTCATCGAGTAAGCTACAAGCGTTTGGGCAAGCTGATTGTCGCCGCGGGTGAGCATCAAAATGCCGCGCTGGAGGCGATTTATCATAGGGGTGTTGCTAACGGCGTGTACGACCTGGAATTTGTCGATGGTGATCGATTGCGGGAGATGGAGCCAGCTCTACACGCGAGTAAGGGTATTCTGTCACCCTCTACTGGCATTATTAATAGCCATGAGCTGATGCTCGCCTATCAAGGGGATTTGGAAAACGCCGGCGGTACCGTCGCACTTTCAAGCTCCGTGTTGGGCGGTCGAGTGGTGGAAGGCGGCTTTGAGCTCCATATCGGGAGCGATGAACACATTGCCGTAAGCGGGCGTGAGTTGATCAATAGTGCCGGACTGGGTGCTCAGACGGTGAGCGCGAGTATCGAAGGTATTCCCACAGCGTCTGTACCGCCACTGTATTTATCGCGGGGATGCTATTTTTCGCTCACTGGCAAATCGCCATTTTCCCGGCTGATATACCCGCTGCCCAACAACGAAGGGCTAGGCGTTCACCTCACCTTGGACCAGTCTGGCGCAGCGCGTTTTGGGCCAGATACCGAATGGGTGGACGCCGTTGATTATCGAGTCGATCCGGCGCGGCGAGACGCGTTTTACCACTCGATCAAAGAGTATTATCCCGGTATTTCTCTGGATGCATTGCAGCCGAGTTATTCGGGCATAAGGCCAAAGGCGGTCGGCCCCGGTTCGGAGGCTGGCGATTTTATTGTTCAGGGAGAAGGCATTCACGGCGTTAAGGGTTTTATTGGCCTCTACGGTATGGAGTCTCCGGGTCTCACAGCATCCATGGCAATTGGTAAACATGTGTTGCAATCTCTAGAGTCCGCTATTTAGCCCGCACTTTTAACCAAAAATTCACAATAGGACGATTATGAATATTCTGATTACCGGTAACCTTGGTTATGTAGGCCCCTCTGTTATCAAACAGTTGCGCTCCACCTATCCCTCTGCACGATTGGTCGGGCTCGATGTTGGCTTTTTCGCCCATTGTCTCACTGGTGTCGATATTTATCCGGATGTGCTGCTGAATGAACAATGGTACGGTGATGTGCGACATATCAATGTCGACATGTTGCGAGGTTTCGATGCGGTTGTGCATCTGGCAGCCATCAGCAATGACCCCATGGGCAAGACATTTGAAAAAGTAACGGACGAAATTAACTGTCAGTCAAGCGTTCGCATCGCCAAGTTGGCCAAAGAAGCAGGCGTAAAAAACTATGTGTTTGCCTCCAGTTGCAGTGTTTATGGATTTGCTGAAGGTGGTCCTCGCCAAGAAGAAGATGAGCTCAACCCTTTGACGGCATACGCCAAATCGAAAATCGGTACGGAAGAAGGCGTTAAAACATTAGCAGACGACACCTTTACCGTTACTTGCTTGCGTTTTGCAACCGCTTGCGGATTCAGCGCGCGTACTAGATTGGACTTAGTACTGAATGACTTTGTTGCGGGCGCGGTCTCGACTGGAGAGATCAGCATTCTCAGCGACGGTACACCCTGGCGTCCATTGATTCACGTGGACGACATGGCGCTTGCTATCGAATGGGCGGTGGATCGACCTGCAAGTGCCGGGGGAGCCTTTCTCTCGATTAATGCCGGCAGCGATGAATGGAATTATCAAGTTAAAGACTTAGCGGATGCAGTAGCACGGGTAGTGCCCGACACCAAAGTATCGATTAATCCAGATGCGGTGCCAGACAAACGCTCCTATCAAGTCAGCTTTGCCAAGTTCCGTGAACTTGCACCAAACCATCAGCCGCGAGTTACCCTGGAAGCTGCCGTAGAAGGGCTGAAAAATGGTTTGCAGAAGATGGAATTCGGTGACGCCAATTTTCGTACATCGGAATTTATTCGCTTGGTAGTTCTTAAAAACCATATGGCGAGTCAGCGCGTTAATGAAGATCTTTTCTGGATTTCATAAGGGGCTGTGTAATGAAATTCCAAGAAACGAAATTGGCCGGTGCCTATATTGTCGATCTTAATCTCCTCGAAGATGATCGTGGATTTTTCGCCCGCATGTTCTGCCGTGAGGAATTCGAAAAACACGGTTTAGTGTCCGATGTCTTACAGGGCAATATGTCCTGGAATAAAACCAAGGGAACACTGCGCGGGATGCACTACCAACACCATCCTTACCAGGAAACCAAATTTATTCGCTGCACACGTGGTGCGATCTACGATGTGATCATCGATCTGCGGAAGGATTCACCAACCTATCAGCAGTGGGTTGGTGTGGAACTCACCGCCGACAATCGAACGGCGCTGTTTGTACCTCGGGACTTCGCTCACGGCTTTATCACGCTACAGGACGACACGGAGGTTTTTTATCTTGTATCACAAAGCTATCAACCGGGGTCCGAAGGTGGTATTCGCTGGGATGATCCACGATTTAACATTCAGTGGCCTATGTCCCCCACCTGTATTTCCCCGAAAGATGCCGCTTGGCCGGACTATAAGGACTAATACACAATGATCATTGTTGATACCGCCTTAGCAAAACTGGCCGCTGACAATAAGCCCATTCGCCTTGCGATGATTGGCGCAGGGTTTATGGGGCGCGGCGTTGCACTGAATATCATTCAAAGCACACCGGGCATTGAGCTTGTTTGTATTGCCAACCGCAATGTCGACGGCGCGCGGCGCGCCTACGCAGAAGCCGGTGTCGAAGAAGTTGTGGTAGTGAATACCACCGCTCAGCTAGAAGATTCCATTCGCGCCAAGAAATATGCGATCACTGATAACGCCTTTGCCCTGTGTGAAGCAGATGGTATAGACGTGGTTCTTGAGGTGACCGGTGCGATTGAATTTGGCGCCGAGGTCGCCTTGAGCGCCATTGCACATAAAAAACATATCCTGTTAATGAATGCCGAGTTGGATAGCACACTCGGGCCCTTGCTGAAGACGAAAGCGGACAAAGCCGGTGTTGTCTTTACTAACGTTGATGGCGACCAACCCGGGGTAATTGTGAACCTCTACCGCTTTGTCAAAGGAATTGGCGTACGGCCGGTTTTGTGTGGCAATGTCAAAGGCTTACAGGATCCTTACCGAAATCCTACGACACAGGAAGAATTCGCGAAAAAATGGGGGCAAAAACCTCATATGGTTGCTTCGTTTGCGGATGGATCAAAAATCTCCTTTGAGCAGGCCATTGTCGCTAACGCCACAGGAATGACCGTTGCCGAGCGCGGTATGCTCGGGCCGACGGTTCCCTCGGGAACGCCATTGGAGAAAACGGTCGAGCTATTTCCCATGGAATACCTCGAAAAGGGACCAGGTATCGTCGACTACGTCGTTGGTGCAGTCCCCAATGGCGGAGTGTTCGTTTTGGGAATGCACGACAACCCGCGACAGCAGCACTATCTGAACTTATACAAAGTGGGTCCCGGCCCTCTGTATTGTTTTTATAATCCTTATCATCTCTGTCATTTCGAAGTCGCTAACACGGTCGCACGAGCGGCTTTATTTCATGATGCGGCAGTTGCCCCTATCGGCAAGCCGATGGTGGATGTGGTGGCAACGGCGAAAACGGACCTGAAAGCCGGTAACACGATTGATGGTATTGGTTGGTATATGACGTACGGTCAAGCGGAAAATGCAGATGTGGTATTTCGCGATAGGCTGCTGCCGATGGGGTTGGCTGAAGGTTGTGTATTGAAACGAGATGTACGGAAAGACCAAGTGCTGACATACGACGATGTGGAGTTGCCGGCGGGTCGATTGTGCGATCAACTGCGCAGCGAGCAAAATCAATTGTTTTTTGGTGGATAGTTTTTTATTTAGCAGTTTTGCCGCATTCGCCGGGATGAGGCAAAACTATCGAAGAATGTATGAGTACAGTGGACTTGATGTCTTGACTCGCGGCGGTTTGATGGCTCGCACGCAGCCATTATGAAGCAGCCTCTAACTATTTGTTTTTATGCCCGGCGGCATGGGAAGGGCGCGTCAGTTTGACGTCGTTGCAATAATAAATGGGCGGCTGTGAGACCAGGTAAGCCTGGGCTATCACACAGGCCGCAGACTGCAGAGCCTTGTTCAGCATCGGGGTGAGTGGCCAGTTTTTTTAACACATTATTGGTGCGCGCAGCAGTTATGGAACATATTTTTGGATAGCTCGTATGTTGACCTTACCACCCCTCAAGTATCCTATTTATTTTGTCAGCAAAGAGCTCGATCGTTTCAAGGATGTAATCGAAGGAAACGAAATTATTGATGCCGAAGAAGCGTTTAAACGCTGTATGACTGGTGCGGATGTGTGGTCCGTACAGACATACATTCTCTTAAAGCAGCGAGGCTTCAACGTGTATTTGACGGATCACTACGTACGCGAAGCGATCTGTGTCGTACCCCACAATTATTTAATGATCAAAGATCTGCCTTTCCGCAGCTATGTTGTCGCCTGCCGCACTGACTCACCTCGTCCGGCCATCTGCGACATTCAGTCTGTAATGAACGTAAAGGCGATCAGCGGTCCCAATGATCACTATTTGCCTCATTGGCCACAACCGATCATGATTCCGCGAGACAAGTCGCGCGGCATCCGGGTGGAAAACCTGGATTTTAAGGGCCATCCGCGCAACCTGACGGCATCGTTTAAAACTCCCGAATTTAGCCGCGCGCTGCACGAAATTGGAATGGATTTTCTTTTTAATAAAGAAAATCACGTTATCACCGACCCTAAAATGCAGTATCTTTCATGGGCCGATTATTCCGAAAGTGATGTTGTGTTAGCGGTACGCAACTTGACGGAATATGATTTTGGGCTGAAGCCGGCCGTCAAATTAGTAAACGCCTGGCTGGCCGGCGTGCCGGCATTGTTGGGGCCCGAGCCAGCCTATCAGGCGCTGCGTAAATCTGAGTTAGACTATCTTGAAGTGGTGACGGCGGATGATGCGTTGCGGGAACTTCGTCGGCTACAACAGAGTCCGCAACTTTATCAGCAAATGGTGGAGAACGGCTTGCGTCGCTTCGAAGAGTGTTCCGCAGATGTGGTCGCACAGGCGTGGCATGATTTTCTGGCCGGCCCGGTGACTCAGAGCTACGAGGCTTGGCGCGACAGCGGCGCATTTGACCGTCTAGTGGGACGAGCGCTGCGCTTTGCTTGGCGTGTGCGTCAGCATAAAAAGAATGTTCGCGAACATGCATATAAACGCGATCACGGCCCACGACCGGTTCCAGGCTGATAAGATGAGCTGCGGGAGCGAATTGAAACCTATAAACATCGCTGTAACACTGTCCGGCGTTGATCGAAAAATTAATATGTCACTCGCAAATCAAAAAAAGCTTTTGGTCGTGCAGTACGGTGGCGATTACAGGGAGGCCTACCGAAACATATCCGAAGGGAAGTCTGAGTATTACGCCAACCAACGATATTCTGTTGACGCGGTGAGCGACCTGAAAGACAGCTTTGATGAGGTGGCCACTTTATGTTGCCGGTCCGCTGAGCGCTATTCCGAAGTCATGGCGCCCGGTGTGCGAGCCATAGGCGTCGGCACGGAAACGGATACTTATGCTGTCACCATAAAAAAAACCATTGCGGCCCTTCGCGAATATGCACCCTCGATGGTGATTTTGCGCACTCCGGCGGTGGCTATTTTGCGTTGGTTGCGTAAACATAAAATTCCCACAGCGTTGATTCTCGCGGATTCTTTTAATGGTCGCAGCCTTCGTGATCGCTGGCACTACTTCCGCTTGGCCAGGGAGTGTAATCACCCCAATGTCCAATGGATCGGTAATCATGGTGTGGGCTCATGCCTGTCGTTACGCAATATTGGTATAGCGGCTGGCAAAATCGTACCCTGGGATTGGCCCGTGTCGGTCGACCCGGGAGGTCGGCCTGCCAAAGATCTGGGAACCGCTCAGCCTTATCGACTGATCTATGTCGGTGCCATCTCAACAGATAAAGGGGTAACAGATTGCGTTGAGGCGGTTGATCTTTTGCTTCGCTCTGGGGTGCCGGTGGCCTTGGATATCTACGGCAAAGGCCAGGTGGATGAATGTCGCGCGTTGGCGGAGCAGCGTGGTTTGCAGCGCAACGTGACGTTTTGTGGCTTGGTACCAAATCGCGAGATTATTCCCCGCATGGCAGAGGCGGATGTGGTCTTAATTCCAAGCCGTAGAACATACCCCGAAGGCTTTCCCAAAACGATCAATGAAGGTTTATGCTCCAGGACACCGCTGGTGGTGTCCGATCATCCGATTTTTGCTCGTCTGCTCAAAAGCCGGCAAAACGCGATGGTGTTTCAGTCCGGCTCTGCAGAAGATCTAGCCGCGAAAGTGCGAGAGCTTCTGCAGAGCCCAGAGCTCTATAGAAGCCTTTCCGATAATGCGTATGACACTTGGCAGAGCCTGCAAATCGCCGTCAAATGGGGAGACCTCTTCCGAAAGATCGCGCTTGCAGACCATGAGTGGCTGAACACTTACCGCCTGGACTCCGGCCTTTACAATCTATCGGCGTAAAGCTTCAGAGTGGCGTTATCCCATGAAAATTCACCCAGATGCAGGTTAAAGCTGAGCAATGCGAACGCCGCGATCACCGCTAAGGTTAGTAGCTCCCATCTCACCGAGACCCAGCCGGAGCGAGCGACCAGTGCCAGAGTGACGGCATACCCTGCCAAATACCCAAAGCCCGAGCCAATCAGCATTCCCAACACGCCAGCGCTGTAATAGCCGATGATCAAGCCGGCAATATTGGCGCAGGCCAGGGTGCCCACGGTTATAAAGTGCAAGCGAGTGTTGCCCTGAGCCAACAAGGCATTCTGATAGATTTGCGGCATGGTGCGTATCGCGCTGTTAATGGCCAAAATGGCCAATACCTGCCCGGCAAAAGCATAGCGGCTGTCGTAAAGCAGATCGATGATAAATACCGAGGCCAAAGAGACAATACCGAAGAGGGGGGTAGTGGCTAGCATAATGCGGGAGCGCAAGCGAATCAGGATTGAGGCAAACTTATGCGGCTCTTCCCGATGAATGCGCGAGAGTGTGGGAAACAAGATGCTGCCCATAAAACGCTCGATCAGCTCGCCAAATATCCAGGCGATGGTACCGGCGATGGTGATCATCGCCAGGATTTCCGTGGACACAAAATTCCCTTCAATAAGGCGCAAACCCTGACCACTAAAGAACGTAAAGATCGTGCTCCAGAAGATCCATTTACCAAAGTGGAAGATTTGCTTGGCAAATGCCACGTTCCAGCATAAACGATGCCGATGACCGCGCAGGAATAAGTGCCCTAAAATGATGTCCAGTAGTGCGCCAAAAACGGTGCCTATGGCAAGCGCCCAAACGGACTTCAGACAGATGGCAAGAACAATCATTGCGCTTATGGTGATCACCTGCCCCGCGATCTTAACCAGCATCAGCCGCTGGAGCTGAAGATTCCGCTCTGCCAGAAAGCTGTTGATGGTGCGAAACCCAGCAAAAAAGGCGTTCAGCCCCGTAAAACATAAAAGGGCGAACAGGCTGGGCTCGTTATAAAGTTGGGCCACGGGGTGGGCGATGGCGCAAAGGATAAGCCAAAGGACGAACCCACGGATAATTTGTAGCGTCCAGGCGGTATTAAGAAACTCTCGGTTGTTGGCGTTGTGTGCTTGCACAATCGCGGGTCTTATACCCATATCACTAAACATGGCAACGCCGATAATAAAGGCATTGACTAAGGCCATTAGGCCAAAGGCTTCGGGGAATAAGAGGCGAGTGAGGATTAGGTTGCTGGCAAGTTGCAGCAGTTTTTGGCTGCCAAACCCTATCCCAACCCACAGGCTCCCTGTGTAAACTTTGCGTTTTAGCTCGGTACCCTGGAGCAGGTATTTAAATCTGTTTAGCATTAGACTGATACGTCTGGTTCGTTACTGATACGTTAAGTGTCGCTATAGGCTTGTTATGCGACTGTTCCGCTGGGTTCTGCTCGAGGTTGATGCACCCACTATTGATGCGGCAGTGTATTGAGTTATGGCGGTGGATGCGAGAGGCTTGTGAGCTTGTCATGCTTGTTCATAGAGGGGCGGGGATGCAGCAGCCATCATTTACTGTACCGATACATTGAACAAATTTTGTTCTATTGAGTTTTGAGAAAGTTGAATGTATATACCACCGCCTCCGAATACTTTCTACTACATCGCCTTGTTCGTTATCTGGCCCTTTGTGGCCTACAAACTTTTTAAGCGCTATAACCTGGAAAAGTCGGTCATATTGCTGTTCCTGGTGCCCTATCTTTTTCTTCCAGTTCCTCACCCATTCACAAACATCAAGTTCCCGCTTTTTCCCCCGCTTGATAAAGAGGCGGTACCTGTGTTT
>CAYZVN010000105.1:5367-9446 GCA_964482025.1 uncultured Saccharophagus sp. | reverse complement strand
TGCTATTGATTTACGCCATCGCCAACTCAGCTTGCGCGGTTTTGCGCTTGCGCCAGCGCTGTAAACCGAACAGGCATGCCATGCCGATCAGCATAAACTGCAGTGGCGCCGGCAACGGCACTTCTGAAGGCGGCACAAAGGTGTAGTTGTGTATCTGGCGGTTCTGAATCAACGACTTCACCGCTATGGCGCCATCGGCGGTGCCGAGGTTAAGTACGCTTGCGCCCATGGCCAGGAGCGATCCGCGGAAGGTATCCAGACCCTGCAGGTTTAGCGTGGTGGCGTCGAAGAAGTTCCACAGGATATTGCTGGCACCCAAATTGTTGCTGTCGCTGTTGGCGGCGAAGCCATTGGTGAAGTTAATACCACCGGGTGCGGTAAAGTCGTAAGCCACTTGTCCGGCATTGCCGGCCAGATGCTCAGTTGACACGTTAATGACCACCGTCTGCGCGGAACCGGCATTTAACTCTAAGCGAGAATTCTGCCGGAATACGTCTGCGGCATTGACGGTGAATACTGCGGTGCTGTCGGTGCCGTCATAATTTAAAGCCACCACATTCTGCCCGGCCACAACGGAGCCGTTGGCATTCATGCTGCTGTAGTTTGCCGAAGCCGTGTTGAGCTGATTGACGATGGCATCGCGCTGGTTTTGCAGATCAGCCTGGTTGCGCTGGATTTTTTCACCGCCGCCGTTGAAGTTGAAATTAAGCCCAGTGGCTTGGCCGCCGTAGACCACGTTGCCGGCTTGCACGTTGAACGTACCATTATGGCCGCGGATATCACCTACGGTGATGAGGGAATCTAGGGTTGGGCTTGCGCTGAGATCGACACCGAGATCGAGCGCGCTTTGAGCAATAAAGTGACCGCCGACAAAGACTTTGCCGCCAATGGATGACGACTGATGGGTGAAATCCTCCGCGACGATTAGGTTGTACTCGTTCAGAGGAAGCGCTGCGGCTCCGGTGCTTATCGCGCCGGCAGCGGCCGCGAGAACGGCCCGGGCAATCAATCGTTTCATGGAAGCTCCTATTGTTGTTGTCGCTCAATAATCACGCCCGTCGCGCAGATCATTGCCGTTCTTCACGTTAAGCACTTTTCGTGCCGGGCTTCCTTTGGGTTGCTTTTGATTTCTGTAGCGCATTGATTATAAAGGGAATTTGTGAGATTTTCGGGGGCGGGTGGATGCTGTAAAAGCGAATTTAAACGCCAGGTGTAAGAAGTTTCGGCACTTCAAACTCGAAAGATTTTGCTGCCAGATTGCGCCGATCACGGCCCGACTTTTGGCGGCGGCTAAACCCAATGGGTGTCCAGCACCGCATCGCGCAGATTGCGCAAAACCTCCTGCATCGCCGGATGGCTATAGGGGAAGTTGTAGGTTAGAAAAATTGGGTAGGAGAACTCGGGTGACTCGGGCACTCGCAAGAGTTCGCCGCTGTCCAGATGGCGCTGTACGACGCGGGTGCGAAAGTAGCCGCTGCCGCCGTTTTCCAGCAGGTATTGCAGCGCCAGTGGCCCCAAATTCATTTGCATGCCGGCCCGCGCGTGGTGCGGCAGCGCGGCGTTGTGCTGCTGGCGGAAGGTGTCGCCCCAGTCGATAAAGATGTATGGCTCGGGATGATTCGCCGCGCGTACCAAGATAAGTTTTTCCTCTAAGAGCTGCTCCACTTGGACGCCCGGCCAATATCTCGGTTGATGCACTAGGGCCGCAAAAACCAATCCCAGCTGTAGCTTTTCCTGCAACTTTTCCTGTTCGTCTACGTCGACGCGCACCGCTAAATCCGGCCGTTCTTGCGTCAGGCGAGAGAGCCAGCGGGTTAATAGCGGGTTCCACAAACTGACTTCACAGCCGATGGACACCAGCTCCCGGTGGCCTTGGGGCAGCGGCAGATCTCGCCGCGAGGCCTCCCAGGTCTGCACCAACTGGTTGGCGTAGGGTACAAAGTGCTCGCCATTTTCGGTAAGTGTCGCGCCGTTGCGCGTGCGCACAAACAGCCGGCAACCGAGTAGCCCTTCTAAATTGTGGATCCTGGCGGTTACGGTGGTTTGGGTGATGTGCAATTGCTCCGACGCCGCCATAAAGCTGCCGCCGCGGACAATTTCCAGAAAGGTTCGAGCAAGTTCTATATCCATTGCGAAATCTGTTCACTTCATTTTTTTTGATACTAGGTAGCAGTTTATTTCATTACCGCGCGTCAATCGGTGACGGCATACTCCTGCCCCATGAATTCGAACATGGTACTTCCCCCAAACTCTGGCATGACAGCACTCTTTTCTCCCGACCAATGGCAGCGCGTTCAGGCGGTACTCAATACCTTGGATCAGCGTCAGGCATTGTGGCTGAGCGGGTATTTGGCCGCCTCTGGCGAGACCGCCGTAGCCCCTACACTTGCGGCGGTGAATACGACCGCGCAAGTCACCATCGCTTACGGCAGCGAAACGGGCAACAGCACCGCAATCGCCGAAAGCCTCAGCCGGCTGCTGCGCGAGCAAAATCTTGAACCTCGGTTGGTACCCCTGGCGGAGGTGAAACTCCGCACTTTGGCGCGTGTGCAATATTTGTGGATTGTTTGTAGCACCCATGGCGACGGTGACCCGCCGGAGCCCGCCGCGCCTTTTTTTGACGCCCTCTTGAGCGACCAAGCCCCCCAGTTAAACGGCCTGAAATACGCAGTTTTAGCCTTGGGCGACAGCACCTACGAGCACTTTTGTACCGCAGGGCTCGCCTTAGATCGGCGCCTGGAAGAGCTCGGTGCGGAGCGATTATTACCCTGTGTGGAGTGCGATGTGGATTACAAAAGCGCCGCTGAGGCGTGGGTGGATAAAGTCTCCGGCCTGGTACCGCGACCCTCCTCGGCAAAGGCATCCACCGCTGCCATTGCTCCGCTACCGACGGCGCCCATGGTCGTTGCCGCACCTACGCGCACCAACCCGACTGAGTTGGAAGTTTTGGAAAATGTTTGCCTGACATCAGCAGATCGACCGGCGGCGGTGCACCATCTCTCTTTATTGATAGAAAACGACAACCTGCAGCTGCAACCTGGCGACGCAGTGGGGGTATTGCCTCACAACCCGCCCGAACGGGTGGCGGCGATATTAAATCTTGTGGGTTTATCCGGGGATGATCCGGTGGTGGTGGATGAGCAAGCCATGCCGCTGGTGCAGGCGCTGCGGGAAAAGCTCGACCTTACCCTCCCCGGCAAGCCATTGCTGCAACTCTTGGCAGAGCGAACCGGCGATGCCCAGCTGCAGCAGATCAATGCCAACAATAAAACCCAGCGCGAATATCTACGCAGCACCAGCGTGATGGACTTATTGCGCGACTATCCCGTTAGCTTGGATGCCGCTACTTTGGTGGCGAATCTGCGCCCCTTACAGCCGCGCTTGTACGACATTGCCAATGCGCCGGGTGACGACGAGCTGCATTTGACGGTGCAAACCTATTGGTACCCGCACCCCGGTCCCAGCCATACAGGCGGCGAGGTGGGAGGCATCGCCTCGCGCTACCTCAACCAGTTGCAGCCAGGCGAGCGGGTGCGGCTCTACCCTCATCACAACAAGCGATTTCGGTTGCCGGACGATAAAGAGGTGCCGTTGATATGGGTAGCGTCGAGTACCGGTATCGCGCCTTACCGATCGTTTATTCAGAGTTTTGCCGCACAGGGGCGTCGTCACCCCTGTTGGTTACTGCTGCGCGAACAGCGCTTTGAAGAGGATTTTCTGTATCAAATCGATTGGCAAAACGCCGCCAAAAGCGGTGTGCTGACCAAAATGACCACGGAGTTTTACGAGGATAAACCGAGTGCTGGCTTGGCGGATGCCTTAGCTGCAGATCTCGCCGACTGGGTGGCACGGGGCGCGCATCTGTATCTGTGCGGCGATCAGGAGCCATTAGCCGAACTGGAAAACCAGCTCAAAAGCAGAGCAGAGCTGGCCGAGGTTTGGGCCCTTCTCAGTGCGGAAAAACGTCTACACCGCAATTTGTATTAAGGAGTGCCTCTGTGAAACTTATTCGAACCAGCGATTTAACCCAGCCCGTCGAACATCTACACGACAACGAAAAATTAAAGGCGCGCAGTCGT
>CAYZVN010000105.1:0-5267 GCA_964482025.1 uncultured Saccharophagus sp. | reverse complement strand
CACTCGCGGGTGCACGCCCAAGTGGCCGCGTTGGCAAAAGCCACCAGCGACCGGCTGATTCCCAAAACTCAGGCCTACCCCGAAATCTGGTATGAGCAGCCCGCGCAGGAAGTCAGTGCCAACGAGGAGCCGGTCTACGGCGAGCTGTATCTGCCGCGCAAATTTAAAGTGGGCTACGTGATTCCGCCGGTAAACGATATCGACGTTTACGGCCAGGATCTGGGTTTTATTGCGATTATCGAGAACGGTGAACTGGCGGGTTTCAATGTGTGTGTCGGCGGCGGTATGGGCAAGCTGGACAATCGCGAAGACAGTTATCCGCGTCTCGCCGAAGATATAGGCTTTGTCACGGCTGAAGAAGCGCCGGAATTTGCTGAGATTGTTATGGGCATTCAGCGCGATTTCGGCGACCGCAAAGACCGCCATCGCGCGCGTTTTAAGTACACGCTGGATCGCCTGGGCACCGCTTGGTTTCTCGAAGAGCTGGAACAGCGACGCGGCCGGCCTTTGGCGCCTCTGCGCAGGGTGACGTTTCGACAAAATGGCGACCGCCTCGGCTGGCACCAGGGTGACGATGGTCTGTGGAATGCCACCCTGTATATCGAAAGTGGTCGAATCGACGGCGCGCTCAAAAGCCAGCTGCAAGCGTTTTTTGCATCCTATGGCGGACAGGTTCGTTTGACGACCAACCAGAATCTACAGCTGACCGAGATTGGCGATTACGAGCTGGAACAAGTGAAGTGGCGATTGCAGGATCTGGGGCTCGAGCACCGGCTGCAGCCGGATCTGCAGGACGCCCACACCATCAGCTGTGTCGCTCTGCCGACGTGCGGTTTGGCGATGGCGGAAGCCGAGCGCTACACCCCGCGCTTTCTGCAATTATTCAACCGGCTCAAAGCGCAACACGGTGTTGCCGAGATGCCCATCACCTTACGCATCTCCGGCTGCCCCAATGGCTGCGCCCGGCCCTATCTGGCGGAAATTGCTCTGACCGGTCGCGCACCCGGCCTCTACAACCTCTACCTGGGCGGCAGTTTTCAAGGCGACCGCATGGCACTGCTCCACGCCAGCAACCTGGATGAAAGCCGCATCTTCGAAGTGCTCGATGGCCTCTTCGCCCGCTACGCGGCGGCGCGGCAGGCGCAAGAGCACTTCGGCGACTTTCTGGTACGCAGCCGCTTGCTCGCAACGGCCGAGCGCTAAGCAAATTTGTTCACTTCTTAAGGGAGTTTTTATGTCCGACTATCTCTTTGTGCAAAGCCAAGACCCTTTCACCGATGCGCGCGCCAGCAATCAGTACGACTTGGCGACGCGCCTGGCCAACAGCGGCAATCAAGTACGCGTGCTCTTGGTGCAAAACGGTGTTGCCCCAGCTCGCCAAGGCGCTCAATGCCCGGCGTTCGACGCCCTGCTGGGAAGCCCAGTCACGGTTTTGGCCGATGATGTCGCCCTGCGCCAGCGCGAGTTCTCCCCGGAGCATCTGCGCGATGGCGTCACGCCCGCGGAAATTGGTGTAGTGGTGGATGCCATGCTGGCCGGCCATAAAGTGATCTGGAACTGAACCCGAGTTATCGGCAGGAGAATCTTATGAACAAAACTCTCACTTTTGCATTTATGGATCCGCCCTTTGAAAGCGAACGCACCATCACATTTTTCCGCTTGCTGGAGACGGCGCTGGAGAAAAGTGCCAATGTTCGCGTATTCGCCTACGAAGGTGCAGTGGCTCTGGCCTTCGCACGTCAGCAGCCCCACGGCAACGCTGTGCACGGTCGCGACACCGAGGCGGAAAATCACCCTTTGACCAAAGACTGGATCGCCGCGCTGCAAGCGAAAGCCAAAGAGAAAGGGCTGACCTTTGAGTGGATCAACTGCGGCCTGTGTGTGGATGAGCGCGGTGTCAACGAGGCCATCGAAGGTTGTGATCGAGGCGGCCCAGCGGATTTTTGGCGCTATGCCAGCACCGCTCATAACACCCTGACCATTGGCACTCGGTGACTGGAGACAGACCATGAAAGTATTGCAAGTGATTGACCAAGCCTTCCGGACTACTGGGGAAGAACAGGACGATACCATTTTGTGGCTCACCCAATGCATGCGCGGTGCGGGGGCAAATCTGGAAGTGCTGCTGACCGGCCACGGCGTGTTTTACAGCGTGCAATCCCGTCCGCAACCGCCTTTGGTATTTGGCAAATGGCAGCAGACCGAGCCGGCGGATATTACCCAGGATATCGGCCGTCTGCGCGAGAAAGGCGTACCGGTTTATGCGGTGCGCGAAGAGCTGGAAGAGCGCGGCCTCGCGGATCTGCCGGTGCAGGCGGGCGTCGAGGTGATCAGCCGTGAAGCGGTGACTCGGCTCTACGAAGATGCCGATCAAATCTGGCATTGGTAAATGGCGTCGATTCACCTCAAACTCAAACGTGCCTACGACCCGCCGGCGGCGGAGGATGGATTGCGAGTGCTAGTGGATCGCGTCTGGCCGCGAGGCAAGAAAAAAGAGCAGTTAAAGCTGGAAGACTGGTTTAAAGAATTGGCGCCCAGTACCGAGCTGCGCAAGTGGTTTGGCCACGACCCCGACAAGTGGGCCGACTTCCACAAACGCTATACGGCGGAGCTGAACGAGCATCGAGAGCAGGTGACAGCGGCGTTCGATCCGCTACTGGAGCAGCACCCTAAAGCCATTACCTTGGTCTACGGTGCCCGCGACACGGAGCACAACCAAGCTTTGGTGTTGCAGGATTACCTTCTGCATCATTATAAAAACCGCCTGCGCGCATCCTAAGAGATTGCCTATGTCGCTCCTTCACGCTGCCCTCGATACCCCGCTGCTCAAGGTGCTCGGCTGCCGTTTGCCCATTATGTTGGCCGGAATGGGCGGCGTGGCGCGGCATAAACTCTCCGCTGCGGTAGCCGAGGCGGGCGGGTTCGGTGTACTGGGTATGGTGCGCGAGCCGGTGGAGCGCATCACCGCAGAGGTGACAGCCCTGCGGCAACTGACACAGAGCCGATTTGCCATCAATCTGATCCCCGCCGCCACGGACGCGCAGTTACTGCACGAGCAGGTGGCGGCGTGTTTGGCGTTGCAAGTGCCGGCCATGGTGCTGTTTTGGGAGGTCGACAAAGCACTGGTGCGCCATCTTAAAGATGAGGGTGTGCAAGTCATCCACCAAGTTGGCAGTGAGCGCGATGCCGATGAAGCTCTGGCGGCGGGAGCGGATGTGCTGATTGTCCAAGGTTACGAAGCCGGCGGCCATGTGCGCGGTACTTCCAGCTTGTTCGGCCTGCTGCCGGCGATTGCCGCTACAAGTCCAGTGCCGGTGGTGGCCTCCGGCGGTATCGGCGGTGGTCGCGCCTTGGCAGCTGCGCTGACTTTGGGCGCGCAAGGCGCCAGCATCGGCAGCGCATTTCTGGCGACCCACGAATCCAACGCTCATCCCCATCATCAGCAGCGTGTGCTCAAGGCCAGACCGGACGACACCATCCACACTCGCGTATTCGCCCGCAACTGGCACGAGCCCGCACCGGTGCGGGTATTGTCCAACGCCGTGTTGGAAGGGCGCTACCACGGCAAGCACCCGGACACGGTGATCGGCGAGCAGGACGGCCAGCCGGTATACCTCTTTTCCACCGATTCCCCCTTGGCCGACGCTACCGGTGAGGTGGACAGCATGGCGCTCTATTGCGGACAATCCTGCGGCCAGTTCGACCGCCTGTGCAGCGCCACCGAACGCATCAACGACATCATCGACGAGGCCACGCGCGTTCTGCGCCGTTCCTCGACGTAAAGACTTCGAGGAGACTGCCGTGCCGCCACCATCCCCTTTTAACCGCGACGGCGGTGCCGTCTTCCTCGACGCCGCTACCATCGATATTGGCGATGTGGATTTAACCCGTCTTTCGCAGGTTGCCGCCCCTCTGCATCTGTATCCCAACACCACCGCCGAAGAGTTGGCGTATCGGCACCTGGATGCCTGGTGCGTCATCACCAATAAGGTGCTGCTGGATCGCGCATTTTTTCAGGCGCGGCCCAATCTACGCCTGGTGTGCATCACCGCGACCGGAATTAATAATGTGGATCTGCAAGCGGCGCAGGAGCATGGCGTGACCGTTGCCAACTGCAAGGGTTACAGCACCGAAACTGTCGCGCAACACACGTTTATGCTGATGCTGGCGCTGGTGCGCAGCTTGCCGCTCTACCAAGGGGATGTAGCTGCCGGCGCTTGGAGCAAATCGGATATGTTCTGTCTGCTCAATCATCCGGTGGCGGAGCTACGGGGGCTTAAACTCGGCATAGTCGGCTACGGCGATATAGGCAAACGCGTCGCGGAGATCGCACGGTTTTTCGGCATGGTGATTCTGATCGCCGACCGCCCCAATGGTCCGGCCAAACCCGGCCGCGTCCCGTTTCGCGAAGTGCTTGCCCACTGCGACGTTCTCACCCTCCACTGCCCGCTCACCCCAGATACCGAGCAATTGATCAACGCCGAAACCCTCAGCCTGATGAAGCCTTCAGCCAGCCTAATTAATACCGCGCGCGGTCAATTAATGGATGAAGCGGCACTGTTGAATGCCCTGCAACACAAAGTGATTGCCAGCGCCGCAGTGGATGTCCTCACCACGGAGCCGCCGCCGGCGGAACACTCATTAATAAACGCCAAGCTCGCCAACTTAATCATCACTCCCCACTGCGCCTGGGCCAGCCGCGAAGCTCGGCAGACAGCGCTGCAGCAGACGGCGCAGAACATTGCGGAATATCTTCAAAACGGAGCCCACTAAACGGAAGTCGAGTCATCGGAATTACCCGTTCCCTCATGACACACTCTGCCGATTGCATTACCATCCTGTCCTGGCAGAGCTAAGCTGCCAGGAATATTGACTATGGAATAGGAGCAAGGAGTTATGAGTCTGTATAAGGATTACCCCATCATCGCCGGCGAATCTGCTGGCCGCCGTGTCGGCATCAACCCAGCCCTTCACAATACTTATAAGCGACTAGAGCAGGCCGCACTGCGTGGCAACCACTGGGCCCGCATTGCGGTAAAAGAGCTGCATGCTTTAACCACCGGCGTATCAGGAAAAAGCAACGTCTATATTCGCCCTTTCGGTGGCCCCAAAACCGAGTTTGGTGAACAAGCCTTCTACGTCTTCCTGCCCGGCCTCAAAGCAACCGTCCACCCCGGTCGTGGTGTCCATTACTTCGTGACGGATCTGGTATTGGATGCGAATTATTATGAGGCGAGGGAGGAAGTTGGTGAGCAGACGAGGATGGG
>CAYZVN010000104.1:0-9484 GCA_964482025.1 uncultured Saccharophagus sp. | reverse complement strand
TCGACAGAGCTCAGGGAGCGGTCTGCGACAAGCTCTGAAACCGAGCTTATAGCACCGCCGGTGGTAGACGATATTGTTGACATGGAAGCAGAAGGAGCGCTGCCAGAGCCTGCGCTCCATTGATTACCCTTCGACAGATTTCAAAGCCCGGTGGCTGAGCGAAGTCGAAGCCCGCGTATGGCCTACCGCCAGGGAGCGTTATTTCGGTTGGGCATCCAGTTGGCGTCCATGCCAGTCCTTGCTGTCCGGCCCGAATAAAAACAAGTAGCGGTTCATAATGGCTTCCGGCGGCGCCACTGTGTCGGGGTTTTCGGCGGGATAGGCCGTGGCTCGCATGGACGTGCGGGTGGCGCCGGGGTTGATGGAGTTAACGCGGATTGGGCTTTGCTCCAGCTCATCGGCCAGCACCTGCATCAAGGTCTCGGTTGCGCCCTTGGAGACGGCATAGGCGCCCCAATAAGCGCGGCCTTTCACTCCCACCGACGACCCGGTAAACACCACTCGCGGATCCTCCGCCTTTTGCAGCAGCGGCAGCAGTGCCCGTGTCAGCAAGAATGGCGCGGTAACGTTAACCTGCATCACTTTTTGCCAATCGCTGCTGGAATACTGGCTGAGAGGCGTGCGTCCGCCCAGCTCACTGGCATTGTGCAGCAGACCGTCCACGCGGCCAAATTCGTTATCTAAAGCAAGCTTGAGCTGTTCGTAATCCTGCGGTCCGGCACCTTCGAGATTGATGGGGAAGATCGCGGGCTTGGGACCGCCCTCGGCTTCGATGCTGTCGTAAACACTTTCCAGCTTGCTCAGCGTGCGCCCCAGCAAGACCACGGTAGCGCCAAAGCGGGCAAAGGTTTGGGCGGCGGCTTTGCCGATGCCGTCACCGGCACCGGTGATCACGATAATGCGATTCCGCAGGAGCAGGGCGGGTGCTTGGTAATTCAAAAAGGAGTTGAGATCGGTCATGTTCTGGGTGTCAGTTGAGGTAGGTGGTAATGATTGGCCAGATATCCGCAACGCTATCGGCGACGTGGGTGGCATTCCAGCTGCGGTGCTCATCGGGGTGGCCAGTAAAGCCGTAGCCAACGGCGATGGTGGGCATGCCGGCGCTGTGGCCGCATTCAATATCACGCAGGTGGTCGCCGATGTAGATCGCATCTTGCGGCGCGCAGCCCGCTACTTCGCAGGCGTAAAGCAGGCTGGCGGGATTGGGCTTACCCACGCCTACCTGGTCGGGGCTCACAGTAACGCAAGGCGGTGAGGCAAACTCGAAATAGCGCATAAGTTCGGTGGTGTAGATCTGCGGCTTATTGGTGACTATGCCCCATGGAATCTCGTGCCACGTCAACCGCTCGATAAGATTTTCGATGCCGTCGAAGGGTTTGGTGTGCAGGGCGATATGTTGCAGATACATGTCCAATAGGCGCTGGCGCAGATCCATCAGCTCGTCCTCGGACAGTGGATCAAAACCGAGCTTAACCAGTGCGGTGGCACCATTGGAAACGTGTTCGCGAATCACCGTCTGGGGAATTTCCGGCATGCCGTGCTCTAGCCGTACCTGATTTAACGCATGACCCAGGTCTTTGCTGGTGTCCAGAAGGGTGCCGTCGAGATCAAAAAACACCGCTTTTAAGGGCTTCGCCATTTACGCCTCCGGCTTTTGCAAGTGCATGATGTAATTCACGTCCACGTCGCCCGCCACCGTGCGGAAGGACTGAGTCAAGGGGTTGTAGGCGATTCCCATCAGGTCGCATACCTGCAAGCCAGCCTGCCGCGACCAAGCTGCTAACTCTGAGGGACGAATGAATTTTTTGTAATCGTGGGTGCCGCGCGGTAGCCAGCGCAGTACATATTCCGCGCCCAATACCGCCATTACATACGCCTTGGGGGTGCGGTTGAGGGTGGAAAAAAACACCTGGCCGCCGGGTTTTACCAGGCTAAAACAGGCGCGGATGACCTGGGCGGGGTCGGGTACGTGTTCCAGCATTTCCAGACAGGTCACCACATCGAAACACTCCGGTGCCTCCGCGGCCATTTGCTCGGCTGTGATGCGGCGGTAGTCAATGCTAAGTCCACTAGCTTCCGCGTGGAGGCGGGCAACCTCCAGTGGCGCCTCGCCCATATCGATCCCGGTAACCCGCGCTCCGCGCTGCGCCATGGCCTCGGTCAGCAAGCCGCCGCCGCAGCCTATGTCCAGCAATGTTTTTCCCGCGACTTTGGCTTTGAGATCGATATAGTTGGCGCGCACCGGATTCATTTGGTGCAGCGGCTTGAAGTCCCCTTGCGGGTCCCACCAGCGGCTGGCCATGCGTTCGAATTTGGCAATTTCACCAGCGTCTACATTGGCGGAGAAAGTTGCGTTTGCGTGTGCGCTCATGGGTTTAACTCCTGCGGCATCATAAGTGGAGCTCGGGTTTGGTCGGTGGCTGGATGCGCTCTTGCCAGCGCCGCGCGCGGCTGCCCAGTTCGGCGATATTCAAAGTGGTGAGCTCGCCGTCCTGCATCAAGTTTTTGCCGTCCACCCACGCGTGGGTAATGCGGTTGCGGCGATTGTGATACACCAAGTGCGAGGCCAGATCGTACAGAGGCGCGGTGTCCATATCATCTAACTGTATGGCAATCACGTCGGCCGCTTTACCCGGTTCGAGACTGCCAATCCGACCATCGAGCCCGAGCACTGCTGCGCCGCCCAGGGTCGCCATATGCAAGGCCCGCCATGCGGGCAGGGCAGTGGCATCGCCGGCCGCCACTTTGGCGAGCAGCGCGGCCGTGGTGATTTCGCCGAACATATCCAAATCGTTGTTGCTTGCTGCACCGTCAGTTCCCAATGCGACTTTGATCCCCCGTTCCAGCAGGCGTTGCACTGGGGTTATGCCGCTCGCTAACTTCAGGTTGGATTCGGGACAGTGCACCACACTCGCACCACTTTGTTGCAACACATCCAGATCCCCATCGCTCAGTTGCGTCATATGGACACACTGCGTCAGCGGTGTTAAGAGCCCTAGGCTGAGCAGCCGCTCGATTGGCCTTACACCCGTGGTGTCTACGGCTTGAATCACTTCGGCGGCGGTTTCGTGCAGGTGAATCTGCACCGGTGCTTGCAACTCTTCTGCCAGCATGGCGATGTGGGTCAGGGAGGCGTCTGACAGGGTATAGCTGGAGTGAGGGCCAAAGCCAATATGGATGCGTGAATGGGAGCGGTAGTCATCGCACAGCTGCAAGCCTTTGTGAATACAGTCGTCGGCATCCCGCGCCCAATTGGAGGCGATATCCATGATCGGAAAGGTGAGCTGTGCGCGCATGCCGGCCTGATGGACTGCCGCAGCGGTAATATCGGGGAAGAAATACATATCGCTGAAGCAGGTAGTGCCCGTCCTCAGCATATCGGCGAGCGCGAGTTGAGTGCCGTCGCGAACGAACTGTGCATCCACCCAGCGTTTCTCCGCCGGCCAGATATGGTCTTTTAACCAGCGGGTCAGCGGCAGGTCATCGGCGTAGCCGCGCAGCAGGCTCATGGCGGCGTGGGTATGGCTGTTGACCAAGCCGGGCATAAGAACGTGGTGCGGCAAGGTGATATGTCGGCCGGGGAAATACGCTTGCAGAACGCCATCGGTGGGATGTATGGCTTCGATACAGCCCTGGTGAACAATCAAGCTGCAATCGTGGAACACCTTGCCGACGGGCACTATGGGGAGAATCCATTTGGCGCTAATGATGCAGTCGACTGCTTTTGGCAGAGTCATAAAACGGCGGCCCAAGGAGTAAATGAACAGCGCGGAGTATACCGATTTATTCCCCGTGGATCAGGCAGCGGTGTCTTGGCCGCTGTGGCGCGGCCATTTTTTGTCGCTGTGAGCTTAAAGGCTAGATGCTGACGCGTTTATAGCGGCGGTATTGCGGTTGCCAAAATGCGCGCTCGATTTTGTGGTGCAAAATCTCGTCCGACATTTCTAACGCCAATCCTTGTTGTTGGGCGATTTTGGCGATGCCAAACGCAATTTTTCGACTCAGTCGCGCCACCTCGGTTAAGGGAGGCAACAAAGGTCCCGAGCCGGTGTTAGCCAGCGGCGACTCTTCGGCGAGGGTTGTACTGGCGAACATGAGCATTTCGTCGGTAATCAAACGGATATCTGCCGCTACCACGCCCAGGCCTATGCCGGGGAAAACATAGGCGTTGTTGCATTGGGCGATCGGGTAAATCTGGTCCTCGTAGACCACGGGAGCAAAGGGGCTGCCGGTGGCGACTATGGCGGTGCCCTGAGTCCACTCCATGATGTCTTGAGGCAGAGCTTCGATCTGTTTAATCGGGTTGCTTAACGGGAAAATAATGGGGTGAGTGCAATGGCGGTTGATGGCGCGAATCAAGTCTTCGCTAAATAAACCGCGCTGGCCCGAAACCCCAATCAAAACACTTGGATGAAGATTGTCCACGACCTCCAAAGCCGATATGTAATCGCCGGCGATCGACCACTCGGCAACGGCGGAGCGGGGCTGGCAGAGCCGCTGTTGGAAGTCCCTTAGGCCCTGCATACCTTCAACCAGCAGTCCATCGCGATCCACCATAAAAATCTGGCTGCGCGCTTGCGGCTCCGAAATCCCCTCGCAACGCATTTGCTTAATAACCTGTTCGGCGATGCCGCAGCCAGCCGAGCCCGCGCCAACAAAGACGATGCGCTGATCGGAAAGGCGCACACCCTTGCGGCGGCA
This sequence comes from uncultured Saccharophagus sp., assembly GCA_964482025.1. Taxonomy (GTDB): domain Bacteria; phylum Pseudomonadota; class Gammaproteobacteria; order Pseudomonadales; family Cellvibrionaceae; genus UBA5868. The sequence continues at coordinate 4,783 of CAYZVN010000104.1, read as the reverse complement.
GGCGGCGAGCAGAGTCCCTACCGTAACCGCCGCAGTGCCTTGAATGTCGTCGTTAAAGGAACAGATTTGCTCGCGATATTTTTGCAGTAGCGGCATGGCGTTGGGTTGGGCGAAATCTTCAAACTGCACCAGCACTTTTGGCCACCGGCGTTTCACAGCTTGGATAAAAAGGTCCATGAACTCGCTGTATTCCTCCGGCCCAATCCGGGGGTGGCGCGTGCCCATATACATAGGGTCGTCGAGAAGCTTGGGGTTATTAGTGCCGACATCCAAGGTAATCGGCAAGGTGTAAGCGGGACTGATACCGCCGCACACCGTATAAAGGGTGAGCTTGCCGATGGAAATGCCCATGCCGCCTATACCCTGGTCCCCCAGGCCCAAAACGCGCTCGCCGTCGGTCACCACAATAACCCGCACATTGCGCTTGGTTGCGCTGCGCAATATGTCGTCGATATGTTCGCGCTCGTCGTAAGCAATAAACAGCCCGCGAGAGCTGCGGTAGATATCGGAAAAACGCTCACTGGCTTCCCCCACCGTGGGGGTGTAGATGATGGGCATCATCTCTTCCAAGTGGTCCTGCACCAGGCGATAGAACAGGGTTTCGTTCTTATCCTGGATGGCGCGCAGGTAGATATGCTTGTTCATGGGTGAGTCGAAGCTCCGGTACTGCTGATAGCAGCGCTCCGCCTGCTCCTCAATGGTTTCGTATCGAGGGGGTAATAGCCCCATCAAATTGAAGCTTGCGCGCTCTTCTTGGGAAAAGGCGCTGCCCTTATTGAGTAGAGGGGTAGTGAGCAGTGCTGGTCCAGAGTAGGGGGTATAGAGAGGACGGTCCGCCGGTGATTTCGCCATAAGTAAAAAGTCCTGCAGGATGTCGTGGTAAAGGTATTGCAGCACTCTACCTTGGATCTGGTTATAAGCAAACCAGACGATTGAGAAGGCGCACACCGAGCGATCCTAAGTGTTGACTTCACCATCTCGCCTCCCTAAAATGCGCGCTCCTTGTTACCAAGGACCCAATTTGGGGCTATAGCTCAGCTGGGAGAGCGCAACACTGGCAGTGTTGAGGTCAGCGGTTCGATCCCGCTTAGCTCCACCAAATCGAAAAGGCCGCACAAGCAATTGTGCGGCCTTTTTTGTTCTGCTTTACAGATCCAAAAGAGGCTCGCCCATTCTCGAGCCTCTTCATCAATACCTCGTAAAAATTTAGGCCGTGAACGCCAACGAATCAGAACGGCTTTGCCCAGGGTTGTTGTCCAAGCGAATGACGCAATCAATATCGCGGCCAGGACTCGTTATCCCAGTTCAGTGTGCTGATCAAAACCGCAGCCCAAGGATTTTGAGAGGTGGGATACGCATGCCGAATGATGACATTGGTATTGAGAATGTCCTGCCCACCGGGACCAATCCAAACCTCGTTGCCGCCATCAAGCAGCGATCCGCCACCATTGCGCATATCCACACCGTTTTTATCGACATAGGGTCCGGTAATTTTCTTCGAGCGCCCGTAGACAATCCGATAAGTGCTATTGACTCCTTCGCAGCACATGCCGATTGAAACAAACAAATAATAATAACCTTGACGATAAATAATATCCGGCGCCTCAATGCCGCCCTCTCTGCTGGCGATTGAATAAAGTTGACCGACGGGCTTCATCGTAAGTGGGTCTAGCCGCGTTAATTTTATGCCGGAATTCCACGAGCCAAACGTCATCCACGGATCGCCATATTCATCAACGGCTAAATCGGCGTCTATCGCATTGTAGTTGTTCGAATTATTAGAGCTTATTGCCACCCCTTCGTCGCGCCAGTCACCCTGTGCAACACTGGAGGCCGACATAAGCCCAATCGCAGAGACCCGCGAGCCAAATGTGGAGATGGAGTACCACAGCCAAACCCGGTCACCGTAGCGGTCGACCTCGGGCGCCCAGACATTGGCAGGCTCCCAATTGGGAACATAATCTCGCCACCAACCAAATTCGCCAGACAAAACCGGCCCGGTATCGCGCCAGTTTTTGCCATCCGTAGAGCGTTTTGAACCGATCCAGTCGGCGGTGAAGAACTGGTACCAAACGCCATTTTCCTCATAGAGCGTTGGGTCGTGGCTAAAGGTATCGCCGCTCATTGGCCAGTGGTTGGTTGCACCATTGGTTACCGACTTGTCTTCTACAGGCCCATCAACTTTGCCGAGCAACTGCAGGCGCCACGCCTGCGCATCGGCGCCGGTGGCAGCATTTTGCTCAATGTTCGCGCCATCGTTGCGGCTCGCCCCTGCTACCGTCAGTGCCTTACCACTTAGCCGATTAATAAGCTGTATGTGACCATCGCCGGCATCATTGATTTGCCAAAGTTGTGAGTCTCCCTGCCAGTACTCGTATTGCACAACATTTGCGCCGTTTTCTACGCTCAGCTCGTAAACTTCCAATGCTTTTCCACTTTGTACGTTGATCAGCGAATAGGCCCCCTCGACCACTTCCCGAACAATCCAGCGCTGATTCGCCCCGCCCAGGTCGGCCCACTGCACCACATTCGCCCCATCGGCGTTCGAAGCCTGCGAAACTTCCAATAACTTTCCGCTTACTCGAGAGGAGAGTGTATAAACACCGCGCTCCACCTTAAGGGGTTGGCTGACCACTCCAGAGCTGGAGGAGCTGGAGCTACTGCTGGATGACGAACTGGCGCTAGAGCTAGAGCTAGAACTGCTGCTGGATGACGAGCTGGTGCTCGATGAGGAGGAGCTGGACTGCTCCGGTGCCTTGCCGCCACACGCGATTAAAACCACAAACAAGCAACTGCAACAGGTCGCTCGAAGTAAAAATGCCCTGGCTTGCAAGCTGAATACCTTCATAGAAGCACCCATTTTTTATTGATATAAGTACGTTATTCGTCACTTCCATGCCGCAGAACTGAAGGCGCGGGCAGAAGCATGTTAGACAAGCGAGTTAATTATCATACAAGTCTAGAGCGCTAGATAATGAGTAGCAGATCGCCATTTCCACCAGAGCAAAGTCTAGAAGACGGATTGATGGCCAAGAAGATTGCCTTCAGTCAAAGCGCATCAGGAGCAATGCGGAGTCGGGGCTGGACATTATCAGCTAAGAGGATGACAGCATTGAGATGGCGCTGGCGAAAATACCGAAGGGTTGATTGCTATAGATGTGAATCTTATTCCTGGTGGCGCTAGTGCAGCGAAACAGTCCGAATTTTTGTGCAGATAAAAAAGCGAATTGAGTTTGAATCAATTCGCTTTTGCCGGCGGTGCCTTTTGAATCAGTTTAAATATTCCTTAATTGCCTCGTACCATTTGCGTCCCATCCGCTCGTAGCCTGTTTGATTAGGATGGACCCCGTCACCTAATTCAGATGTTGGAAACCCTGCGTATTGGTCAACAAATAGGATGTTGAAGCCCGCATCTGCTCTGGATTGAACAATGCCCGGAATTTTCTGGTTGTAGCTGGCGACGCCGTTACCGCCAAAAGACAATGGGATGATTGAAGAAACCGCTAGCAACGCGCTTGGATTATCATCAAGGATTTCATCTATGAGAGCTTCCAATCGATTTTCTACGCCATTCGCATTAAACACCATATCATTGGTCCCTATATGGAGCAGAATGATGTGGGGATTACCGTCAAGCGCTGGGCTCGGAACTATGTCATTAATTTGCTGCACCGTCCAACCACTGTGTCCTTCATGATTGCGCGGGAAGGGTTTACCTGCAACGGTAGTAGGTCCATTGGCTGATCTGCCGACAAAAGTGATGTTATACCCGTTTTCTGTCGCTTGTTTGAATAATTCAACCCTGTAACCGCCGCCGGTAGTATTAGTTCCAATTCCATCTGTAATGGAATCTCCGAGGGGAAGAATCTTGCAAGGCTCGGACGCAGGGCAGATAGACGAGCCGCTGCTAGAGCTGGATGAAGAGCTGGAGCTTGAGGACGAACTGCTGGAGCTGGAAGAGCTGCTCGACGAACTGGAGGAGGATGAGCTGCTGGATGAGGAGCTGCTATTGCTGGAAGATGAACTGCTGGTGTTTCCTCCTTGTCCACCACAGGCAACGATGACTGTAGTCAAAAAAGCGATTGAACAATATTGTAGGGTGCGCCTAGTGAGATCTGGGGTTAGGTTTGGCATGCTGTCCTCCCGATTAATCATTTAAATTATTATTACCAATGTATTTTTGCCGCCAGCCTGATACTTTTTTAAATAAAATTCTTGTTAAGGTGGGCGATTCATGATAATCAAAACCCAGAAAATAAAAACTAACCCATTCGCAAATTAAATAACTCCAAAAATCAGATAAATATTTCTGCACTCACAAATTAAACAATTTTAAAAATAAGATAAATTGTTTCTGTACACTCTCATCTAGCCTGCAAGCTGCGTTGGGTCTTCATTCGCGCAACATGGAAATAGCGGAGCGCGCATTACCACCGCAATAGTGCGATTGCGAGAGAGGTTTAATAGCGGCCCGCCGCCCTTCGAAAACGTCACCTCTATTTTTCCTGTGAATTTGTTGCCGGCTAACACAGAATGAATGTGGTACTGCTGTTCACACTCTATCGAGGTGTGTTTGTTAGGGCGCGCGTTTTAAAAGGTGGGGCGGAGTTCGATGAAGCATTATAAAAAGCTAAGAGTAGTGGTGGTGGGCTAATATTCAGACGGTTCAATACCGGGTTATCCTGGTACGAAGTAGTAAGGTCCATAGAGCAGAATAAGAAGGTTTTATGTCCTCCAGTGCCGATCATCTCCTGCTTTAAGAAGCATTTATCACCTGCTGAAA
>CAYZVN010000103.1:5897-9740 GCA_964482025.1 uncultured Saccharophagus sp. | reverse complement strand
CTTGAGCTCGATGAACTGCTTGAACTAGAAGAGCTAGACGAAGAGCTGGAAGAGCTAGAGCTGCTTGTGCTTCCCGTCCCACCGCAAGCGGAGAGCAATAACGCGAAGGACAAAGCAACGGCGCTGCCCAGAATGTGGCGCTGTGACATAAAGATTCCCCATTATGATTGTGGTGCCCAATAAGACCCAGCGGATTTTACGGGCTTAGGGGAGCGATGGTATCAGCCTTGTAGTCAGAAAATGCATAATGGGAATTGAACTGTGATTCGGATCAACGAAACGGGCTGCACGGATCCACATTGCGGAGTCCGCGCTCAGCGCGTATGCCTTCCAGTAGCCAGAGCCAATAGTCAGTAATCAATAGTCGATTTTCTAGCGTTTGCTACCGCGCTTGTTTGATCGTTTTTTGGGTCTGGAGGGCTTTTGTGGCTTGTTGGACTTTACCGGAGGTGGGGTGTGCGATGCGGGCCGGGGCGGGGTTGTTTGTGCGGTAATTGGCTTGTTAGGTGTGGGTGGATTGTCAGGTGTTTGGGTGGTTATTGGTGCGGGGGGAGTTGGGGCAACGGGCTTGCGTTGCACGGCAACCTTGCACACCGGTTTGGCAATTTTCGGGGTAAGTGCTCGCTGTAGCGCTTGGCAGAGCGCTACAGCGACGTATTCTTCAAATTGATCCGCAGGGTCAAAAACTCTCTCGAACTGTTCAGTAATCGTACTGAGCTGAGCTCGCACCTGTTCTATGGCGTCGGGCGCGTTGGGGTCAATGTCCACGATGCTGTCGCTGCGCATCAGCATCTGATTCCAGAACAGATTGTTATTGGCCATCGGTGTGCCCCTACTGAATCAGTTCTGCTTCACCGTCAGAATTTCAAAAAGCTTATGTTTTCCGTTCGGCATTGGCCATTGAATCCGCCCACCGGTACGTAGCCCAAGCAAAGCGACACCTACAGGTGAAAGCACAGAAATTTTCTTTTCCGCAATATTAGCTTCTGCAGGAAATACCAGGGTGACCGTGGTGTCGGTTTTGGTTTCGATATCGCGATAGGTGACCGTGGAGTTTATTGCCACAGCATCTGCTGGCAGTTCATGTTGATCCACTATATCGGCGCGCGACAGCTCTTCATCCAGCGCATCGGCAAGGTCCAGGTCGCTGTCGCGAATCAGAGGCATCAGGCGCTGGTAATCCGCGTTGCTGACAATTAGGGATACAGGCTCAGTATTTTGTTGTGCAAATGTCATTCGATTTCTCCGCAAATGCAAAGGGTGTGCTACGGCACTTTAATTAAATCAATAGAATATAAGAACGACGGCGGTTAGGAAGTGCTTCCTAACCGCCCACAAAAAGCAAGGCGTGAACAGGAGAGAGGGCCTGCACGCCAAAGAGGAACAGTTTGCGGGGTTGAATAATGGTCATAATAGAACCTTAGCACTTCGGTTGGTCGCTGACCAGCTTTACTCAGCGAAGGCCGCCAGTTACGCCACCACCATCTCTTTCGCTATTGCCGCTCGCTTGTCTTTATCGCTCAAAGCTTCCACCAGCGCTAACGCGAACTCCACAGCAGTGCCGGGACCTTGACTGGTGATGAGCTTGTCGTCCACTACAACTCTCTCCTGACTTAGGCTCTTGGTCTGCTCCGAGAGTTCCGCCTGGAAACTGGGGAAGCAGGTAGCGGTGGCGTGGGGGATAAGCTGGTGGCGACCCAAGACTACGGCGGGAGAGGCACAAATAGCCGCCAGCCAGCGACCACTGGCAACTTGATCTCGCAAAAGTTGCATAAGGGGAGCGGAGTCGTGAAGGTGCGATGCGCCTGGCATGCCGCCCGGCAATACGATCATGTCCCAGGTTTGCGCGATGCAATCGCCCAGCAGCTCATCCGCGATTAAGCGCACACCGCGTGACGCAACGACTTCTTTTCGGTCCGCCATGACAGAAGCGACACAGACCTCAACTTGGGCGCGGCGGAGTACGTCGATCACAGTGACAGCTTCCATTTCTTCAGTGCCATCAGCGATAGGAACTAAGACTCTGGCCATGAATGCCTCCAGTAATGTGTAGGGGAAAGTAAGCCTAATCTTAACAAGTTGTGGAAGTGAATGACTTACGCAAAAGAATAGAAAGCGCATAATAATGTGCTTAAGCAATGAATTGCAGGAGGTTTCAATGAAAACCCATGAGGTGGATGTAGTGATCCTCGGCGCCGGCACGGCTGGCTTGGGCGCTTATCGAGCGGCCAGCAAGCATACCGATCGAATCCTATTGGTTGACGGTGGGCCGCTGGGCACGACTTGTGCGCGGGTAGGTTGTATGCCGAGTAAATTATTAATTGCCGCAGCGGAAGCTGCGCATCGCAGTCGCCACAGTGATGTTTTTGGTGTTATCAATCCGCAAACAACAATTGATGGCGAAGCGGTTATGGCGCGGGTTCAGCGTGAACGTGATCGCTTCGTGGGTTTTGTCCTTGACTCAATCGACAGCATTCCAGAGCCACGCAAGGTGGCGGCCTATGGAGAATTTATTGATGACCATAACCTGCAGCTTTCCAATGGCGACCGCATAAACACAAAAGCGGTCGTTATAGCAACGGGATCGCAGCCCAAAATACCGCCATTACTGCGCAGTCTGAAGCATCGTTTACTCGATACCGATAGGGTTTTCGAGCTGCCCAACCTGCCGAAAAAAATGGCCGTTTTTGGCCCGGGTGTGATTGGCTTGGAGTTGGGGCAGGCATTTAGTCGGCTGGGCGTCGACATTAAATTATTTGGCGTCAGCGGTGGCATTGGCGGACTTAAAGATCCTGAGGTTAAGGCTTATGCTTTAAAAACTTTTGCGAGCGAGTTTTATGTGGATGCAAAAGCCCAGGTCGAATCCGTTGAAGAAAAGGGCGATGAGGTACACATACGCTTTGTCGATCGCGAAGGCAAAATGGTGGAGGAAATATTTGATTATGTTCTCGTTGCCACCGGCAGGGCGCCCAATTTAGATCGCCTCGGTTTGCAAAATACCCGCTTGTCGCTCGGTGAGCGAGGGGTGCCCGATTTTGATCCTTTTACGATGCAGTGTGGTAATTCCAATATTTTTATTGCCGGTGACGTTAATGGTGATCGACCGCTGCTGCACGAGGCTTCCGATGAAGGCAGAATCGCCGGAGACAACGCTGCGCGATTTCCCGATGTGCGTGCCGGTCTGCGCCGGGCGCCTTTAGCCATTGTGTTTAGTGATCCCCAAATTGCCAGCGTCGGGCTCAATCTCGCGCAAGTGAAGCTGCGCTGCGGCCAGTGTTTTACCGTCGGTGAAGTGAGTTTTGAAAACCAGGGACGTTCGCGGGTTATCGCGGAAAACAAGGGATTACTGCGCGTTTACGGCGAGCATGGTACAGGTTTATTTTTGGGTGCCGAAATGATTGGCCCGCGAGTCGAGCACTTGGCTCACTTGTTGAGTTGGGCGGTACAGCAGAGAATGACCGTCGCGCAAATGCTCGATATGCCTTTTTATCATCCAGTGGTGGAGGAGGGCGTGCGAACTGCGCTGCGCGATCTCAACGCCAAGCTCAAGATCGGCCCAGGCGTGGCAACCGATTGCATGGAGTCGGGGCCGGGGGCGTGAGATTGGTGCGTGGTATTTATCATAGGTGCTGCGGTACCGGTTTGGAGAGGCTAACTGTCGTTGCCCAAAACTTGTTTGGAGGCAGTAGATGGTTGTGCCGCGCACTCCCTCGTCATATTTGGATCTAAGTTTCTCTGAATCAAGCTTCATGCCCTCGAGCAAAGACTGATTGTCACCGTGCGTCGACCTATTGAGGGGCCGCAGGAGTTTTATCTCGATGATGTGAAATTTTCCGGCACCTT
>CAYZVN010000103.1:0-5797 GCA_964482025.1 uncultured Saccharophagus sp. | reverse complement strand
ATTGTTTGTAGTGGGTATTGTTTGCCCGCCCTGGCGGCGGGCATTTCGCATCCTTTTTGCCTTCCTCCTTGTACTTCTTTAGCCGGCTGAAAAGACTATGAAGCAGGCCGCAGAAGTTTTTTTGAAAGCGAGTATTTTCAGCAGCTGAACACACTAAAAAATAATGGTAATGAATTATGTTCGGTGCCCCAATACGTTCTGCTTTCCCACTTTTGATGACCGTCGCACTCTGTGCGTGTGGCGGTGGCGGGGGGAATCCAACTCCCGGCAGCTCTAGCTCGTCTTCCAGCAGCTCATCTTCGAGCAGCTCATCCTCTAGCACCAGTTCGTCCTCGAGCAGCAGCTCTAGCTCTTCAAGCTCCAGCAGTTCGTCGAGCAGCTCCAGCTCATCATCCAGCGGTACGGCAATTGATTTGCCGTTGGTAATCGCTATCGACTCTGGCGCAACCGCTGGTGGGACCTATGACGGCGTAACCTATCAGGCCGATAAGTATTCCGATGGTGGTGAGGCTAATTCGACTCCGGACCCTATTGCCGGAACCACTGCAGTCGCTCTGTACCAGACAGAGCGCTACGGCACCTACAGCTATAAGATTCCGGTCACTGCAGGCACTTTTACCATCGAGTTGCACATGGCGGAGATCTACAACAATACCGCCGGTGAACGTTCTTTTAATGTGTCGGTAGAAGGCCAGCAGGTACTTTCGAATCTTGATCTGTATACCCAGGCAGGTCACGACGGCGCCTTCAGCTACACCGTGGAAGACGTCCGTGTCTCCGATGGTACTTTGGATATCGCTTTGGAATCGCTGGTGGATAATGCCACGTTGGCGGGTTTTGCGATCTACTCAGCGGATGGGCGCTTGGACACCTCAAGGCCGGAGCCGAGCTGTAATGGCTACGTGGCCATCACTTATGATGACGGTCCATCCGGCAATACCGGCGCTTTTGTGAATGCGCTGAAGCAGGCGGAACTCGTTCCGGTGACCTTCTTCGTTAACGGGTCTAACATCGGCAACAACAGCGCGGGTATCCGCCAAATGTTGGAGGTGGGTGAGGTGCAGAGCCACTCCTTTAACCACGTGGATATGGGCAACTACAGTGCGGCACAAGTAACCGATCAGTTGAGCCGTGATATTCAAGCCATTCAAAACGCCGGGGCGCCCAAGCCGACGATCTTCCGCCCGCCCTACGGCACGCTCAACAACACCGTCCGCCAGGCCGCATCCTCGCTGGGTCTTTACGCGATTACTTGGGATGTGGACTCCCAGGATTGGAATGGCGCCAGCGTCTCGGCGATCGTTTCCGCTGCCGGGCGTTTGCAGAACGGCCAGGTGATCTTGATGCACGAGAACCAGAGCAACTCGCTGACGGCGATTCCTCAGATCGCGGCGAACCTCAAATCGAGAGGCTTGTGCCCCGGTAAAATTAGCCCGACGACAGGTCGCGCAGTGGCACCCTAGCGGCACGTCCATCGGTGTAATACTAAAGAGGGGCTTCGGTCCCTCTTTTTTTATTTAAGCCATAGCGTAATGGCATGCCATTACAAAATTCACCGCTTTACAGGCTTGTTGAATTACCCCGTCCATCGTAAGGTTGCCGCCTCCTGCTTCCCGATTTCCCAAGGATCTGTTTGATGCCTCAGACACTTCGCCAACGGTTTACTTGGCCTCCGTCCCCCCCTGTTATCGCCGCCCTCATCGCCCTCGTTTTGACGGTGTGGTTACTCATAGGTGAAAAGCAAAGCGCGCTGGACGCTCCGCCTGGGGAGCAAGTTAAACCACAGCAAGGACTCGCCGAGGTCGAGGTGCGCTGGTCCGAGGCTACCTCCATACCCCGCGAGCAACTGGTGCAAGGCAGTATCACCGCCTGGCAACAAGTGGATGTAAAAGCGCAAGTTGCGGGTAGGGTGGAGCAGCTGCTGAAGCTGCAAGGTGACGAAGTCGCCGCTGGTGCGGCTTTATTGCGTTTGTCGAATGAAGGGCGCAGCCAGCGGTTTGCGCAAATGCAAGCAGATGTGCGCCTGCGACAACAGGAGCTGGAGGGCGGCCGAACGCTAACCAGCGAAAGATTGATCTCGCAGACTGAGCTGGCACGTTTGGAAAGTGAGCTCGCCAGAGCCCGGGCGGAGCTCGCTGCGGCGGAACTAGCGGTGGAGTATAACCAGCCGAAGGCCCCCTTTAGCGGTTGGGTGGACCGCCGTTATGTGGAAGTAGGGCAGCTGGTGCAGCCAGGCGAAGTCCTGATGACGGTGGTGGATGCCTCGCGTATTCGCGCGAGTGGGCAAGTGCCCCAATTGCAGGCAGGTGAGATCCAGCCGGGTCAGCGGGCAATCGTGAAATTATTGGACGGCCGCGAGTTGGAAGGCCAGGTGCAATTTGTCAGCCTGGCGGCCGATCCGGCGACGCGCAGTTTTTACGTCGAAATTCACGCCGCCAATCCGGAATTGTGGCGAGTGGCGGGTGCCAGCGCCTCCTTGCGGATCCAGCAATCTCCGGTGAGCGCGCATCGGGTGTCGCCCGCTTTACTGAGCTTGGATGAGGCGGGGGGCTTAGGGATACATGTGGTTAACGACGAGCGCGTGGTCGTGTTTAACCCGGTGCAGGTGATCAGTATTGAGGGCAACGGTGCCATAGTTGCGGGATTGCCCGAGCGGGTGCAAATCATCACCCAGGGCGCCGGCTTCGTGCGCCCCGGCCAACAGGTCGATATCCGCGAGGCGGCTGAATGAAGAGCATTATAGAAGCAGCCATTAATCGCGGTCGGGCGGTTACCACGTTGCTGGTGTTTTTGTTTATCGCCGGACTGACGGCTTACCAGGTGATCCCAAAAGAAGCGAACCCGGATGTCGCCATCCCCATGATGTACGTCTCTATGACGTTGGACGGCATCAGCCCGGAAGATGCTGAGCGGTTGCTGGTGCGTCCGATGGAACACGAGCTGCGCTCTCTCGAAGGTATTAAAAAAATGACCGGCATTGCCAGCGAGGGCCACGCCTCGGTCATGCTGGAGTTTGATGCCGGCTTTGATGCGGACAAGGCGCTTCAAGATGTGCGGGTCAAGGTGGACGATGCGCGCGCAAAATTGCCGGGCGAGGCAGATGAGCCATCGGTCAATGAAATTAACGTGGCGCTGTTCCCGGTGCTATCCATAGGTCTTGCCGGGCCCATCTCCGAAGGGGAGTTGGTTTATGTTGCGCGCCGCCTGCAGGAAAACATCGAAGGCATTGCGGAAGTGCTGGAAGTGGATATAGGCGGCGACCGGGAAGATCTGTTGGAAATTGTGGTCAATCCGCAGGCGCTGGAATCCTACGGTATTGATTACTTGCAGCTGTTTAACCTGGTCTCTAATAACAACCGTTTGGTGGCCGCCGGTAGTTTAGATACCGGAGCTGGGCGCATGGCCATGAAGGTTCCAGGGGTGATCGAGAACCTGGATGATGTGCTCAATATGCCCATCAAGGTGGACGGTGATACCACCGTGGTGTTTCAGGATGTCGCCACCATTACTCGCACCTTTAAAGACCCCACCAGTTTTGCTCGTATTAATGGCCAGCCAGCGGTCGTGCTGGAGGTCAAAAAACGCGCGGGCGCGAACATTATTTCCACCATTGAGCAAGCGCGAGCGGTGGTGGAGCAAGCGCGTCAGTTTTTCCCCGAAGGCATGGAGGTCCACTACATCATGGACCAGTCCACCGAAGTGGAGACCATGCTCTCCGACCTACTCAATAACGTCTTGACCGCTGTAGTGTTGGTGATGATCTTGATCGTCGCCAGTATGGGTATGCGTTCGGCATTGCTGGTCGGCATCACCATTCCTGGCGCCTTCTTAGCGGGTATTTTGGTGATCTGGATGATCGGTTACACCATGAACATCATCGTCCTGTTCTCCCTCATTCTGGTAGCGGGCATGCTGGTAGACAGCGCCATTGTCATCACTGAAGTGGCCGATCGTAATCTCGCCGAAGGTATGCCACCTAAACGCGCCTGGGGAGAGGCCTCTACCCGGATGGCTTGGCCGATTATCTCGTCCACCGCCACCACGCTCGCCGTATTTGTGCCTTTATTATTCTGGCCAGGGGTGGTGGGACAATTTATGAAGTATCTACCGGCGACGGTGATTATCTGTCTGCTGGCCTCCTTGGCGATGGCATTGATCTTTCTACCGGTGCTCGGTTCGGTGACACAGCGCAAAGCCTCTCCTCATGAAGAGAAGGTGAGTCGAGTGGGGCGCTGGTACGCCGCCGCGTTGAAAAAATGCCTGCAGCGACCAGCGCTGGTCTTTCTGGTTGTGATTACCGCTGTGATGATGACCTTTATCGCCTATGCGCGTTTTAATCACGGCGTCGAATTTTTCCCGTCGGTGGAGCCAGAGTCGGCTCAGGTTTGGGTGCGCGCACGTGGGGATTTGTCCATTTACGAACGCGATAAGTTGTTGCGCGAAGTAGAAGGCCGCTTGCAAGGGTTGTCGGAGGTAAAAGCGCTTTACTCCCGCTCCTTGGTTAGCGCCAGTAATGAAATGCCGCCCGATGTGGTGGGCACTTTACAGTTTCAATTTGTTGACTGGCATCAGCGCCGACGCGCGCGGGCGATTCTCGATGAGATGCGCGAACTCACCAAAGGTATTCCGGGGATTCTCCTAGAGTTTCGTGAGCAGGAAAGTGGACCGTCCAGCGGCAAGCCGATCGAGCTGGTGGTGTCTAGTATGAACCCTGAGGATGCAGATCGGGCGGTAAATATCCTGATCGAGCAAATGCAGAAGCTCGGCGGCTTTGTCGATATCGAAGACGACCGAAGTTTGCCCGGTGTGGAGTGGCGGGTTGAGGTGGATCGTGCGGAGGCGGCTCGTTTTGGCGCTGATGTGCTGACGGTCGGCAATGCGGTGCAGATGGTGACCAACGGCCTATTATTAGCGAAATACCGGCCGCAAGATGCCAGCGATGAAGTCGACATTCGTGTGCGTTTTCCCGAAAACTGGCGGTCGCTAGAGCAGGTTGAGCGGCTGACCGTCAATACGCCTCGCGGGCAGGTCCCTTTAAGTAATTTCATCACCCTTTCACCCGCACCCAAAACCAGCATCATCAAGCGAGTCGATGGCAATCGCGCTATTACCATCAAATCGGATCTCGCACCGGGTCAGCAAGTTGCTGAGCGCCTAAGAGCCTTGTTGTCCAGCAACCCGAATTTACCAGAGACCGTGCAGGTCAAATCCGCGGGTGAAAGTGCCGATCAACAAGAAGCGGCGAACTTTTTATTAACCGCGTTTGTCACCGCCATTTTTTTAATGTTGATGATTTTACTGTTTCAATTTAACAGCTGGTACGAATCGCTACTGATAATGTCCGCGATCGTGCTATCAACAGCGGGCGTGTTGTTAGGCCTTTTAGTGAACGGCCAATCCTTTGGCATTGTGATGGTGGGAATGGGCACTATCGGCTTGGCGGGGATTGTGGTGAACAACAATATTATTCTCATCGACACTTACAACCAGCTTCGCGCCCGGCGAGATTCGGCAGTCGAAGCCGCCCATGAAACCGGCTGTTTGCGTCTGCGACCTGTATTGCTCACGTCCATTACCACTGTGTTGGGACTTATGCCGATGGTCCTCGCCGTCAATGTGAATTTGCTTGAGCCCAGCCTAGGTTTTGGCGCGCCCTCAACCCAATGGTGGACACAACTTTCCAGCGCCATCGCCGGCGGCTTGGCTATTGCGACAGTGCTTACCTTGTTCTTTACACCCTGTATGTTGGTGCTGGGGGAAAAAATGCGTGAGCGATTAAAGCGACGGGGACGGCAGG
>CAYZVN010000102.1:8398-9774 GCA_964482025.1 uncultured Saccharophagus sp. | reverse complement strand
TGGGAGGGGGTTATTGGAAATGGCACAAAAGCCCAAATTTGCTCTAGGCAAATAAAACGAATTTAAAATTTAAAAGAAACAGAGAAACACTCATGAAAAAACCTGCACTGCGCCTCGGCATTGGCGGCCCTGTCGGCTCCGGCAAAACGGCGTTGATGAAAACCCTCTGCGCCGAGTTGCGCCATAAATACGATATCGCCGCGATCACCAACGATATTTACACCCGCGAAGACGCGGAATTTTTATTGCGCCATGAAGCGCTGGAGCCGGATCGCATCATCGGCGTGGAAACCGGCGGTTGTCCGCATACGGCGATTCGCGAAGATGCCTCCATGAATTTATCCGCCGTGGCGGAAATGCAGCACCGCTTTCCCGATCTCGATGTGATTTTGATTGAAAGCGGCGGGGATAACCTGGCGGCGACCTTCAGCCCGGAATTATCCGACCTCACCCTCTATGTCATCGACGTTTCTGCCGGCGACAAGATTCCGCGCAAAGGTGGGCCCGGTATCACTAAGTCGGATTTACTGATTATTAACAAAATTGATATTGCCGCCTATGTGGGCGCCGATCTTTCGGTAATGGATCGCGATTCGCGGAAAATGCGCGGTAATAAACCGTTTGTTTTTTCCAATTTAAAAGATGGCGTGGGTGTTGCAGAGATTGTGGAGTTTATTGAGCAGCACGGCATGCTCACGCCCCAACCAATTATTTAATGCAGAGAGAAACTTAGATGAGAAGATTAATCGCGCTCGCCCCTTTTTTGTTCCCGGCCTTGGCGTTGGCCCATCCTGGCCATCATCATATTGACTGGCATGATGGGTTTCTCCATCCGCTGACGGGACTCGACCATTTAATGGCGTTATTGGCTGCGGGGGTTTGGCTTGCGCAGAGTGAGACGCGCGGCAAATGGCTTTTGATTGCGGCATTTATCGCAGTGCTGGCGCTGGCCATTCCCTTGGGTATGCAATTCGCGCATCTGACGTTTGAGGCCGGCATAGTGGCGACCTTGGTAGTGTTGGGCGCGCTTATGGCGATGGATGTGCGCGGGCCTATGGGAATACGGGCAGCGGTGGTGCTGACAACGGCGGCGATTCACGGCTTTGTGCACGGAACCGAACTGCCTGTGGGCGAGGCTGTCACACCATTCATTGCGGGATTAATTGTCAGCAGCATGATGGTGATCGCGGTGGCGCTCGCAGCCGGCGGCTATGTCAGAAGAGTCCTGTCTGACTTGCCAGCACGGCTGGCCGGCGTCGCAGTAGTGGTTACGGGTATTGTCTTGTCCTTCTAATCAAGGAGCGCGCGGCGCATAATGCCGTGCGCTTTTGTTTTTCTCTCTTCCTCTTCCTCTTCCTCTTCCTCTTCCTCTTCCT
>CAYZVN010000102.1:6801-8298 GCA_964482025.1 uncultured Saccharophagus sp. | reverse complement strand
CTCTTCCTCTTCCTCTTCCTCTTCCTCTTCCTCTTCCTTTGCTGCTTTTGCTGCACCATATTGGCACTTCGCACGGAACCTGTGCAGCAAAAATTCGGTGACAAAATAAGGATCTAAACCCTCAATAATGCGCAGATGACACGTGCTAAATTTGTAAGCATCCACACGTCAGTACCTCATGCACCAAGATAAAGCGAGGGCACACTTTTAGTGCCTAAGCGTGCGCTACGAAATAGCGAGAAAAGTGGTTCGCGCTAACCACAAGGCTTCTCTCCCTTAAAGTAAATAATAAATTACTTTGAATAACAAAGAGTTACTTCCGCTTCTCAGATAGCGAAGCTCGGCGAGACTTTTTGGCACCAAATCTGCTCAAGCTATTTCGTCGTTTACCGCTTGCCCATAGATAATTCATCGTAATCAAAGGTAAATGACTTCGGTTTTTTTTAATGCTCTAGCGCCTATAAGGCGCGCATCGCAACTGCATTATGAATCAATGCCGCCGCGTGCTTTACCAACAAAAAACGCTCTGTTACCTAAAGTCGAAGGAGACCTTATGAGTTATCACCTTAAAAAGCTGGTGCAAAAAGCCAGTTTGGCAATTGGGGTTGCCGCACTGGCAACAGGAGCCGCCGTATCCCATGCGGCCGAGACCATTAAAGTCGGTGTTTTACATTCCCTTTCCGGCACTATGGCCATCAGTGAAACCACCTTAAAAGACACGGTTTTAATGATGATCGAAGAACAAAATAAAGCCGGCGGTGTGTTGGGTAAAAAGTTGGAACCGGTGGTGGTTGACCCCGCGTCCAATTGGCCACTCTTTGCAGAAAGAGCAAAGCAATTATTAGCCAAGGACAAGGTATCCGTCATTTTTGGTTGCTGGACATCGGTATCGCGAAAATCCGTATTGCCAGTTATCGAGGAATTAAATGGCCTGCTGTTTTATCCGGTGCAGTACGAGGGAGAAGAGTCTTCCAAAAATGTGTTCTACACAGGCGCGGCGCCTAACCAGCAGGCGATACCGGCCGTAGATTATTTGATGTCGTCTGAAGGCGTAAAACGCTGGGTATTGGAAGGCACAGATTATGTCTACCCCCGTACCACCAATAAAATTTTGGAAGCCTACCTGATTAGCAAAGGTGTGAAAAAAGAAGATATCTCCATTAATTACACGCCTTTTGGCCACGCGGATTGGCAAACGCGGGTAGCGGAAATCAAAAAGTTTGGCTCCTCCGGCAAAAAAACCGCAGTGGTCTCCACCATTAACGGTGACGCCAATGTGCCTTTCTATAAGGAACTTGCCAACGCCGGCATTTCCGCCGAAGACATTCCGGTCGTTGCTTTTTCTGTCGGTGAGGAAGAACTCTCCGGCTTTGATACCAAACCGCTGGTCGGTCATTTGGCGGCGTGGAATTATTTCATGAGTGCGGAATCGTCCGAGAACGACGCTTTTATTGAGCGGTGGCACAAATTTATCAAAGACCCAAAGCGTCCCACCAA
>CAYZVN010000102.1:3788-6701 GCA_964482025.1 uncultured Saccharophagus sp. | reverse complement strand
CGCGCTGGATGATGAGCGCACCTTAGCAGTGCTCAAAGCTATGCTTGAGGGAAACTTGTACCAGCAGAAATCGGATAATAGCGTTGTCATTGGCCGCAATAGGGATGCAGGTGTAGAGATGGTGGATATTCACACCAACAACATTCTCGACACTGTCAATCCACGCACCCTGAAAAAAGTCAGAATCAACAACAGTGTGCGCGGCAAGTTGCGCACGGTTATAGCCTCTCTGCAATTGAATGCGAAAAATCCGGATCTACGCCGGCAGTCTGCACGAGATTTAATTAAATCCCCCGATCCCGCGCTGCGAGATTTGATTGCCGCAGCCTATGAGAAAGAGGAGCTCGCGTCGATAAAAGCGGAAGTCGCCCTGGCGCTTGCCGTAGTGGATATAGAGTCCGCCGACCAGGAGCGGCGCAAAGTCGCCATTGCGACACTGGCAAATTCTTACTCGCCCGAGGCCCTGGGTATTCTCGCGCGCTTAAGCGCGAAGGATGATAAAGGCAATTACCAAGAAGAAAATGCGGAGATTGCCAAACTCGCCGCTGCCGGCGCCCAAAAAGTGCAAGATCGTATGGGCGTAATGCGCTTTATTGAAAATCTCTTTTTTGGCGTAAGTCTCGGTTCCGTTTTGCTGTTAGCCGCAATCGGCCTGGCCATTACCTTTGGCGTTATGGGCGTGATTAATATGGCCCATGGCGAAATGATTATGCTCGGCGCCTATACAACGTTTGCGGTGCAGCAGTTTTTTCCCAACTGGATTGAAGCCTCAATCATTATTGCGATACCTATGGCGTTTCTGGTATCCGGCGGGGTTGGCATAGTGATTGAGCGCACCGTGATTCGCCACCTATACGGCCGACCATTAGAAACCTTGTTAGCGACCTTTGGCATCAGCTTATTCTTGCAGCAGTTGGTGCGCAGCTATAACTCCAACAACGTACCTGTGATCACCCCCGAGTGGATGAGCGGGTTTTATCAGGTCAATGGCGCTTTATCCATAACCTATAACCGCTTATACATTATTTTATTTAGCCTCCTAGTGTTGGGGTTACTGGCGCTCTTATTACGCAAGACTTTGTTGGGGCTGCAAATGCGCGCGGTAACACAAAATCGCGCCATGGCGAATTCCATGGGTATACGCTCGTCTTGGGTGGATGCGCTGACGTTTGGCCTCGGCTCCGGCATCGCCGGTATTGCCGGTGTAGCCTTGAGTCAGATCACCAATGTGGGGCCGAATATGGGCCAGGGGTTTATTATCGACTCGTTCATGGTGGTGGTATTCGGCGGCGTGGGTAATTTGCTGGGTACATTTTTTGCCGCTATGGGCTTAGGTATCGTTAATAAATTTCTCGAACCCTATGCCGGCGCTGTGCTCGGCAAAATCTTTGTGCTGGTGTTTATTATTCTCTTTATTCAGTGGCGTCCGCGCGGTCTCTTCGCCCTGAAAGGCCGATTTGTGACGGACTGATACCATGACCCATAAACCATTCATACAACAACTTCTAGCGAACGACAAAGCCTCTCGCTGGCTGTTTATTGTCCTGCTGGTCCTCGGTATCGCGGTTCCGGTTCTTAATCTGTTAGTGCCAGAAGATTCCTTTTTCCATATGCCCACCTACGTGGTGACCTTGATCGGCAAGTATTTGTGTTTTGCCATGCTGGCATTGGCGCTGGATCTCATCTGGGGTTACTGCGGAATTTTAAGTCTTGGCCACGGTGCGTTTTTCGCCTTGGGTGGCTATGCCATGGGCATGTATTTAATGCGGCAAATCGGCGAACGCGGCGTGTACGGAAATCCCACCCTGCCGGACTTTATGGTATTTCTGAACTGGCAGGAATTGCCTTGGTATTGGTATGGTTTTGATAACTTCGGCTTTGCCCTGCTGATGGTCTTTCTCGCACCGGGAATTTTAGCCTTTGTCTTTGGTTGGCTGGCGTTTCGCTCTCGCGTGACCGGTGTTTATCTCTCTATTATCACCCAGGCGTTGACCTACGCTTTAATGCTGGCATTTTTTCGCAATGATATGGGCTTTGGCGGCAATAATGGCTTGACGGATTTCAAAGATATCCTTGGGTTTGACCTGCAAGCAAACACTACTCGAGTCGCCTTATTTATCAGCACTTTGGTTGCCCTTGCCCTTGCTTATACCGCCTGCCAATTTATTACCCGCAGCAAAACAGGACGCGTATTGATATCCATTCGTGACGCCGAAAGTCGCAGCCGCTTTATTGGCTATAGAGTAGAACACTACAAGCTATTTGTTTTTATTGTTTCGGCACTTATCGCCGGGGTGGCGGGCGCCCTTTATGTGCCGCAGATTGGCATTATCAATCCCAGCGAATTCAACCCGCTAAATTCCATTGAAATTGTTATCTGGGTTGCCATAGGCGGGCGCGGAACTTTGTACGGAGCCATCATTGGCGCGATTTTGGTGAACTACGCCAAAACCACTTTTACCTCCGGTATGTTTGCCGAATACTGGCTGTTTATTCTCGGTGCCTTATTTGTGGTGACGACTATTTATCTGCCCCGTGGTGTTGTGGGTATTTTGGATACTTACCTCGGCAATAAGAAGTGGCCGAAGAAGCAGGCTGCGCCGCAAAGCCCTGCCGGCTTGGCAGCGGCGACTGGGGGAGAAAAATCATGAGTGAGCAGAAAATTAAAAGTATTCTTTATCTCAACGGCGTCACCAAACATTTTGATGGATTCAAAGCCATTAATAATTTGTCGCTGGATATTCGCCCCGGCGAGCTGCGCGCCATCATAGGGCCAAATGGCGCGGGCAAAAGCACCATGATGGACATTATCACCGGCAAAACCAAACCCGATGAAGGTGAAGTAAAATTCCGCGATACCATAGACCTCACGAAATACGACGAGGCCGAGATAGCCAATATGGGTATTGGTCG
>CAYZVN010000102.1:0-3688 GCA_964482025.1 uncultured Saccharophagus sp. | reverse complement strand
CTTAAATCCATCAGCGAGCAGCACTCGATCATTGTGGTGGAGCACGATATGGATTTTATCCGCGCACTGGACACCAAAGTCACCGTTCTGCACGAAGGCAGCGTTTTGGCAGAGGGCTCTCTCGATGTGGTTTCCGCAAATCCCCGTGTTATTGAAGTGTATCTGGGGCGATAGCAACAAAGGCTTTCCATTATGCTAAATGTCGACAGTATTGATCTGCACTATGGTGCAAGTAAGGCGCTGCACGGCGTTAAACTCACTGCGGAAAAAGGCCGGATCACCAGCATTCTTGGCCGTAACGGGGTTGGCAAAACCAGCATCGCTCGCGCGGTCACGGGCCGCCATGCCATAAGCGGCGGCACCATTATTTGGGAGGACAAAGACCTAGGCAAAGCGTCCATTGCCGAGCGGGCGCGTTGGGGTATTGCCTATGTTCCTCAAGGGCGCGAGATTTTTTCCCAATTGACGGTGCTGGAAAATTTGAAAACCGGTTACGCCGTGCTGCCGCGTAAATGTCGAAAAATGGACGAGGAAATTTTCGACCTTTTTCCGGTGCTGCGCAAAATGTTGCATAGGCGCGGAGGCGACCTCTCCGGTGGCCAGCAGCAACAATTGGCCATCGCCCGCGCTTTGGTGATGAGGCCGCGCCTGCTCATTCTCGACGAGCCTACCGAAGGTATTCAGCCTTCTATTATCAAAGACATTCACAACGTCATCTCCATTCTCCGCAATCGTGGAGAAATGGCCATTTTGTTGGTTGAACAATATTTTGAATTTGCCCGCAATCTGGCGGACTCTTATATCGTCATGGATCGCGGTCATGTCGTAGTGGCGGGTTCGACGGCGGAGATGGATGAGCAGAAGGTGCGGTCGTATCTAACAGTTTGATCGGCGAGAGTGAAGGAGAGATGCGCGTTCCATAATCATTATGGAACGCGCGGACAAGCGGCTTATTCGCCGATTGGAATACCGAAAGAGACCACGAATTTCAATTTATCCTCAACAGGACCATCGGAGATAAACTGGCTCACGGTGAACGACAAGTTGTCGTTATAAGCGTAGGTTACGTCCAAATGCACGGGTGTGCATTTGCGCTTAGTGGAGCCTTGATCCACTTC
This sequence comes from uncultured Saccharophagus sp., assembly GCA_964482025.1. Lineage (GTDB taxonomy): Bacteria > Pseudomonadota > Gammaproteobacteria > Pseudomonadales > Cellvibrionaceae > UBA5868. The sequence continues at coordinate 2,570 of CAYZVN010000102.1, read as the reverse complement.
GCAGCCCACTACCCCGCCACCGGTTGTGTCGTCGCTGTGCACACCCAGCAAAAAGGAAAAGTCGCGATAGGAAGCGCCCAGCGTGAAATAAGCGTAATCGCCGCTGCTATCTTCTTTGCCCACGGGGATATAAGCACCGAAAGCAACAGGGCCGTAGCCGAGGTTAATCACCGCGTCGCTGTAGTCGCCAAATTCGCTATTTGCCTGAGAGGGATAGTTGTAGCTAATCGCGCCCAAGCCGTAGGAGAAACCCCCCAGTTTGCCGTTATAGCCAGCGCTCAGCTCGTACTTCGAGCCCCTGGCTTCATCCCCGGACGTTCCCCAAATGCCGGAATAGAAACCCTTGCCGCTGACGTTCAGCGCACCGGAAACGGCCGGTGTGCCGGAGCCCAGATCCAGACCACGGAACAGATAGCTGCTGGCGATGCCGGCAGAGGCCGACACTTCCGCATGGGCCGGTACCGTTGTGACGGCGGCCAGCGTCGCCGTTGCAACAGCGCCCACTAAGGTCTTGTTAATCAATGTCATTAATGTTTCCTCCAAATAACCAAGCGAGTTGTGATGTAACTCCAATTGCCAAGCAGCAGTTGAAATGATGAGTTTGGTAGGCGCCAAGCCTACTCTTTTTTTGGAATTCAAAAAAACTTAATCAAGCCTTTTGGCAAAAGATGATCGAGCTGGACTATCACTGCTGCGGCATTCTGCACAAAACCGGTGCATATGGATAGAGCATGGTGCACCCGGACGCCCTGCAACGGGGCTTTAACCCCCAGAAAAATCACCGAAAAACACCCTAAATTCCCACTAAGACTCTGATTTAAAAGGCAAAAAGAAAACTGGCTTGGAACCTGCTATTCCAGGCGAAGCTCAGCCATTTCGCGAATGGATCCTAGCTCAAATACAACAGAAAGTCGTCGGTCATCATTTAGAGGAAGCATTCATGAAGTTCACTCGCAAAACGCTCGCAGGTGCTATCGCTGCTGCATCGGTTGTCGCGGCCACAGCAGTACCCAGTGCCTACGCGGAAATTAAATTAGCAGAAGGCTTAAATGTCAGCGGTTTTCTCGACATGTCGTATAGCTATGTCGACGCCGATTGGGCCGAAGGTACCGATAAGCAGTTTGGTATTGACCAGTTCGAAATGAATTTCTTCTACACCGGCTCCGATGGTGTCTCCGCGCAAGTGGATATCGAGTACGGCGAGAGCGGCACCGGTGAAGGTGAAGATGAAACCTTTGTCGAACAAGCTTTTATCACCAAGCAATTCAACGACAGATTCAGCATTAAAGCCGGACGCTTTTTGAGTTACAGCGGCTGGGAAACAGAAGAACCCACGGGGCTTTATCAGTACAGTAGCACCGGCTACGGCAGCTTTTTTTACGGCGGCTATCAGCAGGGTATTTCCGCCTACTACGATGCCGGCGTCTTCCAAATTATGGCCTCCGTCGTCAACAGTGCATTTGACCCTATCGAAAGAGACACCACTTCGCTGGGTACAGAACTAGGTTTGGCGATTACCCCTGTGGAAGGTTGGACCGCGAAACTCTTTTATATCCAAGATGAGGAAACGGACCTCATCAACTTCTGGACCTCTTATCAAGTCTCCAATTTCACCTTTGCTGCGGAGTATAACGTCGGTGATTACGGCGATAACTTTCCCATCAACGACACTTTTGCCGACAACGTAGATGGCGATGGCTACTTGCTCATGGCTAATTATGCGATGGGCGATTTCGGTATCACCTTGCGCTACCACGATTATTCCATTGAGGGCGAGATCGCAGGTGCGGAGACAGTATTTATCGAAAATAGCGCTTTCACAATTTCGCCCAGTTACAAAGTCAGCGACAACTTATTGTTGGTTGCCGAATACCGAATGGATGAATTTGGTGACGAGGATGTAAATACCTTTGCGCTGGAAGCTCTGTTCACCTTCTAACCCTTGTTTCTCGCTTAATTGCATGTGTCATGTGCCAGCTTGCCCTTAGCGGCTGGCACGGCTAACCAAAGAGGTGCAGTCCCATGAAACTGATTACTGCCATCATTAAACCCTTCAAACTCGATGCTGTGCGCGAAGCGCTTTCGGATATTGGTGTGCAAGGTATTACGGTCACCGAAGTAAAAGGTTTTGGTCGTCAAAAAGGCCATACCGAACTTTATCGTGGTGCGGAATATGTGGTGGATTTTTTGCCGAAAACAAAGTTGGAAGTTGCGGTAGCCGACAGTCAAGTGGACTCCGTTGTCGAGGCTGTCAGCAAGGCGGCCCACAGCGGAAAAATTGGCGACGGAAAAATCTTTGTTGCCAATTTGGAGCAAGCCATTCGCATACGCACCGGCGAAGCTGGTGAGGACGCTTTGTAATAAAAAAATAAATTTGACTTTCATATAGATACCACAGCTGGAGATACCGCTATGGAAAATACGCTTTACGATTTGCAGTACGCCATGGATACTTTTTATTTCCTGGTGTGCGGCGCGTTGGTGATGTGGATGGCCGCCGGCTTTGCGATGTTGGAATCGGGATTGGTCCGCGCAAAAAACACCACCGAAATTCTTACCAAAAATATTTC
>CAYZVN010000101.1:0-9930 GCA_964482025.1 uncultured Saccharophagus sp. | reverse complement strand
CGCCAATCCCGCGGCTTGCGCCGGTCACCAGGGCGATTTTCTTATCTGTCACTATTGGATCCTCATACTGATTTTATGAATGGTTCTGAATGGCCTGGGTCAGCGCATCGGCGCTGTCCGTGCTATCGACGACCAATTCTTTGTTGATTCTTTTAACAAGCCCCGCCAACACTTTGCCAGGCCCACACTCGACCACTCGGGCAGCGCCGTGACCGGCCAGAGTTTGCACACACGCCACCCAACCGACCGGCGAATAGATTTGCTCCACCATCAGGTTGCGTATGGTCGCCGGGTCACTTTCCGTCTTAGCCGTCACGTTATGAACGACAGGGATGGCCGGAGCTTCGAAATGGGTATCCGCGAGATGCTCTGCCAAACGCTCTGCAGCTGGCTTCATCAAGCTGGTGTGAAACGGTGCACTGACCGGCAGAGGCAGGGCTCGCTTTGCCCCTGCCGCCTTGCAAAGTTCGCTGGCGCGCTCGACCGCTGCCACGTGGCCGGCAATGACCACTTGGCCGGGCGAATTGTAGTTGACCGGGCTCACCACTTCGCCTTGCGCCGCCTCGCGGCAGCTGTTTTCGATAAGATCATCCGCCAAGCCAATAATCGCTGCCATGGAGCCCACTCCCACGGGCACAGCCTCTTGCATATAGCGGCCGCGCAATTGGACCAACCTAACGGCATCGGCGAAGTTCAGCACACCACCACATACCAGAGCCGACCACTCACCCAAACTGTGCCCCGCCAACAAGGCTGGACGCGCGGAGGTTTGCTCACTAAATACCCGCCATACCGCCACACTGGACGCCAGCAAGGCAGGCTGTGAATTTTCGGTGAGATTCAACTCTTCCTGAGCCCCCTCCTGGATCAACTTCCACAGGTCGTAACCCAGCGCGTCGCTTGCCTCGGCAAACGTATCGCGCACCGACGGCCACTTTGCCGCGATATCCGCCAACATGCCAACCTGCTGCGACCCCTGACCGGGGAAGACAAAAGCCAAATTTGCTTGGGTGCTCATGCAATTCCTCTCAGATAAAAAAAGAAGTTCAGGCCGCGACCGCCGTGGCGATTGCAGCAATTATTTGATGGGTCACCTGCTCGTGTGCGACATCGAGTGCCGCAATAAACCCCTCTTCCGATGCGCCGCCATGGCTTTTCACCACCACGCCATTGAGACCGAGAAAGGTCGCGCCATTCAGGCGTGCAGGATTGTAGCGCTCGCTCCAAGCCGACAAAGCCGGGCGAGCAAGCCAACTTGCAATACGCGCCAAAACACTGTTTTGAAAAGCGTTCTTCAAGGTTTGCTGGAGGAGCTCAGCGGCGCCCTCGCTCGCCTTTAGCAGCACATTGCCAGTAAACCCGTCGCATACCACGACCTCGGCAACACCGCGATATATGTCGCGCCCTTCCACAAACCCGATGAAATTCAGTCCGCTCTGGACAGCCAACAAGGCGGCAGCCTCTTGTTCTAATTGACGCCCTTTCTGATGCTCTACCCCTACATTTAACAAGGCGACCCGAGGAGCGTCCGCCCCACCCAAGCGCGCCAGGGCTGCACCCATACAGGCGAACTGACGCAGCTGCGCTGGCGTACACTCCAAATTGGCGCCAAGGTCCAGCACCCAGCAAACGCCGCTACTACTGGGAAGCGCCTTACAGATAGCGGGCCGCTCTATGCCGGGCATAGTACCAATCGAGTGCAGGCCAAACGCCATTAGGGCACCGGTATTGCCGCCACTGACACAGGCATCCGCGTCGCCGCTGGCAACCATGCGCACCGCAAGTGCCATGGACGATTCACGCTTGCGCCGCAATGCGCTCGCGGGCCGATCAGCCATATGCACCGGGTCATCGGCAGGGAGGATAGAAATTTGCAAGGGAAGTTTGGACGCAGCGTCAGTCAATAGCCGACTGTCGCCGATAAGCGTGAGCTTCACGGAAGGATTTGATTGAACAAATTTGATGGCGGCAGAAACACAAAGGCGGGGACCTGAATCCCCGCCCATCGCATCAACCGCAATATGAACTGGCCGCGACAATAGCCGACGAAGCCTTATTCTTCGTCTTTGCTCTCAATCACTTTACGACCGCGGTAGAAACCGTCGGGCGTAACGTGGTGGCGCAAATGCTTTTCACCGCTGGTGGGATCCACTGACAACGTTTTTTCTGTCAGTGCATCGTGTGAACGACGCATACCGCGACGTGAACGGGTTTTACGGTCTTGTTGAACTGCCATGGCAATTTCTCCTGGAAATTATCGGGAGTCAAACATCCCGACCCTATTGTTTCATCTTTTCTTTCAGCTGCTGCAGCATCTGAAAGGGGTTCGATTTTTCTGACTGTTTGTTCTGCTCAATGTCATGCTCGGCTGGCCGCTCCGCGCAGGCGAAGTCGTGGTAAGCCACAAAAGGAAGATTGAGCAGAATCTCCTCCTCAAGCATCGCGTAAAGCTCAGCCTCTTCTGCGGCTACGATCCATGGATCGTAGCTTTCCGCAAGCTCCCGAGATGACTCTTCATCCACCACGACAGCTAGACTGACTTCACAGTCAAGTGCGAGCGGCAGGGCGCCTAAGCACCGCTGACATTGCACCTGAACATCAGCCGTCACACTACCTTTGACGACTCGTTTACGCTGCTCATCGACGGTGAATGTCAAATTGGCATCCACTCGCTCGACGACAACATTATGTTCTGCCAGCCGCGGCAGCTCGTTAACAGCGGCAGACCCGCACAAAACCACCCCCTGCTGGCAAAACCTGCGGGGATCGATTACGCGTGGCAGGATGTTCTTTGAGGCACCGTCTGACATAGGCGCGCAATAGTATTGATTTGCCCGGGCACTGTCAAAGAAAACGTGATAGATTCTGGCGTTTTCTAAGGTTCTGAGATGAAACCAGACGAGCGCCGCTTAATTCTCGCCTCAAGCTCGCCCTACCGGCGCGATTTGCTCAAGCAGCTGGGGCTCACTTGTGAGTGCGTACCGCCAGACTTAGACGAAACGCCTGACGCCACTGAAGCCGCCAGCGCTCTCGCCCGCCGCTTAGCCGAAGCAAAGGCGAATCATATTCTTCACCGCTATCCCGATAGCCTAATCATAGGCTCCGATCAAACGGCAGATCTGGAAGGCACCATTTTGGGGAAACCAAACGATGTAGAGCGAGCAGTGGCACAATTGCGTGCCTGCTCGGGCAAGACAGTGCGCTTCTACAGCGCGGTTGCGTTGCTCTCGGCGCGCATGCGCCAGGTCGATGTGGTCTGCACCGAAGTTCGGTTTCGCTCGCTGGCGGAGAGCCAGATTTATACCTATATAAAGAAGGAAGAACCCCTGGATTGCGCCGGAAGTTTTAAGTGCGAGGGACTGGGAATCGCACTTTTCGAAGCCATTCAGAGCCCCGACCCCTCGGCACTAATCGGTTTGCCACTGATCAGCTTGACGCGCATGCTGCTGGCCGAGCAGATCGACGTGCTCACGCTTTAATCCAATCTCCTTTAGCGCATTCCAAGCATCTTTAAGCGCAAATCCAGGCACTTTTAGCGCAGCTCGGGAATACCCTCTCCCTTAAGCGCCAGGCTGATGCCCTTACCCACCGAAACGCCGAAATCCTGCAACAGCATTCTCAGCGGCGAATCTCGCACCGTGTAATCGCGCAACTCTTCCTCGCCCACAATCTCACGTGCGACGTGACGAACACCGCCGAGCCCATCAATTAAGCCCAGCTCAAGCGCCTGCTCACCATTCCAGATAAGACCACTCGCAATCTCCTCGGTTATTTGCAAACGGTCGCCCCGACCGGTTGTCACCGCCGCAATAAACTGCTGATGAATGTCCTGTAGAACTTGCTGCCAAAACTGCTTTTCCTCCTCGTTTATCGGCGAGAAGGGATCCAAAAACGCTTTGTGCGCACCCGCAGTAAAGTGCCGCCGCTCGACGCCCAACTTGTCCAGGGTTTCAACAAAACCAAAGCCTGATGCTGTCACCCCGATCGATCCTACAAGACTGGCTTTGTCCGCGTAAATTTCGTCCGCTGCCGAGGCCACGTAGTAGCCGCCCGAGGCGCCTATATCCGCGATGACCGCGTAAAGCTTTTTGTCCGGATGGACGGATTTAAGGCGGCGCATCTCGTCATAAATATAACCGGACTGAACTGGGCTGCCGCCGGGGCTATTAATGGCCACAATCACCGCTTTGGCATGATCGTTTTTGAACGCGCTGCGCAATGCCTCACCAACCTTTCCGGCACTCGCGCGCTCATCGGCGGAGATAACACCATCAAGACGCACTACCGCCACATGCGGCTTTGCATAAGGCACCGCGACTCCACCTCGCGCACCGACGAAAAACATAATCATCAAAACAAAGAGATAAACAAACGTGAGCGACTTGAACACGACACCCCAGCGCCGCGACCTTTTCTGCTCATTGAAGGTATCGCGCAGCAAGTCCTCGAGTAGGCGCCAGTCGCGGTTGGGATCGTTAGGATCAATCGAAGATTTCTTGGAGCTCCACATAACAACCTTTCTCAGTCCGCCAGGGGATCATGGGTCAGCAAGCTTTGAATTTCCGGAAAGTGATCAATACACAGTACCGGCTCATACGATTGCAGTCGTTCAATGATGTGCGCGCCATAGCTGACGGCCACTCTCGGTACGTTCGCGCGGCGAGCCATTTCCATATCGTATTCGGTGTCCCCCACCATCACCGCCTCTTCGGGGTGCCAACGAAACTCGGTGAGCAGCTCGCGCAGCATCATCGGGTCCGGTTTGGAGCAGGTTTCATCGGCACAGCGGCTGCCGTGAAAAAAGCCCTTCATGCTAAGAGTGTCGAGAATATGCTCCAGTCCTCGACGGCTTTTCCCCGTCGCGATTGCCAGCTTATAGCCCTGATCGCGCAGCAGGTTCAACGTCTCCTCAACCCCCTGAAAGAACCCCATGGGTGTGTGCTCGTCTGCCACGAACGCCTCGGAGTAGGCTTTGCTCAAGGCTTGCAGTGAGGCCACCGGCGCGCCCGGAAATAAACGGTCCACCGCCTCTGGCAGGCCGAGGCCGATAATCTCCAGCACCTCAAAATCCTCAAGATCGCGAAGACCGACTTGGCGCGCAGCAAGCTGCATACAGCGCACAATCTTGCCAGTGGAATCGCAGAGCGTGCCATCCCAATCGAAAATAAATAGCATATTAAGTCTATGCGCCTTTCATCATTTTGCTTATTGGCCAACCGCTCAGCGGAAACACTCTTAAGAGCGAGTGGATTGGCGTAATTTTAGTAGCAGATCGCCAAGGTCGTCGGGTAAAGGGGCAGCAACCTGAAGTGAACCACCATCCGCAAGCGCCAAATCGAGCTGTTCGGCGTGCAAAAACAAGCGGCGACTGCCGCGCTCGCGAAACAACTGGGCCAAAGGCGTATCCCCGTACTTGTCATCACCAACCAAAGGACACCCCTTATGCAGGGCATGCACACGGATCTGGTGCGTCCGCCCCGTTATCGGCGAGGCGCGGACCAGAGTAGCCTGAGCAAACTTTTCGAGCACCTCAAAGCGCGTTAAAGAAGGCTTGCCATCCGCGCTCACCCGCACCATGCGCTCACCGTTGTTCTGCACGTAGCGCTGCAAAGGTGCTTCGACCGCCGCCACATTTTTTGGCCAACTCCCCTGCACCAGCGCCAAATAGGCTTTGTTAACGCCTTCCCGCTCACGCAAACGCTCCTGGAAGTATTTGAGCACAGAGCGCTTACGCGCCACCATCACACAGCCCGATGTCTCACGATCAAGTCGATGGATCAGCTCAAGGAAACCCCGGTGTCCCGGCATCTGCCGCAGCGCCTCAATCAGCCCAAGTGATATCCCACTACCTCCATGGACCGCCAAACCCGCTGGCTTATTAACAATCAAAAGACCATCCCGATCATAGAGGACGGCTTGCTGGAGATGATGGATCAGGGATTGGCCGGGGGCGGCAACCGGTTGCGCCTCAGCTAAACGCAGAGGTGGCACCCGGACCACATCACCGGGTTGCAGCCGCCGATCGGGCTTCGCTCTGCCCTTATTCACCCGCACCTCACCCTTGCGAATCACCCGATACACGGCCGATTTCGGCACGCCTTTCATACGCGTTACCAAATAGTTATCCAGCCTCTGCCCTTCCTCATCCTCACTGACAGTGAATAACTGGACTTTCGACGTCATTTCCGCCCCCAAAAAGATAAAGCGCGCATCTTACCAGCTCAACCGGCAGGTCCTGTGGGAATTCACGCAACTCAGATAAAACCACCGCCGGTCAAAGACACCTATCACAAAATTGAAACGCCAGGAGTGAGCTGCTATATTCCGCTTCTGTGGATCAACCGGAACCCCACTGCCCTGCCAAGCATTAGCTGATCGGCATTTCAGAGGCAGCACCAAGGGCGCTCTCCGGCATTCACACCAACGGGCCGTTGTCCAGGTCCGGTAAAGAACGTAGACGGCGTCTGGCAATCCGGCCGGACAAAACTAAGATTGAGATCGCGCTTGAAAGGCGCGCCCGAAAAAGAACAATCAAGAAGAATAAGGAGATCTGTGTAGCAGATCCTGCTATTGAGCTTCACTCTGATGTATTGGTTAGCATCCGCCTAAAGCGTCGAAATACGAAAGCCAAGCTCAAGTCTGCAGTCCTGTGAATGCTGCCTGTCGCGAAACGACCGCAATCACGATGAAACGCTATACAAGGCGAACGCATATGCCGAGCCGATGTACATCTCCCGGCCAAATGAAGACATAGTTTGAACAGACTGACGACAGAACAGACCCTAAGCCATAACGTGGGCTACCCACGGTTCGTCCGGCACGCCAACATTCCGTCCCTCCAAATAGGTTTGGCGGTTGGCGTTTTTGTGCGCCCGCCAAAAGGCTTTCGGCAAGCCACACCTGTAATATCCGGTCCCACTATCACTCTTCAAGGCAATTTCATTACTGATTCTCTCCAAGGGTGTTCCGGCTAGGCGGCGATCTCTTAACTGAGATACGCGAATGAAGAGAATGCTAATCAACGCCACGCAGCCAGAAGAGATTCGGGTTGCCATGGTGGACGGCCAATGGCTCTATGACCTCGATATAGAGGATCGCCAACGAGAGCAGAAAAAGGCCAATATCTACAAAGGTAAAATCACCCGTGTCGAGGCAAGCCTGGAAGCGGCCTTCGTCGACTACGGCGCGGAGCGCCATGGGTTCCTCCCCCTCAAAGAAATCTCCCGCGATTACTTTCTACGTCAGGATCGAGACATCGACAGCGGTCGAGTGCGGATCAAAGACGTCATTAAAGAAGGCATGGAGGTAGTCGTACAAGTCGAAAAGGAAGAGCGCGGCAATAAAGGCGCTGCCTTGACCACGTTTATCAGCCTCGCCGGTCGCTATCTCGTTTTGATGCCCAACAACCCGCGCGCGGGTGGTATATCACGCCGTATTGATGGCGATGATCGCAGCGAACTCAAAGATGCCATGAGCCAACTGGAAGTACCCAATGGCATGGGCGTAATTGTTCGTACCGCTGGCGTCGGCCGCAGCGCGGAAGACCTACAGGCGGACTTAAACAGCCTGCTGCAGCTTTGGGACGCCGTCAAAAAGCAAGCAGAGGAAGTCAAAGCCCCACATTTCCTCTGGCAGGAAGGCAACGTCATCATCCGCGCCATTCGCGACTATCTGCGCCCAGACATAGGTGAAGTCATCGTCGACAACAAAGACGCCTATAACAACTGCATGGACTACATGCAGCGGGTGATGCCGCAGAACAAAGGCAAAGTTAAGTTCTACGAAGAAGCAGTTCCCCTCTTCAACCGCTTTCAAATCGAAGGTCAAATCGAAACGGCCTTCGAGCGCGAAGTGAAACTCCCTTCGGGGGGTTCGATTGTCATAGATGTGACCGAAGCGTTGGTCAGCATCGACATCAACTCTTCGCGCGCCACCAAAGGTGCGGACATCGAAGAAACCGCCTTGGCCACCAACCTGGAAGCGGCCGACGAAATCGCCCGCCAGGTCCGCCTGCGCGACATCGGCGGCTTGGTGGTGATCGACTTTATCGATATGCAGCCGGTCAAGAACCAACGCGAAGTGGAAAATCGCATGCGGGACGCCCTGAGCATGGATCGCGCACGCGTCCAAATTGGCCGCATTTCCCGCTTTGGTCTGCTCGAAATGTCGCGCCAACGCCTGCGCCCATCGCTGGAAGAAACCACCTCAAAGGTTTGCCCTCGCTGTGCCGGCCAGGGCACCATCCGCAGCACCAAGTCCTTAGCGCTCTCGATTTTGCGCTTGGTGGAAGAGGAAGCCAAAAAAGAGCGCAGCGCCGAAATTCGTGCGGTGGTACCAGTCACGGTCGGCACCTTCCTCCTCAACGAAAAGCGCACTGCCATACTGAACATTGAGCAACGCCATCAAGCGCGCATCGTCATACTTCCCAACGCCGATATGGTCACCCCTCACTATCAGGTGACACGTCTGCGCGATGACGACATAGAAGAGGCTCAAGAAAGCTACAAGATTACCTTTGCTACCACCGAAGAAGCGCTGGAAGAAGCAGTAGAGGCGCGCACAGGCACCGCACAACTCCCCAAACCCTCCGTTCAACACTCGACAACGCTTGTTGCCCCCGAACCTCGACAGGTGGAACCTGCGGCTGTCGCTGACAAACAACAACCGGGTTTACTGACAAAAATCATCAACGCGATCGCGGCGCTCTTTAACCCTCCAAAAGAGGAAGAGCCTGAGCCTACTAAGCGCCCCCACAACAAACATCAGCGCTCGGACAATCGCCGCCATCACCGACGTGACCGCCGCGATGTCCGCGATGCGCGCAACCGCGACAAGATTACTGACAATCTGAGCCGCAACAAGCCAGAAACCAAAGATGCGGAGACCAAGGAGCAACGCCCGGATCGCGACGCTAATGGCCAGGGCAACCGCAATGATCGCGGCCGCAACCGCCGCAACCGCCGCAGAAACGAAGGGAGCGATGCCGTTGTCAGTGATGTTGCTCGCGAAACACAGACCCAAGCAGCGGAAAAGCCAGCTCAAACCGAGCCACTCCCGCCCAGACGGCCAAGTCAGCGACGCGGCCGCAACAATGAGCGCCAGCGCGGGCCCAAGCTGGATATGGGAGAGAACTTAGAGCCGCAATTGACTCAAAGTACCGCGACGCCGAAGGAAACCGCCGAGGCAACAGCGGAAGTCGCCCCCCAGCCGGCACCGCGCGCGCCCAGACGCGAGCGCCCCTCTGCCGCCAAAGTGGTGGAACAGGAGCAAGTGACGGCGGAACAGGAGAAAGCGCCAGCCCAATCTGACCTGCAGGTCAACGAGCACGCAGAGCCCACTCCTACTCCGGAGAAATCCGCTCCGGCAGCCAGTGAGAGCGCAGCTGCCCCTAGCGCTGAGGTGATCGTCGAGGAAGCGGTAGCCGCAGCTCCTATAGCAGCGACAAGTCCCGCAGCTCCAGTGACGGAAGAGCTTGAAGCACCGGCGACTGCCGCTAAAGAGTTGGCACCCGTCGCCAGCCAAGCGCCAACGGAACTAACGGACGACGCGAGCCCGACACCGAGCCAGATAAACGGTCTGGACCCTGTCAAAAATTATATCCGGCCCGCTAACGACCCTCGGGCCAATCCGAAGCCGGTAGTGCATACCGAGGTAGCCGATGTGCAACTTTCCATCAGTCGCTCGCGGCCGTTGGACACCTCTTTACCGGTCAGTATCGAACGTAACCCGCGGCCGCTGTCCCGCCCTGCCAACGACCCGCGAGTCGCTGGACGTGCGCAACGTCGCGCTGACGAAGAAGCGTTCGCAGGATAATTTTCGCGAAAACCAGGGAGGGTGACTTGTCGAAGGCGCAAAGCTATGTATAATTGCGCCTCTTCCGGTGGGCTGGCTGAGTGGTCGAAAGCGGCGGTCTTGAAAACCGTTGAACCG
>CAYZVN010000100.1:0-9952 GCA_964482025.1 uncultured Saccharophagus sp. | reverse complement strand
TTTTTATGTCAGTTACTGGAGTGCCAAAGCCGGCGAATCACCCCGATGCTGATACTGCCATAATGCTCTGTCTGCACCAGGGGACTGTCCATAAAGTTTGCCCCTCGGAGATAGTCGTAACGCAAAGACACACCAAAGCGCCAATCCTGCCAATGGCGATACATCGAGAAGCGTAAAAAGCTGCCGCTATAGCCACCCGACGAGCGGAAGAAGGGGCGCTCCTCGGTTACATAAGCTGTGGGCACATCATAAAAATAGGCGTGGTAGGAGCGATCAGCGATCATAGCTCCGGCGCTGAAGGATCCCCGCCAGTTGCCGACCAAGTCTGGCTGCCGCCAGTAAATGCGCGGGCTGAACACATTGCCAATATGGCTTAAGCCGTCGCCCGAAACCGTGACAACCGCGCGAATCGGAAAACGCATGGACCAGCCGCTCTGCAAACTGTCGCCGGTCAAACGTACATTCAACGAAGGGCCGAACTCCACCGCGCTTTCCAGATCCGGCATACCACTGCGCAAGCGATTGTTATCACTATTGCCGTTTAAGGAGCCGTCGACGGAAATATTGAATTCCATCCGCTGATTCGACCAAAAGTCGCCGCGAACACCGCCTCTATCGGCTTTTAGAATTCGGCCGCGGTAAAGGAAATACGGCAGAGGCAACGCATAAGGGCGGTAATGATTGGAGCCCCGGTAATCCGCTGCACCCTGTGCCACCAAAGCAACCCCCGCTTCCAGATAAGTGGCATTCGCAGGTTTTTCCTCTTCTACTTGGCTCCAGCAAGCGGCCGACCACAGCAATAAGCCGCCAATTAACAGTCTGTACATACTCTCACTACTTTAAAAAAAGTGATGTTCCTATCCGCCACTCAAACAAAAAAGCCCGCAGAAGCGGGCTTATTAACTGGTCAGTAGCGATTATGCCTGGGATTCAGGCGTTTGCTCGGTCTGGGGAGCCGCTTCCGCTTGGGCCGGTGGTGGCAAAGTCTCCTTAATGGAGAGCTTGATACGGCCGCGATTATCCACGTCCAAACACTTCACCGTCACTTTCTGGCCTTCTTTCAGATAATCGGTGACATTGGCGACGCGCTCGTGGGCGATCTGCGAGATATGCACCAAACCATCTTTGCCCGGCAGGAAATTAACGAACGCACCAAAGTCGACGATGCGCACAACGGTGCCCTCGTAGGTCGCACCGATCTCCGCCTCGGCGGTGATCTCGCCAATGCGCAAAATCGCCGCCTGCAGGCTCTCAGAGTCCACTGCGTATACTTTGACGGTACCGTCGTCTTCGATGTCCACGGACGCGCCGGTGGATTCGGTGATCGAACGGATAGTCGCGCCACCCTTGCCGATAATGTCGCGGATTTTATCGGGATCCACTTTCATGGTGTGCATTTGCGGCGCATTGTCGGACAGCTTCTCACGCGGTTGCGCGATAACTTTGTTCATCTCCGCCAAGATGTGCAGACGCGCATGCAGAGCTTGCTCGAGGGCAACTTCCATAATTTCTTCAGTGATGCCTTCGATCTTGATGTCCATCTGCAGAGCGGTCACGCCATTGGCGGTACCGGCCACTTTAAAGTCCATATCGCCCAGATGGTCTTCGTCACCCAGAATGTCCGTTAAAACCGCAAACTTTTCGCCTTCTTTAACCAAGCCCATAGCGATACCGGCAACGGGCGCACGCAGAGGTACACCTGCATCCATCAACGCCAAGCTCGCACCGCACACAGAGGCCATAGAGCTGGAACCATTGGATTCGGTAATTTCGCTGACCACACGCATGGTGTAAGGGAAATCCGCTTCGTTAGGCAGAACCGCCGCCACACCTCGACGCGCCAAACGACCGTGGCCGATCTCTCGACGACCTGTCGCACCAATTCGGCCACACTCACCGACAGAGTACGGCGGGAAGTTGTAGTGCAGCATAAAGTTTTCTTTGCGCTCACCTTCGAGGCTGTCAATCGTCTGCGCATCGCGCGTCGAACCCAGGGTCGCCACCGCAATTGCTTGGGTTTCACCGCGGGTGAATAAAGCCGAGCCGTGAACTTTAGGCAACACACCGACTTCGACCTGCAGAGGCCGGACGGTCTTGCCATCGCGGCCGTCAATGCGAGGTTCGCCATTGGCGATGCGGCTGCGGACGATGTTCATTTCCAGCGTTTTGAAGATCTCTTTAACTTCGTCCGCCGAAAAGTCTTTGTCTTCGCCGGCAAATTGTTCGGCAGCCTGGGCGCGCAGCTCATTTAAACGATCGTAGCGCTTGCTCTTGTCGGTAATCCTGTAGGCAACACCAATGGACTCACCAAACTCTTGCTCGATTGCCGACATCAACGCGGTATTGGGCTGTGGCGCCTGCCACTCCCAGCGCGGCTTGCCCGCATCGCGCACCAGCTCATCAATCGCCTGAACAACCGCTTGCATTTCCTGGTGACCAAATAAAACCGCGCCCAGCATAATATCTTCCGGCAGCTCATTTGCCTCAGACTCTACCATCAGGACAGCGTCCCGCGTTCCGGCAACGACCATGTCGAGTTCGGAGGTTTTCAGCTGCTGGTAACCGGGGTTGAGAATATAACCGTCCTGCTGGGTGTAGCCCACCCGCGCAGCGCCAATCGGGCCATTGAACGGAATTCCCGAAATCGCCAGTGCCGCAGACGTGCCAATCATCGCTGCGATATCGGGATCGGTGTCTTTCTCGGCGGACAGAACGGTACAAATCACTTGTACTTCAGCCAGATAACCGGCGGGAAACAGCGGTCGAATTGGACGGTCGATCAGGCGTGACGTTAACGTTTCTTTCTCGGATGGGCGGCCTTCACGTTTGAAAAAACCACCGGGAATGCGGCCAGCGGCGTAACTCTTCTCTTGATAATGCACGGAAAGCGGAAAAAAGCCCTGGCCAGGTGACGCTTCTTTAGCGCCTACCACAGTACAGAGGACACAGGTTTGTCCTACAGTGACCACGACGGCCCCGGTAGCTTGGCGGGCGACGCGCCCGGTTTCCAAAGTGACGGTATCGTTACCGTATTGAAATTTTTTTATAACAGGATTCACTTTATTATCCTTACGTTTATTTCTTGCGTTCTTATAAAACAGAAGTGCCCGCGTTGCGGGCACTCAGGAGATTATCGACGCAGGCCGAGTTTTTGGATGAGATCGGTATAGCGATCTGCATTTTTCGACTTCAGGTAGTCCAGTAATTTACGGCGCTGGTTTACCATGCGGATCAACCCGCGGCGGGAATGGTGGTCTTGCTTGTTTTTTGCGAAATGCCCTTGCAACTTATTAATGTTGGCAGTGAGAAGCGCAACCTGCACTTCTGGTGATCCTGTATCCGTTTCGGATGTCTGATGAACTTTCAGAATCTCTGCTTTTTCTTGTGCACTCAGTGCCATGATATTTGCCTCGTATTTTCAATGAATATGCACCCGGCTGAAGTACCGGGACAGTAACGGCCCACCCGTGCATATTGACAGATGGGTCGAATCTCAGGAGTTGAGAACGACTACCCGACGCGGCGCAATGCAACCGTCATCGGTAATTTCGCCAAGGCCCAGGAAAACCCCGTCCTCACGGCAGACGCGCACTGTATCACCTTGATCTCCCAAACGGTAGACCCGCATATCCATTACCGCCTGCCCCTGACAGAAGTAGTGACTGCTCGTATCACTGAGCGCCAACTTGGGCAGAGAGGTCAGTGAAGCATCCGGTGGTAGGAGATGATGATCCAACAAATTCGGCTCTCCATCGCCGCGCTCGGCCAGCAGCTGCTCCAGTGCCACTGACTGAGTTTCTTCGAACGGACCCGCCGCGGCGCGATGAAGTTTTGCTACGTGACCACCAACACCTAGAGATGCTCCGAGATCACTGGCAATGCTGCGAATATAGGTTCCTTTACTGCAGCGGATATCCAGATCCACTTCGACCACTTCACCGAGGCGAATGGCCAGAATGTCCAATTGATAAATCGTAATGGCACGCGCCTGTCGCTCTACCATCTGCCCTTTGCGAGCCAGTTTATAGAGCGGCTGTCCATTGACCTTAAGCGCAGATACCATCGGCGGCACCTGCAGAATATCCCCTCGAAACGCTTGCAACGCGGTCTCTAATTGCTCCGCCGTCACCCGCGAGGCGTCCTCTCGGGCAATTTCTTCTCCTTCTATATCGGCTGTGGAGGTCTCAATGCCCAGACGAAAAGTACTGATATAGCGCTTGTCTGCATCGAGTAGAAATTGGGAAAACTTAGTCGCTTCGCCGAAGCACAGTGGCAAAACTCCGGTGGCAAATGGATCGAGACTGCCGGTGTGCCCCGCCTTGTTGGCATCGAATAAGCGCTTCGTTTTCTGCAGCGCCTGATTGGACGTCATACCCGCAGGTTTATTAAGAATTAGGACGCCGCTAATTGGGCGTCCGTGGTTACGCTTGCGTGCCAACGATCAGCTCTCCTGCTCATCGTCCGCTGCCGAGTCAGGGCGGTTGGCTCGATCCGCGGCAACGGCACGATCAATCAGATTGCTCAGCACCTGTCCTCGCACAGCGGATTCATCGAAATAAAACTGCAAGCGCGGCGTAGTGCGAATGGTCAGCTCGCGTCCCAGCAGAGTGCGCAAAAAACTCGCCGCTCGATTCAGAATCGCTACCGACTCCTGGCAAGCTTTGGGATTATCTTCCCCGACAAAGGTCACATAGACCTTGGCCAAAGTAAGATCCCTCGCCACCTCGACCGAATTAATATTAACCATGCCGAGGCGAGGATCGCGTATCTCCGCCGGAATCAACTGAGCCAGACTGCGCTGGACGGCATCGGCGATGCGATCGGAACGGGTAAATTCTTTTGCCATAAATCGACGAGGCGCTCTAACTTAGAGCGTTCTCGCCACCTCCTTGACGTCGTAAACTTCGATCTGGTCGCCAACTTTTACGTCGTAGTTCTTAACACCGATACCACACTCAGTACCCGCACGAACTTCGGCAACATCGTCTTTAAAGCGTCGTAAAGACTCCAGTTCGCCTTCGAAAATCACCACGTTATCACGCAGGACACGAATGGGTTTGTTGCGGTATACCGTACCTTCAACCACCATACAGCCGGCAACCTGACCAAACTTGGGTGAGCGGAAGGTATCGCGCACATCGGCAATTCCCAGAATAGTTTCTACTCGCTCCGGCTCCAGCATGCCCGACAGCGCGGCTTTCACTTCGTCAATCAACTGATAAATGATGCTGTAGTATCGAATCTCCACCGATTCGCGCTCCGCTAATCTGCGCGCGCTGCTATCAGCACGGACATTAAAGCCGAGAATAATCGCCCCCGCCGTAAGGGCCAAGTTGATATCGTTCTCGGTAATACCGCCTACGCCATCGCCAACAACTTTCACTTCTACTTCGTCGTTGCCCATTTCCAACAGCGAAGCGGTAATCGCTTCGAGGGACCCGCGAACATCTGTTTTTAGCACCACACTGAGAGTCTTTGTCTCGCCTGAGCCCATCCCGGCAAACATATTCTCGAGCTTGGCAGCTTGGGTGCGTTGCACACGCTCCTGACGCTCTTTCTCGGTGCGGAATTCGGCCACTTCACGAGCTTTGCGCTCATCGGCCACAACCAGGAACTCGTCTCCCGCATTTGGTGCGGAATCAAGACCCAGGATCTCCACAGGAACCGAGGGGCCCGCCTCTTTAACTTGCTTGCCCAACTCATTGGTCATGGCCCGCACCCGGCCAAAGCTTTGGCCAGCCAGCAAAATATCGCCCGGCTTCAGTTGGCCACCTTGCACCAGTACCGTGGCGACTATACCGCGACCTTTATCCATGCGCGATTCAACCACGACACCGTGCGCCGGCACACTCACTGGCGCTTTTAGCTCCAGAATCTCGGCTTGCACGCCGACCGACTCCAATAGTTGATCAATGCCTTCACCGGTCAGTGCCGAAACATGGCAGAACTGTGCGTCCCCGCCCCACTCTTCTGGGATAACACCTTTGGCAACCAGCTCATTTTTGACGCGATCGGGATCTGCACTGGGCTTATCAATTTTGTTCACCGCGACCACTATGGGTACACCTGCGGCACGGGCGTGCTGAATAGCTTCCTCGGTCTGCGGCATAACACCGTCATCAGCGGCGACAACCAGAATTACGATGTCCGTACATTGGGCACCGCGAGCACGCATGGCGGTAAATGCAGCGTGACCGGGAGTATCCAAAAATGTCAGATCACCGTGGCCGGTCTTAACCCGATAAGCACCTATGTGCTGGGTAATCCCGCCCGCCTCTCCGGAGGCGACCTTCGCTTTACGAATGTAGTCCAGCAAAGAGGTTTTGCCGTGATCGACGTGCCCCATGACAGTGATGATGGGTGCGCGCGGCACCATCTCGCCGCCTGCATCCAAGAGGTTTTTTTGCAAAGACTCTTCCAATGCATTAGCGCTTACTAGAACCGGGGTATGCCCAAATTCTTCAACGACTAATTGCGCAGTTTCCTGATCAATTGATTGGTTCGCCGTCGCCATAACGCCGAGCTTCATCAGCTGTTTGACCACTTCGCCAACTTTTACACTCATACGTTGAGCCAAGTCGGAAACCACAACTGTTTCGTTAATTTCCACTTCGTGCACAATTTTCCCGGTCGGTTTCTTAAAACCGTGTTTATTGGTGATTTTAATGACAGGCCGGGTGGGCGCCTGCTGCGATGTGATGTTCTTTTTACGTACCGGCGTTACCGCAGAAAGCACGGCTTCATCGTCGCCTTCATCCAGATAACTCAATACCGCCGAGCCTTTTTTCGGCGCTGGAATTTCTACTTTTTTAACGGCCTTGCCCGCTTTTTTGTTGTGTTTGCGAGCTTCTTCCTCTTCGTCGAACTCACCGTGCGGTCGGTCTTTCTTTTTGCTTAACTTATGCTTTTCTTCTTCCGCTTTAGCCGCGAGCTCTTCCGCCGACAGCACAGGCGCGTCCGGATCGACCTTCTTAGCTGTGGATGTGTCCGCTTTGGCGGTGCCACTGCTCGCTTCTTTTTTCGCCTGTTCGCGTTTGCGCTTTTCTTCAAGGGCGCGGCGAGCGGCTTCCTCTTCTTCTTTCTGGGCCTTCATCCGTGCTTCCATAGCGCGGATACGCCGCTCTTCCGCATCGTCAACAAGTGATGAGCGCGTTAAGGTTTCCCGTGCAGGTTCCGGCGTGTCATCAGCTGGAGCTTCCGCATCGGATGCCGATACCGCAGGCGCAGCAGCCTCGGTCTCTTCCGGCTGACTGCCTTCAACTACTGGAGTTTCTTCTGCCTCGGCGACAGCTTCGCGACTGTCTTCCGTCATCGCTTCGTACTGCTCTTGCTCCACATAACTTTCTTCAGGCAGAGCTACCTCTTCCGCCGCCTCGGAGGCTTCGATCATTCCTGTATCCGCGTCGTTGTCGCTCACTTTTACGTAGGTGCGTTTTTTACGAACTTCTACATTAATCGTTTTACGACTACTGCCACTGCCCGTCTTCAAAGTAGTGGTCGTTTTGCGTTTCAAGGTAATTTTTTTGGGTGCTGCCGAACCCTCACCCTGAGACATTTTGAGAAAGGTGAGCAAGGTTTGCTTTTCTTCATCCGACACAGTATCGCCAGGTTTTTTATGTGGCAGGCCAGCTTGGCCCATCTGTGTCAAAAGTCGGTCTACCGAGGCCCCGACAGACTTGGCGAGTTCACTAACAGTTACATCGGCCATTCTAATTCCTCGTTACCTCAATTAATTGGTTTGTTCTGCGGAGTCAGCGAACCAAGGTTCCCGCGCTTTCATAATCAGCGCCGCCGCTTTCTCCTGATCGATACCATCAACATCCAGAAGATCGTCGACAGACTGCTCCGCCAAATCTTCCATGGTGACAACGCCACGCGCCGCTAAGTTGTATGCGAGTGCGCGGTCCATCCCCTCCATATTCAGCAGATCTTCCGCCGGCTCCCGGTTGTTCATTTCCTCTTCCGAAGCCAGTGCTTGAGTCAATAGCGCATCTTTGGCGCGAGTGCGAAGCTCTTCTGCTATATCTTCATCGAAACCGTCGATTGCCAGGAATTCCTCCAGCGGCACGTAGGCCACCTCTTCAAGGCTCGTGAAGCCTTCATCTACAAGCACATCGGCAACATCTTCATCAATATCGAGCGCCTGCATAAAGACGTTTTTCACGCTGCCGACTTCCGCCTGTTGCTTCTCGCCCCACTGCTTGATGCTCATGACGTTGATTTCCCACTGGGTCAACTCCGATGCCAGACGCACATTTTGACCGCCGCGTCCAATCGCTTGCGCCAGACCATCTTCCGCCACCGCGACATCCATAGAGCGAGCATCCTCGTCCACGACAATGGATTCGATTTCGGCTGGTGACATAGCGTTGATCACATACTGGGCCGGATTTTCATTCCACAAGACAATATCAATACGCTCGCCCGCCAACTCGTTAGACACTGCTTGTACTCTCGATCCGCGCATACCCACGCAAGCGCCAACTGGATCGATACGGCCATCGTTAGTGGAAACCGCAATTTTGGCGCGAGAACCGGGATCGCGCGCGGCGCCACGCAAAGTGATGACCTCTTCGGCAATTTCCGGCACCTCAATTTTGAACAGCTCGATGAGCATCTGCGGGCAGGCGCGGCTCAGATACAGCTGCGGCCCCCGGGCTTCTGGGCGTACATCTAACAGCACCGCTCGCACACGATCGTTCATACGGAAAATTTCACGGCCCACCAGCTCTTCGCGCGGCAACAGTCCTTCGGCGTTGTTGCCGAGGTCGACGATAATGTTGTCGCGGGTCACCTTCTTGACCGTACCCGACACCAGCTCGCCAACGCGGCCTCGATATTCATTGACAATCTGGGCCCGCTCGGCCTCGCGTACTTTTTGCACGATGACTTGCTTCGCGGTCTGTGCGGCAATCCGCCCAAACTCGACATTTTCCACCACTTCTACATGGGTATCCCCCACTTTCAAATTGGGGTCGACGTCACGTGCTTCTTCAGTGGTGAGCTGGGTGCCCAGCTCTGCAACCGTGTCGTCGTCTACCACCAACCAGCGTCGCTCGGTCACATACTCACCGGTGCGTCGATCAATCGTGACTACAATGTCCGACTCTTCGTCGTAGCGCTTTTTGGTAGCCGTCGCCAATGCGAGCTCGATCGCCTGGAAGATCACCTCCCGATCCACACCTTTCTCATTGGAAACGGCGTCTGCCACCAGCAAGATTTCTTTCTTCATGAAAATGCCTCTGCACTACCTCAAAACTGAGGAACAATGTTCGCCTTATCTATTAATTCGTAAGGCAGTACGTATTCTTCGTTATCCACTTCGAGCACAATTTCGTCACCTTCGATGCCCTTAAGCAGCCCGGTAAACTTGCGCCGACCTTCGAACGGCAGTCGCAAACGTACCGCGACGATCTCGCCAACGCTGACAGCAAACTGCTCGAGCTTGAACAGGGGACGACTCATCCCCGGCGATGAAACCTCTAAGGTGTATTCCGCTTGGATGGGATCTTCCACATCCAACACACTGCTCACTTGGCGGCTGACTCTTTCACAGTCATCCACACTGATGCCACCTTCCTTATCGATATAAACTCGCAACAAAGCGCGGCGACCTTGAGCCATATACTCCACGCCCCAAAGCTCACATCCGAGCGCTGCGGCTACCGGCTCAAACAACTCTGTCAAACGCTCCTGAATAGAAGCCATAAGTGCACCAATACAGAAACAAAAAATGGGCTCGAAGCCCATTTCACTCACCAACCGGGGCGGTACTACACCGCGCGACGGTTACGGACATATCCCGCGTAACGCCAAAGCAGATAATAAAAAACCCCATAAAGGGGCATCCGCGTACTACCATTGGCGCTTAAAGCCTCAGCTAAAGCTGTGAGACGTCCCCGACCGAGGAAAATCCAGGCCCTGCGAATTGGGTGGCGATTTTAAGTACTAA
>CAYZVN010000099.1:8050-10119 GCA_964482025.1 uncultured Saccharophagus sp. | reverse complement strand
CATAGCCATGCGGCGTTCTATTGACTCAGCGCTTGTCTCACCGAGGCTAATTTCACGCACAGCACAAATACTTGCATGGCAGTCTCCACCTGGCTCACGGTGGGTACTGTGGGCGCTATACGGATATTGCGATCCTGTGGATCTTTTCCGTAAGGGTAGGTGGCGCCGGCTGGGGTCAATTTCACACCCGCTTCACCTGCCAGCTTGACCACTTCTTTGGCCAATCCGGGACGAGTGTCGAAGGAAATAAAATAACCGCCGTCTGCTGACTCCCAAGCGCCCAGATCATTGTCGCTAAACGCTTGTTCGAGGTGGCGCAGCACGCTGGCAAAGCGGGGTTTGATGATTTCCGCGTGCTTGCGCATGTGCTCCTGCAGGCTGCCGGGTTTGGCGAAAAACTTCACGTGGCGCAACTGGTTGACCTTGTCCGGCCCGATGGTGAGAAAGCCGATGACTTTCTGGAAGCCCTTCAGGTTATTCGCACTGGCGCCCATAAAGGCAACGCCGCTGCCTGCGTGGGTGATTTTGGAGGTGGAGGCAAACTGCAGAACGGAATCCTGAGTGCCGAGTTTTTCGCACAACTCAAAAATATTGGCCAGCTGTGGGGGAGTGTCCGAGAGGTCGTGAACCGCGTAAGCGTTGTCCCAGAACACGCGGAAGTTGGCGCTGGCGATGTTACCAAGCGCGGCAATGCGCTCGACGGTGGCATTGCTGTAGACCACACCGCTTGGGTTGGAATATTTCGGCACGCACCACATGCCTTTGATGCTGGAATCCTGTTTCAGCAAAGCTTCTACTGCGTCCATATCCGGCCCGTCGCTGTTCATGGGCACATTGATCATTTCAATGCCCATTTGTTCGCAGATGGCGAAGTGGCGGTCGTACCCCGGTACCGGGCAGAGGAATTTGACATTGCCTTCTTTATTCCAAGCGCTGTCGGGGCCGTTAAGGCCGAATAGGTGCGCAGCCATGACGGCTTGATGCATTAGGGTAAGACTGCTGTTGCCGCCAGCGAGGATGTTGGCGGCGGGCACGCCCATAATTTGCTCGCCCAAGGCTTTGGCTTCGGGGATGCCATCTAGGCCGCCGTAGTTGCGAGTGTCCACCCCCGAGTCGCTCTGGTAATTACCTTGCAGTATTCCATCCAGCGCATCGGACAAACTCAGCTGCTCGGCAGAGGGCTTGCCACGGGTGAGGTCGAGATTGAGGTTTTGCGCCTTCACCCGGCTGTATTCCTCAGCGAGTTCGCGCTCCCATTGTTGCAGTTGTGCTGGTGTCGCTTGATTGAGTTGCAAAGTCATATCCTCTGGCAGTGACGGTAATAAGGTAGGTTGAACGCCCTGGACGAAAAAAGGCGCGGCATTATAACAAGCCGCGCCCGTTCTTTGCGGGGGTCTTTGCTATCAGAGCAGGGCGCCGCGCAGCATAAAAAACATCAGTGCGCCAAGGATGGCGGATGCGGGCACGGTGATCACCCAGGCGGCCGCAATGCGGTACAGATGCTGACGCTTGACCAATTCTTGACGGTAGATCTTTTTCAGGCGTTTGCGGTGTTTCTTAGTGAGCGGCACTTCTTCAGGGTGGCGCTTAGCGCGCTTGAGCATCGCTTGCATCTCCTCCAGATCTGCGGTCTGGAAGTTGCGCAGATAAGCGCGCAGTTCGATTCGCTCTTCTTCGTCGTAGTGCTTAAGGATGCTGCGTAGCTTGCTTGCGTAGTGGGTTGTCAAAAACTCGCGCAAAAAGCCTACGCCAAACACGCCGCCGAGCGCGATGTGAGTGGAGCTTACCGGTAGGCCCAGCTGGGAGGCCATAATAACCGTTACTGCTGCCGCCATGGCGATGCAATAAGCACGGGATTTATCCAGCTCGGTAATTTCGCCGCCGACGGTGCGAATCAAGCGCGGCCCAAAGGTTGCCAAGCCCACTGCGAGCCCGCCCCCGCCTATCACCATCACCCAGAGAGGAATTGAGGCGTTATTCGAGATAATGCCGGTGTGGAGGGCGTCGTAGATCGCCGCCAATGGCCCAATGGCATTGGCGACATCGTTGGCGCCATGGGCGAAGCTCAG
>CAYZVN010000099.1:0-7950 GCA_964482025.1 uncultured Saccharophagus sp. | reverse complement strand
GCTTTGTTGATAAACATCAGCAAAGCAGCGGCGATAAGGCCGCCCATAACCGGAGAGATAACCCAGCTTGCGGCTATGGTGATGAGGTTCGACCAATTGGCGATGTCCATTCCCCCCGCCGCGACCCCTGCTCCTAGTACACCTCCCACAATGGAGTGGGTCGTGGAGACCGGGGCGCCTTGCCAGGTGGCAAAGTTAAGCCATACCGCGCCGGCGATCAGCGCTCCGGTCATCAACCAGATAAATGTGCGGGTGTCTTCCACTTGTTCGGGGCTGATGATGCCGGACTTGATGGTGGATACCACGGCGCCTCCGGCGATCAGGGCTCCGGCAGCTTCAAATACGGCGGCGAGTAAAATAGCGGTGCCCAGCCCCAAGGCTTGGGAGCCGACCGCCGGGCCTACGTTGTTCGCGACATCATTTGCCCCTATGTTCATTGCCATGTAAGCGCCGACGACGGCGGCGAAGACCAGCAGATAGCCGCCATTGCCGGGCGAAATCGTGAGGGCATAGAGGAGAGTCAAAAGGAGGAACGCTAGAGATACACCGTAGCGGATCAACCAGTGCATCCCCTCCAGCGTAGCGGTCGAATCTTTCATTATGGATACCCAAATGTCAGCACATAAAAAAGGCGCTATTGTCACAAAATTGGAACGTTTGTGACACCGGAATTTGTCGACACTGGGAGCCAATGCTAATTGTGCGTTTACGGCACTTACCGCTTATTGTATTCCGCAGGGAATCTTGTTCTGCAAGAGCCGGTGGAGGAGGATTTGAATAGCAAAAAGTGGGAAGAGCGTGCGCAAAAATCTTATGGTCAAAGAATAGATAACGCGAACATTTTGATGTGCTAAATATCGGATAAATTACGCTATTTTTTCTCGAATCCCCTATCCGGAGTAAAGTCGTAATACCCGTTAGCTTTGCTCCGGTGGTGTTCGAAATTTTTAACTTAAAACGCTGCCGTATTTGGGGTATGCGCGGGCATGCGTTAATTACTAATCGAGGTGGCCCCTACTTATGAGTTAGGCAATTTGCCCGGTGGTGCGAACTCGACGATTGGTTTTGGGTTCGCGAACTTGACGCGCCGCTTGGAGCTTTTCAATGCGCGCATCAATAATATTTTTAAGCGCAATTAACAGCCCTGCGACGAGAAAAGCGCCCGGTGGCAGTATGGCGACCAGAAATCCGGGATAGCCTTCGCCAAACACATTTATTTGCCAGCTGCGCGCACTTTCGCCAAAGAGCAAATGCATATTGGCGAGCCATGTGCCATTGCCGATAATTTCGCGGATCGAACCTATCGCGAGTAACACCCACAAAAAACCGCTGCCCATCATAATGCCGTCGGCGGCAGCGGGGAGTAGCGCGTTTTTACTGGCGAATGCATCCGCGCGGCCGAGGATCACGCAATTAGTGACAATAAGAGGAATAAAAATCCCCAGGATTTGGTAGAGCTCGTAGGTAAAAGCCTGCATGAGTAATTCTGTGCAGGTGGTAAAAGCGGCGATGATCATGACAAAGGCAGGCAGGCGCACGGCATCGCTGACTGCATTGCGAATCAAAGACACCGCTAAATTGGAACCGGTGAGAACTAATAGAGTAGCGATGCCAAGCCCCAGCGCATTGACCACAGAGCCGGTTACGGCGAGCAGCGGACAGAGGCCAAGGAGCTGCACCAAACCCGGATTATTTTTCCACAGCCCTTGCAGGGCGATATCGCCATAGCGAGTTTGACTCATATGCAATGCCTCATGATCATGGTTCGACAGCTGCAGTGGCGCGCGCTTTTTCCAGCAGCATCTCGCGCTGCTCTTGTACGTATTGCAGTACGCGCTTGACTTGCTTCACCACCGCTCTGGGGGTGATGGTGGCTCCGGCAAATTGATCGAAGTCACCGCCGTCTTTTTTGACTGCCCAGTTATCTGCCGTGGGCTTATTGAGAGACTTACCGTCGAAGGAAAGAATCCAGGTGTCTTTAGCCAGCTCAATTTTATCGCCCAAGCCTGGCGTTTCATTGTGGCGCAACACTCGCACGCCCGCGACGGAGCCGTCGATATTTACGCCCACCAGTAATTTAATCTCGCCGCTGTAGCCGTCGGGCGCTGTGGTGGGAATAATAAACGCCACTGGCTCGCCGTTCTGGCGGGCCACGTGAATCAACTTTGGATCTCCCATATTTAAGGCAGTGGCGGCCGTCTCCGAGGCGACCAAGGTGTCGCTCAGCAAGTCGTTATCGTGACGGCTCTGCGGCACTAATTCAAAGAGCGCTCTCTGTGCTGCGCGGCGCTCAGCTTCGGCGATACGGCCAGCGGTTACTTGGAAGGTCAGCGCAATCAAGCCTGCGGTAATCGCGGCAAAGCCGGCAAGTAGTGCGCTATTTTGACGAATGGATCGACCTAGCATGGCGCTCACTCCGGCTTTTTGGCAGTGGCGCGTGGGGCTTTTTGGTGCCCGTAGGTGCGCGGTAGCGTGTAGTAATCAATAAAAGGGGCGGCGAAATTCATGAGTAATACCGCAAAGGCCACCGCATCCGGATAATTGCCCCAACTGCGAATAACGAACACCAAAATGCCGACGCAGGCACCGTAAATCAATCGGCCTTTGGTGCTCACCGCCGAGGTCACAGGGTCTGTGACAATAAAAAATGCGCCGAGCATGGTGGCGCCAGAAAGCCAGTGGAAGAGCGGTGAGCCGGCGCTGTTGGAGCTGCCGCTATCGTAGAACACGGCGGCCAACACGCCGAGGCTGACCAGCATGGCGACCGGCGCGTGCCAGGTGAATACTTTTTTGTACAGCAGGTACAGGCCGCCGAGCAGAAACGCAACATTGACCCACTCCCAGCCATTGCCGGCCCAGCGACCACTGGCAAAAATCGGCATGCTGGCATACAGGTCATTAACGGTTTTGCCACTGTTTTGTCGCAAGGTATCCAGCGGCGTGGCCGAACTGTAGCCGTCAATCTGACCGCCGCTGAAAACTTTGGTCAGTGCATCGGCAACCGAGGGGAGTGACGAGCCGTCGGCGAGTGCGCCGAGCGGAGTGGCCCATTGGCTCATCTCTAGTGGGAAAGAGATCAGCAACACCACATAGCCCACCATGGCGGGATTGAAAGGGTTATAGCCCAGACCACCATACAAATGCTTAGCGACCACAATCGCGAAGAACATGCCGACCACTACCACCCACCAGGGGCAGTATGGTGGCAGGGCAAGGCCGAGCAAGACTCCGGTTACCAGCGCGCTGCAGTCGCGCAGATAAAACATCACTGGGCGCCGACGCATTTTTAGGACTGTTGCTTCAAAGATCAGAGCGCAGAGGCAGGCCAGGGCAAGATTGATCAGGGTGCCAGGACCGAAGTAGAGCGTCAGCGCCAGTGCACCTGGCATCGTCGCCAGCAGCACTAAACGCATAACCCCGGCGGTCGTGTTGGCACTGTGGGTGTGAGGCGAGGAGACGCGAATAAATGCCATGGCTAATTGCGCTCTCTGTGAAATATGAAATTGGCCATTATTACCCCTGCTGTTCCAATTCCCGCCGTTTGGCTTCGAGTTTTTCGAGGCCGGTGCGCAAGGCGTCAACGTGCTCGCTGCCACTGGCTTCGGCATCTGCCAGTTTGGCTCGTGCTTTTTCTATTCGGCTTTGCAGCGACTGCAGTTGTTCTGCGCGCTTTTCTTCAGGGCTCATCGCAGCTGCGGCAGCCGCTTTAGCTTGGGCGCGAGCAATGGCGGCGGCTGCTGCATCTTCTGGGGGGGCGGGTGTTTCACCTGTGGTCGGCTGCTGTTGCAGGCTCGCAAGCTCTGCTTGTGCATCGGCGAGTTTTTGCCGCAGCTTTTCCACGCCTTGGGTCAAGGCCGGGAGCGTCGGTTTTTGCTCTCGCGCAGCTTCCTCCATTTTTTCGATCGCTACTGCGAGGCGCTTTTCGATGGTGCTGACGGCTTTGCGTTGGGCGTCCAGTGGCGAGGCTTCAAGTCGCTCGGCAACCTTCTGGAGGCGCTGGTCCAGCGGTAAGCTAAGGCCGCGCTCCAGCTCGTCCCGCTTTTTGCGAGCGTCTTCCAGACGCAGTTCCGCTTGGCGAAGCTGCGCGGTCAGGGCGTCGCGGCGAGCCGCGTCTTCGCACTCCTCAATTTGCTGGTGCAAGTGTTGAACGCGATTTTGCGCGCTCTCTATCTGGCGCGCCAGCTTCTTGCTCTGGCTTTCGAGATCACTCGATGGGCTCGATACTTTGTCTTCTGCGGCCGCGACGGGACTGGCCGCAGGCTTCTGTTGCGCCAATTTTGCTTTGGCTTCTTCGGCCGCTTGCTTGCGCGCTAGGCGCTTGGCTTCTTTCTCGGCTTCCGCCTTGGCGATGCGCTCTTTGCGCTGCTCGAAGCGCTCGCGAGCGCGGTCGGCCTTCTGCTTTTCGGCATCGATTCGGCGAATGGAGGTTTTGGCGGCGCGGTAATACTGCACCAGAGGAATGGCACTGGGGCAGACAAAGGAGCAGGCACCGCACTCGATGCAGTCGAAGAGGTTGTGGCTTTCGAGGCGCTGATAATCCTCCGCTTGCGCGTACCAATATAACTGTTGCGGTAACAGGCTGGCTGGGCAAACCTCAGCGCACAGTCCGCAGCGAATGCAGGCTTGCGCCGGTGGAGCGGGCGGCATTTCAGCGTGGTTCGGTGCCATAACACAGTTGGTGGTCTTCACCACCGGAACCTGAAGGTCGTCGATGCTGTAGCCCATCATGGGACCGCCGATGATGATGCGAGCGCAGTCTTTCGAAGCAAAACCGTGTTGTTCCAGAACGTGAGCGATGGGCGTGCCTATAGGCACACGAATGTTGCGCTGTACTTCGAGCGCTTCACCGACCACGGTGGTAATGCGTTCAATCAGGGGTTCCCCGTAACGAACCGCACGCCACGCGGCGTAGGCAGTGCCCACGTTTTGTACCAAGACGCCGATTTGTGCGGGAATCTTGCCGCTTGGGACTTCCTTGCCGGTGAGAATCTGGATCAGCTGTTTTTCCCCGCCGGACGGGTATTTGGTGGGAAAGACGACCACTTCAACTGCGGTGCCTTGCGCGGCTTTTTGCATCGCCGCGATCGCGTCGGGTTTGTTGTCCTCGATGCCCACCAGAATTTCGCGGGGATTACCGACAACGCGCGCCAGCAGGAGCGCGCCTTGAATGACCTCATCGGCATAGACGCGCATGAGCATGTCATCGGCGGTGATATAGGGCTCGCACTCAGTGCCATTGAGGATCAACGTCTCCACTCGATCGGTGGAGCGCGGATTGAGCTTGACCGCCGTGGGAAATCCGGCGCCGCCCATGCCGGCCAAGCCCGCCATACGGATTTTCTCGACGAGTGCGGTGTGATCAAGACTGGCGGGGTCGTGGCAAGGCTCCAGCTCGGTCCAGCGGTCCTCTCCATCTGGGCGCAACACAATGCAGGGCGCGCTCATGCCCGAAGGGTGGGCGATGGGCCGGTCTTCAATCGCAATAATGTCGCCGGAAGTGGGGGCGTGGACACAGGCGCTGAAGATGCCCTCAGCGTCGGCGATCAATTCACCTTTTAATACCCTCTGGCCGACCTGCACCACCGGTACCGCGGGGTTGCCGATATGCTGATTGAGCGGCAACACCAATTCAGGTGCCAGAGCTATGGTGCCCAGAGGCGCGCGCAGGGATTGATGCTTGTTTTCGGGCGGGTGAACACCACCGTGGATATCCCATATCTGCCTCATGCTGCGTCGCCCTGTAGATTCGCTTTATCGGTAGCGATGATATGCGGGCCTTTTGCTGGCTTCGGCATCTGCCATCCCCAATCCTTGAGTGTGGAGGGCACAGGGATCATATCGATGCAGTCGACGGGGCAGGGCTCGACACATAGGTCACAGCCGGTGCATTCATCGGCAATGATGGTGTGCATTTGTTTGGCGGCACCGACGATGGCGTCTACGGGGCAGGCCTGCAAACACTTAGTGCAGCCGATACATTCATCCTCGCGGATAAAAGCCACCTTCTTTACATCGGCGTCTTCGGCTGCATCGGAATCCAGAGACGGAGCCGAAACGCCCAGCAAATCTGCCAGATTATTCACCGTTGCTTGGCCGCCAGGTGGACATTTATTGATTGTGTCACCGTCCGCAATCGCTTGCGCATAGGGGCGGCAACCAGGGTAGCCGCATTGGCCACATTGGGTTTGTGGCAGCAATTCATCGATACGCTCCACCAGCGGGTCGCCTTCAACTTTGAATTTCACTGCGGCAAAACCCAAAACGGCGCCAAAGAAAACGGCTAGCCCGCCGAGTGCGGCAAGGGCAGAGATAATGGGGTAGTTCAGCAATAAATCGATCATGGGATTACACCAAGCCCGCAAAACCCATAAAAGCAAGAGACATGAGACCGGCAGTGATCATGCCCACTGCAGCGCCTTTAAAGGGTACCGGCACGTCAGCTGCCGCAAGGCGCTCCCGCAAAGCGGAAAACAACACCAGGACCAAACTGAAGCCAAGGGCTGCACCAAAACCATACAGTGCCGATTGAGTAAAGTTATGGGCCCGGTTGGTGTTTTGTAGCGCGACACCGAGTACTGCGCAGTTGGTCGTGATCAGCGGTAGGAATACACCTAAAACACGGTAGAGCAGGGGGCTAGTTTTCTCGATAAACATCTTGGCGAATTGCACCACGGCAGCAATCACCAAAATAAAGGAAATGGTGCGTAAGAAGGTGAGGCCGAGCGGGGTGAGCAGCCAGGCGTGGACCATGTAGCTGCAGATACTGGCAAGCGTCAGAACAAACGTGGTCGCCGCACCCATACCGATCGCTGACTCCAATTTGTTGGAGACGCCCATAAAAGGGCAAAGCCCCAAAAACTGGACCAAAACGAAATTATTTACCAGTACGGTGCTGAGCAGAATGATAAAAAAATCCATAACCTTCTACATGTGGTGCGCTGCGGGCGGGCGGCAGTTAACCTTATTCGCGAGGAAAATAAAAGGTGTCTTTGCGGATATGCGCTAACGGTTTTGCCGGTCAGAGACCCTCCTTCCTGAGTTTTTAAAACTTTCAGCTATATATATCTAACTATTTACCATTGGCACAGGCCCGTATCGGCTTGGTAGTCTGCCTGACTTTGCGGGGCCGGGGACGACTCCACGATTCCTCGATCTCTTTCTGGTGCAGGTGCGCATGGAATTTCAAATTGGTTGTGTCATTGCCGGCTTATTCGTGGGTTTTGTCGTCGGCATGACGGGTGTAGGCGGCGGCTCCTTAATGACCCCCATTCTGCTCTACTTTGGCGTGCCGCCCGCCAGCGCGGTGGGTACCGATCTGCTTTATGCGTCCATCACCAAAGCCGGTGGCGTACACGTCCACCACAAGAAAGGCAATATCGACTGGCGCATTACGACCGCACTCGCGCTGGGCAGCCTACCCGCCGCGGTGGCCACGCTTTGGCTGTTGCACAGCATTAGCATAGACACGGAGCGGATGAATACGTTGATCCGCACCACCTTAGGTTACGCGTTGATTTTGACCGCTGTCGCCATCCTGGGTAAAAAGCAACTGCTGGACTATGGCCGTCGCCACGACAGCTGGTTTACTCACCTCACTCGCCGCCAGCAGCTAATTGCCACGGTGATCACCGGGCTGATCTTAGGCGCGGTAGTGACCATCACTTCCATAGGTGCCGGAGCCCTAGGTACGGTGGCATTGTTTCTGTTGTTTCCCCTGCTGCCGACGATTCGCCTCGTTGGTACCGAGATCGCTCACGCAGTGCCGCTCACCTTAGTGGCGGGCCTCGGTCACGCAGGTTTGGGTAATGTCGATTGGTCGCTGCTGGCGAATTTATTGATCGGTTCTCTGCCCGGCATTTACCTCGGCAGCCATCTGGCCAATCGTATGGCCGATCACTACCTGCGGCCGGCGTTGGCGGTTATGCTATTTTTTGCCGGGACTAAGTTGGT
>CAYZVN010000098.1:2972-10202 GCA_964482025.1 uncultured Saccharophagus sp. | reverse complement strand
TCATACACCAAACCTAAAGCGCCCACACGCTTTGCTTGATCCTGTCTGTTAAATAGCACCAAAGCGCTGAGGCCTTTAGTGTTTCACCGTGTTGGTGAGGCGCGCATTCTACGCATTTTTCCGGGCTTGGCAACTACTTTTTTTACTCATCGCCTTTTTCATCCCTGCTCCCTTTTGGCTCTCCCCTGAGCCGGAGGACGCGCATTATCTTGATGCGGCCGCATTGAGTCAACTACTTTTTTAATCTTCTTGCTGCTCATCGCTAGGGGCCGAAGATTTCTCTGCCGCCGCGACGGACTTGCGGTAAGCCAGAAGCCATGTCACCGGCCCCGATAGGCAGTATAGACACGCCATCAACAGCAATACCGTTGGTGGGTTCATAACAATCACAACAAAAACCAGCAGTGCCGCCAGCATAACCACAAACGGCACTCGCCCTCGTAAGTTAAAGCCCTTAAAGCTGGTATAGCGAACATTGGACACCATTAGGAGGCCAACAATTACCGTGATGATTGCGATAAGCACCGATACTTCATAGGGCGGAACCGAGTCATGCCACAGCCATACCGTGGTTGCTAATATCGCGGCAGCGGGGGGACTGGCAAGACCGACAAAGTAACGCTTATCAACCGTCTCGGCTTGCGTATTGAAGCGCGCCAATCGAAGAGCGGCGCAGGCGGCGAACAGAAAAGCCGCAGCCCAACCAAACTTTCCTAGAGGCTCCAGCCCCCAGCTAAAGATGACCAAGGATGGGGCAAGGCCAAACGACACCATGTCCGACAAGCTGTCGTATTGGACACCGAATGCGCTGGTGGTGTTTGTCAGGCGCGCGATGCGGCCGTCGAAGCCATCCATAAGCTGCGCAGCAATAATCGCCATCCCGGCAGCCTCAAAATTACCTTTCATGCCCGAGATAATGGCGTAGAAGCCGGCGAATAAAGCTGCCGTCGTGAACAAGTTAGGCAGCAAATAGACCCCTTTATGCCGCTCTTTCTTGCCCGAAGGGGTTACGACTTCTTCCTCGTGCTCATCCACTATGTTCAGCAACGAGCTCTCTTGTTGTTCTTCACCGAATTCTTTGTTCATAACAGCCCTTTTTCGTGAACGTTGTCGGTACGCAGGCCTGGATACCTGCATTTTCACAAACGTGGGGCATGGTATAACAGCCTCTAATCCATGGCTATGGGGAGAAATTGGGAAAGCTGCGCTGAGGCTCAGCGCAGCTGGAGGGAGTATTAGTTGCGAGTTTTGTCGATGATTTTGTTGGCTTCAATCCAAGGCATCATCTCGCGCAGCTTGGCACCGACCTGCTCGATTGGGTGCGCGGCGTTATTGCGGCGATGCGCTGTCATTGACGGATAGTTAGTGGCGCCCTCAGAGATAAACATCTTGGCGTACTCGCCATTTTGGATGCGCTTAAGTGCGTTGCGCATGGCTTGGCGCGATTGCTCGTTGATCACCTCGGGGCCAGTGACGTACTCACCGTACTCTGCGTTATTGGAGATCGAGTAGTTCATATTCGCAATGCCGCCTTCGTACATCAGGTCGACAATCAGCTTGAGCTCGTGCAAGCACTCAAAGTACGCCATCTCCGGCGCGTAACCCGCTTCTACCAGGGTCTCGAAGCCAACTTTCACCAGCTCTACGCAGCCGCCACACAGCACCGCTTGCTCACCGAACAAATCGGTTTCCGTTTCATCTTTGAAAGTGGTTTCGATGATACCCGTGCGACCACCGCCGATGGCGCTCGCATAAGAGAGGGCAACCTCTTTAGCTTTGCCGGAAGCATCCTGATGAATCGCGACTAAATCGGGGATACCACCGCCTTTGACGAACTCGGAGCGAACCGTATGACCAGGGGCTTTGGGTGCAATCATCACCACGTCCAAGTCCGCACGCGGAACGACTTGGTTGTAGTGGATAGAAAAGCCGTGGGCGAACGCCAAAGTGGCGCCTTTTTTGAGATTTGGCTCGATTTCGTCTCGATACAACTGTGATTGAAACTCATCTGGCGTCAGGATCATAACCAGGTCGGCACTTGCGACTGCCTCTTTAACAGGCAGCACCTTAAGGCCGGACTTCTCGGCTTTTTGCACAGACGCAGAGCCTGAACGCAGGCCTACCACCACATCAACTCCCGAGTCTTTTAAGTTGTTGGCGTGTGCATGCCCTTGAGAGCCGTAACCAATGACGGCCACTTTTTTACCGCGGATAATCGATAGATCACAGTCTTTATCGTAATAAACCTGCATATAGAACCCCTTGCTACTGAGTGTTGAATTTGAAGAACGGGGCATTTTAGGCGGAAGCGATTGTTGAGTAAAATGATATATTCGGAACCTCATATTTCACTTTGCGCAACAAGCTTATGGACTTCGCCAAGCTCAAGCTATTTATTACTCTAACCGAAACCCTGCATTTCAATCGCGCAGCGGAGCTCAGCCACGTTAGCCCGTCAACTCTCAGCCGCAGTATTCAACAGCTCGAAGAGGATTTAGGTGCGCCGCTCTTTATCCGCGATAATCGATCGGTGGTGCTGACCGCTCAAGGTGAGCAGCTGGCAAAGTTCGCCCGTGAGACCTTGAGGCAATGGGAAACCTTACGCGATAGCATCCAGAGCAGCTCTCGATTGCTGCAAGGTTCGCTCAGCCTCTACTGCTCGGTCACCGCTAGCTATTCGTTTCTTTACAAAATCCTCAAAGACTTCCGCCAAGCACACCCCGCGATTGAGCTTAAATTGCACACCGGAGACCCGGCATTAGCGCTTGATCGCGTTGTCGCCGGCCACGAAGATGTTGCAATTGCCGCGCGCCAGGACGTCATGCCGCAGGAAATCCACTTTAAAAAAATCATCGACTCCCCACTGCTGCTCATTCAGCCATTGGATTGGCCGGTAGATCAGGGCGGCTCGATGGAGTACTGGCAGTCCGTTCCCTATATCGTATCGGAGCGCGGCGTGGCGCGAGACCGCTTGGACGCGTGGTTTCGCAAAGGTCGTATCGTCCCCAAAATTTATGCGCGGGTGGCGGGGCATGAAGCGATTGTCAGCATGGTGAGCCTGGGGCTCGGAGTTGGACTGGTGCCCAAAATTGTATTGGACAACAGCCCCTTAGCGGAAGGCGTGAGACTACACCCTCACCAGCCTCAACTTAAGCCCTATGAGGTGGGCCTTTGCGTGCTGGCAAGACGTTTGAAAAGCCCGATTGTTCGGGCTTTTTGGGAGCAAATTACCGAAGCTTAGCTGGCGGCAATTTTGAACGGTCGCACCATCAGGATTAACTTCGGCAACAAAAAGAGCGCGCCGAGCAGCGCAACAAACATGGCAAAGCCCGTCAGCAGGCCGAAATATATCGTTGGAATAAATGCCGACAACACCATGATGGAAAATCCGAAAATAATAATGACGGAGGTGTAGTACATCGCGCGACCAGTGGAGAAGTGAGAACGATGCATGGCGGCGACGTAATCGCCATCCATTGCCACTTCCTTTTTAAACCGGTGGATGTAGTGAATGGCGTCGTCCACACCGATTCCCACCGTGATCGCCGCAACCGTAATGGTCATCATATCCAGAGGTACACCGGCAAGCCCCATTCCACCGAGAATAATCACCGCAGCCAGGGCGTTGGGCAATATCGCAACAACCGCCACCACCACCGAGCGGAATAACATAACAAACATCAGCATAATGCAGAAAAACACCACGCCCATGGTGACAATTTGGGAGTGAAACAAGCTTTGTAACATGTTGTTGTATAACACTAAGAGGCCGGTAAAGCGGTAGTGATCGGCATCCAGCTGCAGCTCTGCGGATAGATGCTGGCGGATGCGCTCTACTAATTCCGCACGCTTTAACTCCGGGAAAGAGTCTTTAACCCGCATGGTAATTCGCGTTTCCTCTGCACCGTACAGATAAGGATCAACAAGTACCTCGCGGATGTCTTCCGACAACGCCCTCTCCATAACCGCGAGCTCGAAGTTGTTGAGACTGCCATTGATTTCTTTACCCACTTTATAAAGCGTCGCTAACGACTGCACCTTACCCACTTCCGGCAGTGTTTCCAGATAATCGTGAATCTGTTCCACTTGCTGCAAGCCGGCAACGGTCATCCAATAACTCGGGCCTTGGCTGCTTTGTTCTGTCGAGGCACCGGCGTCCGCAAAAGGGTCATCCTCTTCGGTAAAGTTCGAGTCGGCGAAGGGGTCGCCCTCCTCGGCATACTCCATTTCCGCGAAAGGATCGTCTTCGTCGACAAAGGCTTCGGCACTGCTGTCGTCTGCAATAAAGCTGCCCGTAGCGCGCGCGTTAATTACGATATCAAGCGATGTGGTGCCGCCGAGCTTTTGATCGATAACAGAAAGCCCTTGATAGATTTCAGTATCTTCGTGGAAGTAATCGATAAACCGGTTCTCCACTTCCAGGCGAGAGATTCCCCATATACCCAGTACCAGCCCCGCCAAGCTAATCACCACCACTGCAGTACCGTGACGCTCAATCCACTCGGAGCAGTAAGCCGTCAGCGGCTTGCGACCGCTCGTTTCTTTATTTTTTTGCGATAGCGGCTGCACTTCTTGTCGGGGTACAAGCATCAAGCACGCTGGCAAAATCAAGAAGGCCAGCATCAGCCCAATGGATAAGCCAATGGTCATCATCCAGCCGAAGTCAATCACCGGTCGGATGCCGCTGGCCACCAAGGACATGAATGCCACCATGGTCGTCAGCGTCGTATAAAGACAAGGCACCATCATGTAACGAACGGTTTCGCTTACGATTTGCTTCTGTGTCCAGTCTGGATTTTTCTCCGCATACTCTCGATAGCGCACCGTCAAATGAATGGTGATCGACATAGTGAGAATTAACAGCAAGGCGACAAAATTACTTGAGATCACCGTCAATCGCCAATCAAGCCAACTCAGCAAGCCAAGCATCAAAAAGATGGTGGTGAAGCACACCACCATGGGAATCACGACAAAACGCAGGGAGCGGAAGATAACGGCCAGCACCAACGCGATAAAGACGGCTGCGGCAAAACCAAAGACCACCAGGTCTTTCTGGATAAAGCTGATCATATCCGCCGTAATCATGGTGACACCCCCGACGAAAATCTCCGCTTGATTCGCATAGCGGGCCACCACTTCGCGGACTTCATCCACGCGAGCATGGGCGCGGGCTTCACTCGCCGTTCGATACTCGAGAAATTCTTGACTGACTTCCTCTAGCGCTTTTTCTTCTGCCTCCGACAGGCCCTGCTCACTGCGTTTTGCGCGCAGGGCATCGCGCTCCTGCACCAGCTCGATGTAGTGATAGTCAACAGCAATATTGAGTTGCAGCGCGGTCGTTTGGCCATCAGGGCCGAGAATCATTTCGCGGTAAATCGGGCTTTGCAGAAACTCCTGCTTGGCGAGCTCCCGATCGATGCCGGGCGTCTCCAAGGTACGAGGATCCTTGGCGATTTCTCGCAGTGACTGCTTGGGACTGAACAGCAGGGGGACATTTAAAATGCCGTTAATGCTGGAAACGCCTTCGATGGCGGAAAGATCATCTTGCAACCGCCGCAATAATTGCAGGGATTCATCGCTGAAGAGATCTTGTTTAGGCGTGAAAGTAACGATCAAAAAATCGCCACTGCTATAGTTCTTCGCGGTTTCACGAAAGTAGTTGAGGTCTTGATCATTCTCTAGCGTTAGTGAATCCGCCGAGGCATCTAGTTTGAACCGAGGAAGCCCGAACGCGGCAATGATGACCAAAACAACAATTAAGCCGAGCACCAGTCGAGGTGAACCTGTAACACCTCTAAGCCATGCATCAATAAAACGATAAATCATAAAAACTCCTTAAGAGGAGGACTAGCCGCCCTACGACTACTCCTTGGGCTGACGTTCGATATGAGCTCCCAAAGATTTCTCTGGAAACGCATGGTTTCGCACCCGCAATTTGAGCTCCTTGGCACTTGGAAATCCGCCATCCTTTTTGCGCTCCCAGATACAGTGTTCATCGACCCAAATCTCAAAAACACCGCCCGTTCCGGGTTGCAAAATTACTTGGTAAAGCTCGTCGGCGAAGCTGGCCAGCAGCTCTTGCGCCATCCACACTGCGCGCAGTTGCCATTGACACTGGGTGCAGTAATGGATTCGCACTTTGGCGGTTCTATCCGACATAGACGACCTCGCATATGGCAAAGCGCGCCATTCTAACCGGTCTATCCCAACTGGTGCAGCAAAATGGCAAGCGCTTTTACAGTGCGAGAAATGATCACGGCCTTGGCTGCCTTTTATCTCTTCGCAATTGAAAATGTCGCGAAAAACTCTATGATGCCACCCCTTATAAATGGCGCCGGGCTGTTACATTGCTTACAGCCGGGTTCCCGCAGTTGATCGTCGAGCATCAGGGATCGCCTATCGCCGCAGCTTAAGCAGTGCTGCCCAAATCGAGCTCTCCAGCCGCCTTGCGGCCCGGCACTACACAATGCTGAAAATTCATTTTACAGACCAACGTCAGGAGTCCGCCTGGGTTGCGGATAAGTCGTTCGCCATCGGCAGCGCGAGCGACAATCATTTGGTGATCACAGACCCAACCATCGCGCCACATCACGTAAAAATTGTCCATGCCGACGGCCAGTTCCTCCTCCAGGATTTGGCAAGTCCGGCGGGAACCTTCGTCAATGATCAACGCGTGACACAAAAGCCGCTTCATCACAGTGACCGTTTAAAAATTGGTGAGGTTGAGCTGGAGGTGCAGGATCCCCTAGTTCCAGGAACTCAACCTAAATGGTGCTTAGTGGCGTGCTCAAGCTGGCTTCGAGGCCAAGAGTTTCCAGTAGACGCACGCACTCCTGATCTCCCAATAAAGGTCGGCCGAGCAAGTCACTGCGATATGATTTTTGCCGGAACTCATTTGTCTCGCGAGCACGCCCAACTCACGATCCTCGGTGATGGCATCCTGGTTCGCGATCTTAACTCGGCAAACGGAACTTTCATCAACGACCTGCGGATTACCGAGGGAATCGCCTACCCGGGGGATCAATTACGTTTTGACGTCTATAGCTTTCGGCTTTATGGCCCTGCGGCACGCCCTCGTGCCACTGCGTCTAACGATGACGAAGCCACACAAATCCGCCGCCCGCCCCCTGTCATCGAAAAGCCTGCTGAACCTCCTTTTGAAGAGCTTCCCAAGCGCTGGAAAACTCGGTCCACATCGCCGGGTAATCGCGTCGATGAGGATTCGCCCAA
>CAYZVN010000098.1:0-2872 GCA_964482025.1 uncultured Saccharophagus sp. | reverse complement strand
GCTGGAAAACTCGGTCCACATCGCCGGGTAATCGCGTCGATGAGGATTCGCCCAAGGACGAATATCCACTCGCAGTCAAAGTGATCGCCGTCAGTCTGGTGCTCGCGGTGGTCGCCCTGGTGACCTACCTAATTATTGGTTGACCCCAGATTATTGGTTGACCCCCAAGGCGGCACCAACGCTTGCGCTATATCCAATTGATCGAGGATACGCGCCACGACAAAGTCCACTAGGTCGTCGATGGTTTTGGGATATTGGTAAAAGCCGGGGCTCGCCGGCAAGATAATGGCGCCCATTTGAGTCAGCTTCAGCATGTTTTCAAGATGGACTTGCGAATAGGGGCTTTCCCGGGGCACAAGGACAAGCTTGCGCCGCTCTTTGAGCGCGACATCGCCGGCGCGCTCTATCAGATTATTACTGGCTCCGCTGGCCAAAGCGGATAAAGTGCCGCCGCTGGCCGGGCAAATCACCATCGCCTCCGGTGCCCCCGAACCCGACGCGACGGGCGAGAACCAATCGTCGCGGCCGAATAAGGTCAAGCGCCCTTCTGGCGCGGGAAACTGTTCGTGCAGCCAGGCCGGTTGTGCCGCAAAATCTTCGGGTATCCGGTAGTCTGTCTCCCGACGAATCACCACCTCCGCCGCGCGGGAGATCAACAGGTAAACACGGCAGTCGGCCGCCAAGAGCACCTGCAACAGCCGCAGGCCATATTGAGCGCCGGAGGCGCCCGTAATCGCCAGCGTGATCGTTTTACTCATAATTTCCTCGCAACGCGGCCAGTAGCTTTTGATGAATGCCATCGAAGGCGCCATTACTCATCACAATGATTCGCTCACCGGGAACCTTATTCGCCACCACGCGGGACACTATGTCTGCAGTGCTGCGACAAATGTGATGCTCGGTGTCGCCGTCTGCGGAGGCACCGGCCAAAGACCAAGCCGATGGTTCCGTCTCGAGCCAATAGACAACATCCGCTGCGGTGCACGCCTGCTTCAGAGCATTCCGGTGGATACCGAGCTTCATGGTGTTGGAGCGGCGCTCAATAATCGCAGTAATGCGCGCCTTGGGATGCTGCGCGCGCGCGCCGGCGAGGGTAGTTTGGATAGCCGTGGGGTGATGAGCAAAATCATCGTAAATGGCCACGCCGTTTACCTCGCCGACGAGCTCCATACGCCGTTTAACACCGACAAACTGGGTTAGCGCTTCGCACGCCACTCCCGGTTCAACGCCCACGTGGCGAGCGGCGGCAATAGCCGCAAGCCCGTTGTGAACATTGTGAAGCCCGGGCAATTTCCACCGCACCTCACCAACATTTTCACCGGAAAACGCCACCGCGAAGTGGCTGGCATCTTCTTGCAACAAGCGATATTCCCAGTCTCTACCTAAGGTTTGTACAGGCGTCCAACAGCCTTTTTTTAATACATCCTGCAGGGCTTGATCCGCCTGTGGGTAGATAATCAAACCATCCGCGGGGACCGTGCGTACCAAGTGGTGGAATTGGGTTTGGATGGCCTGCAAGTCGGGAAAAATATCCGCGTGATCAAACTCCAGATTGTTCATTATCAAGGTGCGCGGCCGGTAGTGAATAAACTTGGAGCGTTTATCGAAAAACGCGCAATCGTATTCGTCCGCCTCCACCACAAAAAAAGCCGAGGCACCAAGAGCGGCCGAGGTGTGAAAGTTTTCTGGCACTCCGCCGATTAAATAGCCGGGCTCAAAGCCGGCAAATTCCAGTATCCACGCCAACATGCTGCTGGTTGTGGTTTTGCCATGCGTACCCGACACCGCCAACACCCAGCGGTCGCGCAAGACATGCTCAGCAAACCATTGGGGGCCAGAGGTATAAGGCAAGTTGCGATTAAGGATGGCTTCCATTAACGGGTTGCCCCGAGTAACCACATTTCCCACGACAAAAAGGTCGGGTTTTAACTCCAGCTGGCTGGGGTCAAATCCTTCGATAAGCTCTATACCCGCAGCCTCCAATTGAGTGCTCATCGGCGGGTAAACGTGGTGGTCACAGCCAGTGACTTGATATCCCTTCGCCTTGGCCAGCTGCGCTAAGCTGCCCATAAAGGTTCCGCAAATGCCGAGAATATGAATGTGCTGCATTAATCCGTCCCCGAAACAATCAGCGCCGCAGCTTAGCATGGCGTACCTGCACCTTCATCTTTGAAATAACGCTCTTTACCGAGGTAAATTGTCTGCGCAAACCTCTGTGCTAGAATGCCGCTCTTTTCTCATTTCACTTGCCATCAGGAATTCAGTCATGAGCCTAAACTCTGTTCCCACAGGTAAAAATCCTCCCGAAGAAGTTAATGTCATCATCGAAATTCCCCAGGGGGGCGACCCGATCAAATACGAGATCGACAAAGATTCTGGAGCGCTGTTTGTTGACCGTATTCTGGGAACATCCATGCGCTATCCCTGCAATTACGGCTACGTCCCCAATACTCTGTGCGGCGACGGTGACCCGGTAGACGTCCTGGTTGTGATGCCCTTCGCCCTGCAAGCCGGCTGCGTGGTCAAGTGTCGTCCAATTGGCGTTTTAAAAATGTCCGACGAGTCCGGCGAAGATGCCAAACTGCTGGCAGTACCGGTAACCAAAACCACCCCCATCTATGCCAACATCCAGTCTTACAAAGATCTGCCAGAAATTCTGATTCAGCAGATTGCGCACTTCTTCGAGCGCTACAAAGACCTTGAGCCCGGCAAGTGGGTAAAAGTAGAAGGCTGGGGCGATGCCGACGAAGCCAAGAAGGAGATTCTGGATTCCATCGAGAACTTCAAAAAGAGCTGAGAGAACATCGACTAACTAAAAAAGGGCCTTTAAGGCCCTTTTTTAGTTTCCGCTGCTCGGTTTAAGCGTCAAATG
>CAYZVN010000097.1:0-10222 GCA_964482025.1 uncultured Saccharophagus sp. | reverse complement strand
GAACAAGAATTCGCCCTTTATCTCAAATGCATCCGCTAGAATGGCTCGCCGCATTGGCCCATGCATCGTTTGCGAGTGAAGTCATTGCAGTGGCTTCGGAAAATCTTGATATAAGGCACAACAATAATGACGACTACTGCTGCGCACGCCGTAAGTTCCGCCCCGCCCCAACCCGTCCCCATCAAACATCCCTTGCTGTGGGTGCCCACTGGCTACTTCACCATGGCCCTCACCTATAACATGCTGACGGCGGCTGCGGTGGTGATGTTCAGCAACTTGGGGATGGACAATGCCAGAGCTGCGGGATACGCCAGTGCGCTTGGCCTGGCCTACACCATTAAGCCGCTGTACGCCGCCTTCCTTGAGATGTACAAAACCAAGAAGTTTTTCGTATTGCTCTGCCAGGTATTGCTGGGCATAGGCTTTATCGCCGTTGCCTTGAGCATGAATCTGCCCAACTACATCACTGTCATGTTGGTGTTCTTCTGGATTCTGTCATTTCTGGGGGCCGCGCAGGACATTACGACCGATGGGGTATACGTCACCTCACTGGACGGCAAGTCTCAGGCGCTATACTGCGGCTGGCAAAGCTTGAGCTGGAACTTGGGCAAACTCGCCATGATGAGCGTGATGGTGGTGTCGAGCGGCCTGCTGCACCAGTATGTGTTCGGTCACGATCCGCATGTCAGTGGCGCTCAGTGGAGTCAGTCCTGGCAAATTGTCTTCTTGTTTATGGGGGTGATTATGCTGGTGATGGCCGCGTGGCATTGGCGCGTTATGCCGGACGGCTCGCGTGCCCAAAACACCCCCAGCAGTCCCGGCGATGCGCTTAAGACGCTTATCGATGCCTTCGTGACGTTTTTCCAGAAAAAGGGCATCTGGCTGATGATTGGGTTCGCTCTATTGTTCCGCATCAGCTTTGGCTTCCTGAATGCACCCAGCATGCTATTCATGAAAGACACCATGGAAAATGGTGGCTTAGCCATGACCAATCAGGAGTTCGGCATCATCTATGGGACGCTCGGTCTGGTGGCGCTGCTCATCGGCTCGCTGATCGGGGGTGCCTATGTGGCGAAAAAAGGCCTACAGAAAGCGCTGTTCACCCTGTGTATCTGCATCAATGTGCCGAACGTCACCTTTCTGCTACTCGCCATCTATCAACCCGAGAGTTATACCTTGGTGGCCGCTGGTGTGATTATTGAACAGTTCTTCTTCGGCGTGGGTTCCGTGGGCTTTATGATCTATCTCATGCAGCAAATGGCGCCAGGTAAATATGCAACGACACATTATGCGTTCGGTACTGCTCTGATGGGACTCTGCATGATGTTGACCGGCATGGTCAGTGGATACTTGCAAGAAATGATGGGCTATGTCGGCTATTTCGTGTTTGTTATGGCGGCCACTATTCCCTCCTTCATCATTTGCTGGTTCGCCCCATTCCACCAAAAATCGGAATAAACGTGTCGCGGTGGGCGCCCCCAACAGGCGCCCGGCTTCATCCACTAACAATCCGCCTGAGCAATCATAGATCACCCGTGTCATGCCTCTTCAGCTACCAATGAGAGGTTACCGACGGCTGCACCCGCCACGCACTACAAATCGCGCACAGTCCCTGCCCTAATCCCTTTCTACTGGCCATCCACTGGCTTGGAAGAGGGGTCAAGAGGCGCTGCACAAGCAAAAAACGCAAAATTTGACCAAGCTTAAGTACAATTCGCGACCGGATCGAACAAAAGCTCGCCCTTTATTCGAAAAGCTTCCGTTAGAATGGATCGCCGCACTTAGCTGGCGGAGAAGTTCAATCGTACCGGGTGCGCTAAACCGCCCAGAATTACATAAAAAGGTTTTACGATGTCCAGTTCCACACACAAACTATCCTTTCGGGAAAAAATGGGCTATGCCATGGGGGACGCAGCCGCGAACTTCGTCTGGCGCAGTGGCTTTTTCATCCCTGTTTTTTACACTGATACCTTTGGTCTGGCAGCTGCGCATGCCACCATTTTGATCCTTATCGTTCGCCTGTCCGACGGCATCAGCGATATCGTCATGGGCTCCATTGCCGACCGGACCAAGACTCGAAATGGCAAATTCCGCCCTTGGATCCTCTGGTCTACGCCTTTTCTCGCACTGTTCCTCGCGCTAATTTTCACAACACCTGATTTCAGCTATACCGGCAAACTCATCTACGCGTTCTTAATCTACTTCTGTCTCACCCTCGCTTATACCGCCAACAATGTGCCTTATGGCGCACTTATGGGGGTGATGACGGACAGCGTCTCGGAGCGGGC
The DNA here is from genome assembly GCA_964482025.1 of uncultured Saccharophagus sp. Lineage (GTDB taxonomy): Bacteria > Pseudomonadota > Gammaproteobacteria > Pseudomonadales > Cellvibrionaceae > UBA5868. The sequence goes on along the minus strand of CAYZVN010000097.1, from coordinate 7,934 downwards.
GAGCCTGTCCAGTTATCGCTTTATCGGCGCATTTGCCGGCGGCATTTTAGTGATGAGCACCCTGCCAATGCTGGTAGAACGCTTGGGCGGCGGTAACGAAGCCGCCGGCTACCAGCGCACCATGCTGATCTTCGCGGTCCTGCTGATGGTGTGCCTGCTGATCACTTACAAGTCCACCAAAGAACGCATCAAGCCACCGCCGCAAACCAACGGCACCTTCAGGGACGAAATGAAGGATTTGTTCTGCAATCTGCCGGTTATTCTGATTCCGGTGTTTGGTATCAGTACTTTTATCATCAGTTTGGCGATGGAGAACTGGCCGGCCACCTATAAATATATCGCCGCCGCCATTATGCTCGGCAGCTTCGGCGTCGCGATGATGCTGCGTAACTCACTCATCACGCGCCCCCGCGAAACCCTTACCAACACCCAGAAAGACTTAGCCGACCTGCTGACCAACCGCCCCTGGCTCATCCTCCTGGCGGTGGGCATTATGTTCGGCTTGTTTACGGTGGTACGCCCCAGTGCTGCGGCTTACTACTTCAAGTACTTCCTCAATCGCAGTGACCTGATGGGCTACTACTTCCTCTTTACGCTGGTAGCCGCCTTGATCGCCGCCATCGCAACGGGCTGGCTCTCGAAGCACTTTAATAAGCGCACCCTGATGATCGCGGCTTTCGTCCTCGGTGGGCTTTTTAACGGGGCCATCTACTTTGTTCAGCCAGAGCAAATCACCTTGTTGATGACCCTCGCCATTATCGGCGAGTTTTTTGCCGGAATGATGCCGGTGCTTTTCTTCAGCATGCTGGGTGACACCGTGGATTACTCCGAGTGGCGCAATAAGCGCCGCGCCACCGGCTTAATTTATTCCGCCGGTACCTTTATTAACAAAACCGGTCACGGCTTTGCGGGTGCCATGGTGCTGATCGTGCTCACTTTGTATGGTTACAACGCCTCGTCACCAGAAGCGATTGCCGGAGCGATTCCGGGAATGATCCAACTGATGAGTGGGATTCCGGTAATCATCGGTGCACTCGGCGCCATCTTTGTTCTCTGGTATCCGCTGGACGACAAGACGATGAAAAACATCGAGAAGGAGCTAATCGAGCGTCGTCTACAGCAACAAGCGCAGTAATTGAATCACCGCGCCGGCAGGGATGCCGGCACTTCTACCCCGCCACACATTTTTCTGCCCTACTGTATTTCCATACACCCCACCGGATTGCTGCTAAGATCCACACCCAGTGTGTGCTGAAGCGGAATCCCTATGTTGACCCTGCAAGCCTTTCTATTGACCCGGCACTGGCGAGATACCGTCAACGGCGTGGTGCTGGATTTTTGGTGGGCAACGGACACAGGTGCGGTGCGCACTTCGGTCACTCAGCAGGAAATTGTATTTTTCATCCCCCGTGAATGTGCGCCACAGGCGCAAGCGTGTTTACAGCCATTGCGTCACTGGCGCACGGCGGAGGTGCCCCTGCGCAGCTTTCAAAACCAGCCGGTCAATGCCCTCTATTGTCGCAGCCAACGCACCGCTCGCGACGCCCAAAAACTGCTCGATCAAGCGTCTATCCCCTGCTGGGAAACTGATGTTAAACCGCCGGAGCGCTATTTGATGGAGCGCTTTGTTACCGCCGGCGCGCAGCTCAGCTTCCAACAGCCACCCGCCCCTGCCAGCCCTCTGCTCAACCCGGCGATTGCGCCTGCGGACTACCGCCCTCAACTTAAGATGGTGTCACTCGATATCGAAACCTCCATGGATGCCAAGGCGCTTTATTCCATTGGCGTCTGGTGTGATCAGGTTCAGCGGGTTTTTATGGTTGGCGAAGGCGAGTCGACGGACGCGGTGCACTATTGCGCTCAGGCCAGGGACTGCCTCAATCAGTTTTTCCAGTGGTTGCAGGACTATGATCCCGACGTATTGATCGGCTGGAGTGTGGTGCAGTTCGACCTGTGGGTGCTCGACAGCCTATGCAAAAAAGAAGGCGTCTCTTTTGCCATAGGCCGAGCCGGTCAGAAGGTGCACTGGCGCGAGGAGGAAGATACCGGTCGCCGTCATCTCAATATTCCCGGCCGCGTCGCCCTGGACGGCATCGACTTACTCAAAGCGGCCAATCATATTTTTACCAGCTACTCCCTTGAGCATGTCTCGCAAACCTTACTTAAAGACGGCAAGTTGCTAAAAGGCTCGCAGCGCGGCCACGACATCACCCATTTGTTTCGCACCGACAAAGCGGCGCTGGCCGCCTATAACTTGCAAGATTGCAAACTGGTGTGGGACATATTTCAGCAGGAAAAATTGTTGGACTTTGCAGTGGAGCGCAGCCAACTGACAGGCCTCGCCCTCGACCGTGTCGGCGGCTCGGTGGCGGCGTTCGAATATTCGTACCTACCGCGTTTGCATAGGCGCGGTTATATAGCGCCGAATCTCGGGGAATTGCAGTCGGATATTGTCAGTCCCGGCGGCTATGTGATGGACTCCCGACCGGGGATTTATCACAACGTGCTGGTGCTGGATTTTAAAAGCCTGTACCCCAGCATTATTCGTACCTTTCTAATTGACCCCTGCGGCTTTTGGCTCGCCCAACACCAAGAATTAAATTCAGCGCAATCCGTCCCCGGATTTAACGGCGCCTATTTTGCTCGCGAGGGGCATATTCTGCCGCAGATTATCGAAAATCTTTCCGCCGCTCGCGACCGCGCCAAGGCCGAGCGCAATGCGCCTTTATCACACGCCCTGAAAATTATTATGAATTCGTTTTACGGCGTGTTGGGTTCCACCGGCTGCCGGTTTTTCGATCCTCGTGTGAGTAGCTCCATTACCCTGCGCGGCCATCAGATTATTCAACGCAGCCGCGATTGGATTGAGCAGCAGGGATTTCGCGTGATTTATGGCGATACCGACTCGCTCTTCGTGTGGTTGGAAACACCGAATGCCACCTCGATCAAAAATATCGACGAATGCAAAGCAATTGGCAATCGCCTGGCAAGTGGCCTGAACACTTGGTGGGCGGAGCAGCTACTGCAGGAATTCAATTTGCCCAGTGCGCTGGAAATTCAATTTGAGACGCACTATTTGCAGTTTCTTATGCCCACTATGCGCGGCTCCGAACTGGGATCAAAAAAACGCTACGCCGGTGTTGTAGAGCACGATGGTCAAAAATCGTTGGTATTTAAAGGCCTGGAAAATGTGCGCACTGACTGGACTGCATTGGCGCGGGATTTTCAAATGGAGCTGTATCGCAAGGTTTTCGCCGGAGAGGATTATCGCGATTTCGTGCGCGCCACCGCCGACGCAGTGCTCGCCGGTGAGCGCGATGCCGATCTAATTTACCGCAAGCGCCTGCGCCGCCACCTACATGAATATCAGAAAAACGTGCCACCGCATGTGCAAGCCGCACGCAAACTCGTGGAGTGGCAAGGCACACAATTGCGTCGCGGTGACTGGATAGATTACGTTATCACCCGCAACGGCCCCGAACCCGCCGCCTGCATCCAATCGCCCCTGGATTATCAGCACTACGTGGATAAACAACTAAGTCCAGTCGCCGACACCATCCTGCATTTTGTTGAACAATCCCTAGCGACTCTGGTGGATAAACAAATGGAGCTTTTTCGCTAAGCATCGACCTAATATCCAGACAAACGATCCACGCGCCATTCGACCTGGGGGTTGTGAAGTATGACGAGCTTTACAATTTGTCACAGCGTGCTGCTGTATATTCTTGGAGCAGTGGTATAGCGTCATTTCGCGGCGATGACGGATGCCGGACATTTCCGATGACTGTAGAAAGGACTACCCAATGAAGCTGATCAAGATTGCTATCACCGGCGGTATGCTGGTGTTGATGGCGGCCTGTAATGAGCCGGATGATCGGGGCGATTTTAATGATTTGGTCGTCAATGAAGTGGTGTCGTCCAACGACGGCGTGAGCATCGACGAAACCGGGCAGCCGGAAGACCTGATCGAACTGGCTAATATCGGCACCAAAACCCTTCAGCTGAGCGATTACGCTATCGCGGACGCGGGCAGCGAATTTATTCAGTTGCCGGATTTGGCCTTAGCCCCCGGCGCGTTTATTCAACTATGGGCATCGGACGAGCCCGCGCGCGGTGCCATGCATCTGCCATTTAAATTAAGCGCTGCCGGAGATCGCATCTTGCTGCGCAATCGGGAAGGGGAAATCTATCAGCAGGTGGAAATACCTGCGCTGGCGACCAACCAATCCTACAGTCGATTTCCCTCCGGCACCGGCAACTTCTCTTTCTGCCGCTATGCGACTCCCGGCAAATCCAATGGCAATCAATGCGCTCCTAATACCAGCCCGCCACTGCAAGATGATGTGCAATTTGCGGCATTTTCTGCAGAGCAATGGCCCTCAATGGCACCGCAGAGTATTGGCATTAATGAGCTAGCGTTATTTCCCGCACAGTTTATCGAATTTAAAAATTTTTCCGGTGAAATTCTCAATCTTCGCAACTACCGCTTGGTGTTGGCGGCCTATCCTCCCACCGCTGGCTTGCCGGCATTTGATGCGGTGGACGCGGTGGATCTGCCCAATTTGAACTTGGCGCCCGGCGAGCTTTTCGCATTGGATATTACCAATGCGCAAGTCGCCGCGATTGCCCAGCAAGCTTTTAATGAAGGTGTCGCTGTGGTGTTCGATCAACAAACACAACAGAGCGTGGACGTGGTGCCGTTTATGCACTGGCCGCAGGGGCGCAGCCTTACCCGCCAAACGGCTCCACCTTTTCGCCTGCGTTTTTGCGACAACAACACGCCCAATTTGGATGGCACTTGCGATGAAACACCGAGCCGGAAAATTGGTACCCGCACACGCGGGCTTTATACGCCCGCCGATTTTGTACAGCTCGCGCAGGGCAGCGGCCTGAGCAATGAGCAATCGGTGAAGTTCGTGATCGATCTGGAGAGTCACAATGGGGTGCATTTTCTCAGCAGTCGAGACTGGCCTTTGCACTACACGTTTGTGCGGGAAGTCATTGATATGGACCCGGCACTCAACCGCTGCGACGCAGAGGAAAATCAATTGTTCGACATCGGCTGGGGCCAGTTTTCCATCGCCAATTATTCGAGCAATATCACGCGGCGTTATCACCTGGGTACGCTGACGCACCACGCTAACGCCGGGCTGCACAACATGGAATTCACATTCGGTGATGCGATTACAGCGACACAAATGCGCGACACGTTTTATACCATTACCCGTCTCACAACCGATCCATACGCCTGGTCTCTGCGCCCGCAGGATGCAGGGCAAGTTGCGCGTGTCCGAGCCATCGAGGGAACGCTTCCTATTGTTGGACCTAAAGCCCCCTACGCCAAGCTAATTTATCAGGGGCTCACGCCCGGCGTCGCCTATGGAACATTGACTTACATCCGCACAGATGAACTGCCAAATGCCTCACTTGGCAAACGTACGATCGTGATCACCGAGGATGTGCCGAACGATATTGATTTTGTCGGAGGGCTGATCACCGAAGCGTTTCAGACGCCGCTCGCTCACGTCAATATTCTCAGTCAAAGTCGCAACACCCCCAATATGGCATTGCCGCACGCCAGCCAGAATCCGCAATTTACTGCACTGCTCGGCAAGCTGGTGCGCTTGGAAGTCAATGAAGGTGGTTATGACCTGCGCGCCGCAACCCTGGACGAGGCGCAGAAATTTTGGGATGCGCAGCAAAATGGTGGCGACATATTGGTGCCGCGTTTAGATCGTCAAACCACAGCGTTGATCGACCTGCAAAATGCCACCCTTGATGATCTTCCCGCCATCGGCGCGAAAGCGGCGCAACTCGCCGAGCTTTTCCGCGTCGATTTATTCAATTCGGCATGTATTGAAGGAGCCGCTTTTAGCGTTCCGGAAAAAGCCTTTGCTATTCCCATGGCGCATTATCTGCAGCATATGCAAGCCAGCGGCGCTCAGGAATATTTGGATGCACTACTGGCCGATGACTTATTTTATGAGGACCTGGACTATCGCAAGCTTGCGCTGCAATCACTGCGACAAATGATTTTACAACACCCGGTAGAGCCTACATTTCTCAGCGATGTCACCAACTGGGTCAGCACACGTTTCGGCAATAAATCCGTGCGCTTCCGCAGCAGCAGCAATACCGAGGACTTGGAAATATTCAACGGGGCTGGGCTATACGAATCCATCAGTGCGGAACTGGATAAAAGCGATAAACCTGTCGACAAAGCGATACGCACCGTGTGGGCGAGCCTGTGGAACTTGCGCGCAGTAGAAGAGCGTATCAACGCCAATGTGGACCAGAGCGCGGTCGCCATGGCGATTCTGGTCCACTACGCGTTTCCCAATGAGCGCGCCAACGGCGTTGCGGTGGCGCGCAATATTTTTGATCCCATCCGCACGGATCAATATTATTTTAATAGCCAGGCCGGCGAGGCGAGTGTGACCAATCCCGCGCCGGGTGTGCTCACCGAGCAGTTAATCTATCAATGGCCACCGCGCACGCCGACCTTGACTTATCACAGTTACAGCAGCCTATGGACGGATCGCCGGGTCATAACCGCAGCCGAGGTCCGCGCGCTGGCATGCTCCATGGACGCGATTCAGAATCACTTCCGCGCTCTGCTCGATCCACTAAAGCAAAATCGCTGGTTTACCATGGAAAGCGAATTCAAGTTCCATGAAGCGGAGCGTCAATTAATTATTAAGCAAGCGCGCCCCTATAAGATGCCTCGACTGGATATTCCCAACGACTGCCGAGAAATCTAAGCGGCAGCAGTTCGCGGCTTTCAGCCGCCGGACTCGCTACGCTCGCCGCAGTGCGGGGCGTTATACGAGGACAGTATGAGCGGTACCAGCATTAAGGAACATATATGCCAGCACGGTTGGCGCTTTCAGTATGTCTTCGATTCTGAGGGGATCAAAGAAAGCTTTGCCTATTCCATTGGCTTTGAAGAGTCATTCAGTCATCCTGAAGTGATGGTATTCGGGCTAGAGCGAGAGACTATGCATTCTCTGCTACAAGAAGTGGTGGACGTAGTAAAAGCGGGGGGAGTTTTCCTGCCAGGTCAACGCTATGCCGATATCCTTTCGGGTGATTATGAGATTATATTTAAGCCGCTGAAAGGCGAGTACTATCCAGATTACGCGGGCACAGCATGTGACTACTATGAACGCACATTCCGAATGTACGTAATGCTGTGGCCAGACAGGAACAATGTTCTTCCAACAGAACCAGGTTGCCAGCTTACGGTGCAAGATGAAGCCCTCAAAATTGTATAACCAAGCGCATCAGTACGTGCCCTTCGGGCACAGGACGCTCGCAAGCTCGCGCCTCTGTGCGCGACGTTATGCCTGATATGAACTGGAAACCTTTCACCATAGATGAACTTCAGAAACTGCTCGTTGGGTTCGACCGCTGGTTTCTAGACGGTGGTGTAGCGTTAGATCATTTTCTCGGGAGGAGTACTAGGGCGCATGGCGATCTTGACATCGGAATTTTCTCAGAAGACGCAGATGCCCTGCTAACCTTCCTTATCAATGGCGGACTTGAGGTTTATGACGCTAGCAGTGGCCTAGAGAGAGTTACATCGCCGAGCTATCGGGAACAGTCTTACAACTACTGGGTATCTGACAGGAAACATTACAAAGTTCAGGTTCTTGTCTATAACGCAGAAGGCCGCCATGTCGTCTTCAGAAGGAACCCGGAGGTAAAATGGCCGCGACAAGCCTTCATCCTAATGAAAGGCCAGCTACGTCTTGTGAATCCCCTAGTCATTTATGCTTTCAAAGTCACGACTAAATCTATCGAGCAGAAAGACCTGACTGATATTGCCAGCCTTTTTAAATTAGTAGGATCGAACGATGCATAACCAGGCGCAGCACAGGGCGGAGGATTCGCTGATCGAAATAAATGCTTTGACAAAACTTTCTCCCGCTCCG
>CAYZVN010000096.1:3145-10754 GCA_964482025.1 uncultured Saccharophagus sp. | reverse complement strand
GAAGATGAGCCTGATGAGGAGCCAAAGTCCTTAAACGAAGCGCCGCCAGAGCCTCCCGTAGAGCCGCCAAAACGCAAGCCCATTCGGCCCAAGCTTGAGCCTAAATCCACGCCGCTAAAGGAAGTCATCGCCTCGTTAGAGCCGGAGCCCTTGGAGGTAGAGTGGCAGGAGCCCGGCGCGTGGCGACGCCGCTTGTTATGGCCGCTCTTGGCCTTGGTCGCCCTCTTGTGCCTACTGGCTCAGGTCGCCTGGCTGGAATTTGACCGCTTAAGCCGAATCGAACCTTACCGATCAGTTTATGGTGTCGCCTGCCGAGTCATTGGCTGCGAACTGCCAGAGCTGCTGGATCGTCGCCAGATTCAGACCTCGAACCTATTGGTGCGCAGCCATCCTGAATTGGTGGGCGCCCTCCAGGTGGATGTAATCCTGCAGAACAATGCGCCCTTCGAGCAGACCTTCCCAGTATTGGAGCTGACCTTTACCAACCTGCGCAGCGAGACCGTTGCGACTCGCCGATTGGAGCCAGAGGACTATCTAGGCGGCGAGTTGGCGGGGCGCAATAAGATGCCAGTACGCCAGCCCATCCATATCGCCCTGGAGATTGTCGACCCAGGAAGCGAAGCGGTCAGCTATCACATCAAGATCGTCGACTGAACCCATACCCACGCCGTGAAGCGCCGCTAAAACAAGCCAAATTTTGATCAATCTGATTAAAATGTGCGTTCCCAAAGCCAGCGTGTGGCGTTATCATACCGCCCCTTTCCCGACGGAGCCCGGTCGGGGGTCATATGTACGGCAGAGACACCACAACGATCTGATATTGCGCTTCGTCGCTTCCTGGGGGAAATCAGTTGTTCCGAATCGGACCCTATCAAATTGGCCGCCAGACGGTACTGGCACCAATGGCCGGCGTTTCGGATCTGCCGTTCCGCTCCTTATGCGCGCGCTTTGGAGCCGGCTTGGTTGTCAATGAGATGGTGACCTCCGACACCCGCCTCTGGCACACCAGCAAAAGTCGCTCGCGCCTCCAGTGGAGCCAGGACAGCGGCCCGCGCAGCGTCCAAATCGCCGGCAGTGACCCTCAGCAAATGGCCGCAGCTGCGCGTGCCTGCGTCAACTTAGGGGCGCAAATTGTCGATATCAATATGGGCTGCCCGGCTAAGAAGGTCTGCAATAAAGCCGCCGGCTCTGCCCTTCTGCAAGACGAACCCCTGGTGCAAGCCATTCTCACCGCCGTTACTAAAGCGGTGTCGGTACCGGTAACTTTGAAAATTCGCACTGGCTGGGACGGACAAAGTCGCAATGCCCCAACCATCGGGCGCATGGCCGAAGATACCGGTATAGCAGCGCTGACGATCCACGGTCGCACACGCGCCTGTCGCTTCGCGGGAGCGGCGGAGTACGACACCATAGCCGCTGTGGCTGCGGACGTGAGCATCCCCGTCATCGCCAACGGCGATATAGATAGCGCTCACAAAGCCCACAAGGTTTTACTGCACACCGGTGCCAAGGCCGTTATGATAGGCCGCGCCGCCCAGGGCAATCCCTGGCTGTTTCGCGAGATCAACGCTTTTTTAGCAGACGGCACGCTCCTTCCCAAGCCGACTTTGCAGGAGATTGCCGCAGTGATGCTCGAGCATCTCGCGCAATTACACGACTGCTACGGTGCTTTGATGGGCTGCCGTATCGCCCGCAAGCATGTGGTCTGGTACTTGGACAAAACGCTTCACCCCGTCTTGCCAAACCGGCCCGAAACTGACACTTGGCGCCAGAATTTCAACTCTCTTAACACTCCAGAAGAACAACTATATGCCGTCCGACGTCTGTTCGCCCGGCTGAATCAACTAGAGGACCAAGCAGCATGAATACCGCAGAAACTCTGATCACCGAACGCCCCCTCGAATTGACGCCCAAGACGGCTGGTGACATCCACAGCGACACGTCGCGTCCGTCTCTGCGCGATAGCGTCGAGATCGCTGTCAACAGCTACTTCCAGCATTTGGAAGGCCAGGATGTGACCGATGTATATGACATGGTGATGTCTGAGGTAGAAACCCCGCTGCTGGAGGTGGTCATGAAGTACACCCGCCACAACCAGACGAAAGCTGCCCAAGTGTTAGGGCTAAACCGTGGAACTCTGCGCAAGAAACTCAAGCAGTACGGCCTACTGTAAGCTCCTATAGCACTGCACCACTTCCGCGTGTGCAGTGCTAAAAACCCGCAGGGCACCCTGCTTCGCAACTCCGGCGGCAACGCCAAGACGTTTACTTTTTATTAGATTGACTCTCCGCAGCGCGACCAGCGCATGAACTTTCATGCGCTGAGATTTTATTGTTGCGGACCCTATAGGATTACTCATGACTGGCTCCGATCACGTCACCATCAAACGCGCCCTTATCAGTGTTTCCGATAAAACCGGCCTAGTGGACTTTGCCCGCTCGCTGCAAGCCCAAGGGGTTGAGCTGCTGTCTACCGGCGGCACCTACAAGCTCCTGGTAGAAAACCAAATCCCCGCCACCGAAATCGCCGATTACACCGGCTTTCCCGAAATGATGGACGGCCGGGTAAAAACCCTGCATCCCAAAGTTCACGGCGGCATACTCGCGCGTCGCGGCCAAGATGATGCGGTCATGCAAGAACACGGCATTCAGCCGATTGATCTGGTGGTCGTGAACCTCTATCCCTTTGAGAAAACTGTTGCACGTCCCGACTGCTCCCTGGCCGATGCGGTGGAAAACATTGATATCGGTGGCCCCACGATGGTGCGTGCAGCAGCAAAAAATCACGCCCACGTTGCTATAGTGGTGAACCCCGCCCGCTATGCAGATGTGCTGGCCGAGCTGGACGCCAATAAGGGTGCGCTGAGTCGCGCCACGCGCTTTGATTTAGCCATAGCCGCCTACGAGCACACCGCCGCTTATGACGGTGCTATCGCCAATTACTTTGGCCGTCTGGTCAATGGTGGTTCCGAAAACTTCCCCCGCACGTTTAATACTCAGTTCATCAAACTGCAGGAAATGCGCTACGGTGAGAACCCTCACCAGAAGGCGGCGTTTTATCGCGAAGCGCATGTGGAAGAAGCGAGTGTGGCTTCCGCTGAGCAGCTGCAAGGTAAAGAACTGTCATTCAACAACGTCGCCGATACCGACGCAGCCCTGGAAACGGTAAAGCTGTTCCGCGAGCCGGCCTGTGTCATTGTGAAACACGCCAACCCCTGCGGCGTGGCTGAAGCGAGCGATATTTTGACCGCCTACGAAAAAGCCTTTGCCACGGACCCAGAATCCGCCTTCGGCGGCATTATCGCCTTCAACCGCGAGCTCGACGCTCGCACCGCTAAAGCCATTGTCGACAAGCAATTTGTCGAAGTGATCATCGCCCCAGGGGTCAGTGCGGAAGCCAGCGCGATTGTCAGCGAGAAGAAAAACGTGCGCCTGTTGCAGTGCGCGCAATGGGCCGATAAAGCACTGCCCGCGTTTGACTTCAAGCGCGTAACCGGCGGCCTGCTCGTCCAGGACCGCGACCTGGGCATGGTCGAGGTGGGCGACCTGGAAATCGTCACCAAGCGCGCGCCCACTGAGCAAGAGCTGCAAGACCTGCTGTTCGCCTGGAAAGTCGCAAAAATGGTCAAATCCAACGCCATCGTTTACGCCAGTGGCAAGCAGACCATCGGCGTAGGTGCCGGCCAGATGAGCCGCGTGAACTCCGCGCGTATCGCCGCGATCAAAGCAGAGCACGCCGGTCTCCAGGTGCAGGAATCGGTGATGGCGTCAGACGCCTTCTTCCCCTTCCGCGACGGCATTGATAACGCGGCAGCTGTGGGTATTGCCGCCGTCATCCAACCCGGCGGCTCCATGCGCGACCAAGAAGTGATCGCGGCGGCGGATGAACACGGCATGGCCATGGTATTCACTCGCATGCGCCATTTCCGCCACTGATCCCCGGAGGTTTCTATGAATATCCTGATTATTGGCGGCGGTGGGCGCGAGCATGCCCTAGCTTGGAAAGCCGCGCAAAACCCAGATGTGGAGACGGTATTCGTCGCGCCCGGCAATGCCGGCACCGCGACCGACGCCAAACTCTGCAATGTAGACCTAGACGTGCTCGACTTTGCCAAACTCGCCGATTTTGCTGAGGCCAACCAGGTCGCCCTGACCATTGTCGGTCCAGAAGCTCCGCTGGTAGCGGGCGTGGTGGACTATTTTCAGGCCCGCAATCTGCCCTGCTTTGGTCCCAGCAAAGGTGCCGCTCAACTCGAAGGTTCCAAAGCCTTTACCAAAGATTTTCTCGCACGCCACCAAATTCCTACTGCGGCCTATCAGAGCTTTACCGAAGTCGATGCCGCCATCGCCTACCTGCGCAAGATGGGCGCGCCTATAGTGGTTAAAGCCGATGGCTTGGCGGCGGGCAAGGGCGTCATAGTGGCGGAAACACTGGAGCAGGCCGAGGCGGCTGTGCGCGACATGCTGTCCGGCAACGCCTTCGGGGATGCCGGCTGTCGCGTGGTCATCGAAGAGTTTCTCGAAGGGGAAGAGGCGAGCTTTATCGTCATTTCCGATGGGAAGTGCGTGCTGCCGATGGCCACCAGCCAAGACCACAAACGCGTCGGCAATGGCGACACGGGCCCCAACACCGGTGGTATGGGTGCCTACTCGCCGGCACCAGTCGTCACCGATCGCGTATACCAGCGTATTATGGACGAGGTCATAACGCCGACCATTCAGGGTATGGCAGCAGAAGGCAACACTTACGTCGGCTTTTTGTACGCGGGCTTGATGATCGACGCTACAGGTACGCCTAAGGTGATTGAATACAATTGCCGCTTCGGCGACCCGGAAACCCAGCCCATCCTGCTGCGCCTGCAAACGGACCTGGTCAGCTTGTGCTCCGCCGCTCTCGATGGCACCTTGGACCGCTGCAAAACCGAATGGGATCCGCGCCCCGCTGTCGGCGTGGTCTTGGCCGCAGGCGGCTATCCCGATGATTACGCCAAAGGCCACCCTATTCACGGTTTGGAGGAGGCTGCTAAGCTGGAAGGCAAAGTGTTCCACGCCGGCACACGCCTGCAGAATGGCCAGGTGGTCACCAATGGCGGTCGCGTACTATGTGCCACCGCACTGGGTAACAGCGTGACCGACGCGCAACACAATGCCTACGCTTTAGCACGAACCATTCAGTGGCAGGATGTCTATATGCGCACCGACATCGCCTATCGTGCAATAGAGCGGGAGCGGGGCTGAGTTCAGCAGCCGCTTCCCGTACAACTCCACGGACGTCAACAGGAAGCCGCCCATGCCTCTGCCAATTACCCGCTCCAATAGTGCGCTTGCGCTCTTGTTGCTGGCCAGCGCTTTATTCACTGCCTGTGCCAGCACCCCATCAGAGAAGGCATCCGAACCACAGCCGCAATCGATTCACTTGCGCAGCGACACCGACTCTAACCCCGGACCTTCGGGCCCGCGCCTAGTCAAAAAGGATCTTTTCAATATAGTCGTGGGCCCTAAGACACTTACCGTCAATGGCTCGCCACTAAAGAACCTCAACGCCTTGGAAAGCCTGCTGCGCAAGTATGAGCAGCCGGCCCTTACCGTGGCGACGCACCGATGTCTATCGACCGAAAAAGCAGCGGAAGTCTTGAGCCTCGTCCAAGGCTACACCAACACCCCCATCGCGTTCGGCTCCTACGGCAACATCGACGACCCCGAGTGCCAGTAATCTTATGAACGACTTTATTGCAATAAGGGATTATTTGCGCGACTTCGCCGAGCAGCGCGACTGGACACAGTTTCACAGCCCCAAAAATCTGGCCATGGCGCTGGCGGTGGAGGCGGCCGAAATCATGGAACATTTTCAGTGGGTGGCGGATGGCGAGGCGACCACTTTAGAGCCCGAGCGCCTGGCGGCGGTGGCGGATGAAATTGCGGATGTACAGCTGTATCTGATTCGTTTGGCGGACCGCCTGAACATCGATATAGCGCAAGCGGTCGCCATTAAAGCGCAAAAGAACGAGGCCAAATACCCAGCGGATAAAGTGCGCGGCAGCTCGCGCAAATACACCGAGTATTAAGCACTTCTATATCGAGGGTCAGCCCCTTGGCTTGCGACTCTCTTCGCTCACCGCAGCCTTTTTCTCCTCTTCACGCAGTCGCTGGTAGCTGTAATACACCAAATACACCAAGATCGCACAGACCATCAGAACCGTCACAATGCCTGCCAAGACCACGCCGTCCAAATACATGCTCGCTCCTCACATCTCACAGCTTATGTCTTTATCACTATAGATCCCGACCGCCCTCTGGGTTTGATTCACGTCAACTCGCCACTGGCCAAAATTTGTTCTAGAGCAAAAGTCACCATCTTTGCCGCCTTGAGTTGGGCGGTTGCGCGGCCTAGGTTATGATGGCCGCCGTTTGGGGAGGCAAGTGGAAGCTATGGCAGACGTTCGGGCGGTCAAAATAACGGGACAGGTTCAAGCCTATCAATGGGGCGGGCGGGAATTTCTGCCGAGGCTATTGGGGCTTGCGAACGAGGAGGGCTTGCCGCAAGCGGAGTACTGGCTGGGAGTCCACCCGTGTGCGCGCTCGCGGAGTATCGACAGCGACATCGCCATTGACGATCTACTTGCCGCGCACCGTGCTCCACCACTGCAATTCCTGCTCAAAATCCTCGACGTCCGGGACATGCTGTCGATCCAGGCTCATCCCACCAAAGCTCAAGCACAAGCAGGCTTTATGCGGGAACACGCCTTGGGGATTCCGCTCGATGCCAAGCAGCGCAACTACAAAGACACCAATGACAAGCCAGAGCTGATGGTCGCCTTAAGTGAGTTCTGGCTGCTCCACGGTTTTCGCCAGCCCAGCGAAATTGCGCAACTTATGGCCGCCCACCCTTGCTTGGCACCACTGGTGCAGTGCCTGCAAAGCCAAGGACTCACGGCAGCCTTTGCCCTGTCCTTGGATTTCACCGCCGCCGATGTGCAGCAGATGCAGCACGCCCTCGCCGGCGAGCTCAGCGGATGGACACACTGCCCAAAAGAGACGCCCGAGTTTTGGATTCGGCGCTGGCTGCGCAACAATCCCCAGGTGGAAAACGGTATTCTCACCCTGTTTTTTCTCAACTTGCTGCGGCTGGAGCCGGGCATGGCGGTGTATCAGCCTGCCGGATTGCTGCACGCCTATCTCGAAGGCCAGAATGTGGAGCTGATGGCCAACTCAGATAACGTTTTACGGGCCGGGCTTACGCCCAAGCACATAGACGTGACGGAGTTACTGCGGATCTGTTCGATCGCCCCAAGCCGTGCGGAAGAATTTATGATTACCCCGGAAACCCTCGCCAACGGTGAAATTCGCTTTGCCACGCCTTTTACCGAGTTCGAACTCACCGAAGTTTCCCCAACACCCGCTCAGGCGATCCATTGGGCTGCCGCCACGCCGGAAATCCTGTTCTGCTATGAGGGCTCCGCGGTTCTGCGGACAGGGGACGATCATTCTCTCGAACTCCAGCGCGGCGAGAGCGTGCTGCTGCTGCCAGGCAGCTCGCTTGCCCTGCACGCGGGTACCCAAGGCGCTCGCTGCTTCAAAGCGCGCAACTTAGCTAGCCACTACTTAGCCTA
>CAYZVN010000096.1:0-3045 GCA_964482025.1 uncultured Saccharophagus sp. | reverse complement strand
CACTACTTAGCCTAAGCCGCTACTTGCGGCGAGCGGTCGATTTTTACATTTCCTCACAGTTCACACCGAAGTCTCCCCTTAGCATGGATCTGCGCTCACTCGCGCGGCTGTGAGGCAGCGTCCGCCGACTTCTGTCACTTCGCTACAGGGCGAGAAGGAGGCTGAGACTCTTGCTCTGTGGTCACTGCCGGAGGTACCCGTCTACATACCAATAACATGAAGGACTCATATTATGAGAGCAGCAATCAGTCTCGCCATTGGCAGCGTCCTCCTGGCCGCCTGCGGTGGCGACAACAACTCGACGCAGAACGAAAATACGGTTGATTACCACCAACTGCAGAGTACCCCCCAAAACACCGCACCCCTCGTTTCCATTAGCGATGCATCACTCGGCCA
Source organism: uncultured Saccharophagus sp. (assembly GCA_964482025.1). Taxonomy (GTDB): domain Bacteria; phylum Pseudomonadota; class Gammaproteobacteria; order Pseudomonadales; family Cellvibrionaceae; genus UBA5868. The sequence continues at coordinate 2,649 of CAYZVN010000096.1, read as the reverse complement.
ACATTTGAAAAACGGCATTCGCCTGCAGCTGATGAGCGGCCGCTCCGCTCACCCGTCCGTAGGCAACAGCAGCAGTGGGTTTATCGAAGCGCCACCGCAAGCGACAGATGCCATAGCGGATCGTGGATTCTCGGAGACCAATGTCCATGTCCAAGGGGTGGATGAAGCCGACTACGCCAAATACGACGGTCGCCACTGGTTTGTTGCCTCGCACCTGAATGTGTCGGAAACGCAACGCCTTCCAGGCGTTCAGATCGTTGCGACCGACCCGGTGACTCCGGACGCAGAAATCGTCGGTGACTACACCTTCGATGACGATTGGGGCGATATCGGCTCGCTGTATTTAGTCGGCGATGAGGTAAGCACAAGTCACGTCGCCGCCATCCGCAATCAGTGGGGCAATGTCTATCCTGCTCTACCAGGCTTTCCCATCGAGAGGATCGGTCTGGAGGTTGCAGATCCCGCTGGGATAATCGCCTGGCCCGGCCCGCAAAACAGCAAAGTGCGCGTACACCTAGTGGACGTATCCACGCCGCGCACGCCGGTGCAAGACTGGCAAATCGAATTGGACGGCAGCTTGATCGACAGCCGCAAAATCGGCAATACGCTTTACCTGATCACCCGCTTCGACCCATGGTTGCAGAGCCTGCACCTGGAACACGGTGATGGCACTGTGCGCAACCAGAACGAAGAACTCCTGAACAAAGCCACCACGGAAGAACTGCTCCCACACTATCGCGTAGGTGACACCCGCTACCCCCTGACAACCGATTGTTTGGTCCAAGAGGGTCTGGAGGACACCTACGGCTTGAACTCTCTGGTGAGTATTACCGCTATCGACCTGGAAGATCAGCGTGTTCTCGGCAGCACCTGCCTGAACAGCAACGTGGAGGTGATGAGCATGTCGTCGAAGTCGCTCTACCTCACCGGCAGTGCCTACGACCGCGATGCGCGGGCGCAAAATACGGTGATCCACAAGTTCTCGCTGGCGGAAACCGGAGCCACCTATGAAGCAACCGGCAGCGTGACAGGAACCCTCAGCTGGCGCTCTGACCCGGCCTTTCGGCTGCACGAGCAAGACCAGACCCTGCGCATCGTGACCAGCCTCTGGGATCAGAGTGGCCCTCAGCACAAGTTGACGCTTATGCGCCAGCGCGCCAACACTCTTTACAGCCTCAGCGAATTACCTAACGCCAGCCATCCAGACCCCATCGGCAAACCCAATGAAGACATCTACGCGGTACGCTTCACGGCTGATCGCGCGTATATCGTCACCTTCCAGCGCACCGACCCGCTCTACGCCATCGACCTGAGTGACGACCACTCTCCCGAAGTGTTGGGCGAGTTGGAAATTCCGGGCTTTGCCACCTATATGCATCCGGTCGGCGATCACCTCCTGTTCACCCTCGGCCATAGCGCGGATGAAAGGGGCGCGGTTACCGGAGTCAAAGCCGACTTGTTTGACGTAAGTGGGCAGGCACCAAAAATCGTTAACACGGTCAGCCTCGGCGATATGGGTAGCTACAGCGAAGCGCTAAACGATCTGCGCGCTTTAAGCCTTCTGCAAAACAGCGAAGATCAACTGCGCATCGCGTTTCCGCTGACGCGCTACAACAACCGCGCTACCCCACTCGTCGGCTTGCAACTGCTGGAAATCAACGGCTTAGAGGATGACGGTACGCCCAGCCTTGACGACGCCGGCATGCTGGTGACTGGCACGCTGCGCAACAATCGTCCTTTCGGCCCCAACCGAGCAGTGCTGCATGACAATGCAGTTTTCTACAGCCACAGCAATGCATTTTGGGCGGCGCACTGGGATGACGTAAAAAATGCCAAAGGCCCCATCAGCCCCAGCCCAATTGCCTGCGATACCGAAGCCCGCCCTTCCCTCCGCATTATCGTCTCCGGCGCCACCGCGGATCCCGCGCTCAACTTCTGCGAAGCTACTGTCACTGCGATTTGGGACGATCAGCGCTACGAGCTGGACGCACTTGCCCCAACGGATCTAGCCGTCCCGCCCGACGGTCCCTCCTGTGAGTTTGTCGGCCCTTATGAAGTGGGTGGAGTTTTCGACTTACACGTGGAAATGGCCGGCTACCAGCCCCACAGTGTGGCTGACCTGTTCGTGCATAGCGGCATTTGCCATGTCCAAACATATGAAGCGCGAGTGCGCCTTCAAGCCGAATAGTTAGATGGCTTGCAGTAATATCCAGCCGCCTTAAGGGCGGCTGGCTTCGCGCATTGCCGACCGCACGCTCAATCTCACACCGGGTTTGGACATTTGCCATGGACAGGACGAATACCCGCCATTAACCTTCCTTACCGCGTCCCACCCATAGATACGCATTCGGGATTAACCGTGCTTATAAAAAATTTGCTTGTCGCCATCCTTTTACTGTTCAGCTCAGGAGCCTCAACTATGACTTTATTAGATGCAGGTAAGGTCTGCCTTTTTTCAAAAATCTCCGGGGTCATTACCCTCGATGGAAAACCTGCCGCAAATGCGAAAGTCATTCGGACCGTCAATTTGAATAAAGACAAGACTGACTCTACCTACACGGATGAAAATGGCTATTTTGAAATGCCGGCCGTCTTTCAACGCACGGTGACAAAGTTTTTGCCTCAGGAGTTTGTGGCAAACCAAGATAT
>CAYZVN010000095.1:0-10805 GCA_964482025.1 uncultured Saccharophagus sp. | reverse complement strand
GGAAACCCCGACAACCGCATAAACATAACTGTCCTCAGGTACCCAAAAGGAAAGCAGAGTCTACGCCCAATCCAGTTACAAGATCGGCTTCCTTGCCATGTGCCGTATAGAGTTTCCGAGCTGCTTTTCCGGCGCCGTAGCTGAGGGCTGCGCCCCCAGCTGCTAAAACTAATGCAATCCCCCACCCCACAGGATTTGACACCAAAAATAAGGTAACGGCCGCACCTGCCGCCAAACCGACGCTGGTGCTTCCAACCGCCTCAACTAGTATTTCGTTTTTTTCTTGACGATTATCTGTATCGGCGATTTGCATACAGGAAGCAGCTACTCCAACACTCATAACGGGCTTTCCGCGCAAATCCACACAGCGCCGTACATCACCCGCACAACCGGCGCGCTATAAATAGCGCGCGGTCAGATGGCGTTGGAAATACGCAGGGTTCAAGCTTTCACCAGTGGCGGTGCGAATCAGTTCGTCGGTGGGCATTGTGCTGGCGCGCAGCCAGATATTGATTTTCAACCATGCGAACAATTCCGTTAATTCGCCGCGCTGTATTTTCTCGCGCAAGTTGGGAATGGCCTTTTCCGCTGCGGCGAAAAGTTGGGCGGCGTAGATGGCACCGAGGGTGTAGGACGGGAAATAGCCGAAGGCGCCGTCGGTCCAGTGGATGTCTTGCATGCAGCCGTCGCGGTAATTGTCTTTGGTGGAAAGGCCGAGGTAGGCCTGCATTTTCTGATCCCATAATTCGGGAATATCCACCGCTTCAATGTCGCCCTGAATTAAGGCGCGTTCAATTTCGTAACGCAGTATGACGTGGGCGGGATAGGTCACTTCGTCGGCGTCCACGCGGATATAGCCGCGCTGCACCTTAGTGTTGAGCTGATAAAAATTATCCACGCTAAAAGCCGGGTCGGACTCGCGCCCCAGGATGCGCGCGGCGAGCGGAGCGAGTTGGTGGCTGAATTCGCGACTGCGCGCCAACTGCATTTCGAAAAACAAACTTTGGGATTCGTGCACCCCCATGGAGCGCGCTTCGCCAATCGGCAGGTCGGCCCACTCCTGCGGCAGGTTTTGTTCGTAGCGGGCGTGGCCGGTTTCGTGAATGACGCCCAGCAGCGCGGTCATAAAATCCGCTTCGTTATAACGGGTGGTGATGCGCACGTCGGTGGGCACGCCGCCGCAAAACGGGTGGGTACTCACATCGAGGCGGCCGTGATTAAAATCAAAACCCAGCAGTTTCATCACTTCCAGGCCGAGTTGTTTTTGCTGCTCCACCGGGAAGGGGCCTTGGGGACTAAAGTACATTCGGCTGCTTTGTTTTTCCTCGGCCTCGCGAATCATGTCCGGCAGCCAGGTTTTCACTTGCGCGAATAGAGCATCTAATTGCTGACCGCGAGTGCCGGGCTCGTAGAGATCCAGCAGCGCGTCATAAGCGGCTAACCCGAGGCTCTCGGCGCGGATCGCGGCTTCTTCTCGCGCAAGTGCAACCACCTCCTGCAAGTTGGGGAGAAATCCTTGCCAGTCGTTATGCTTCCGCTGTTCGCGCCAAGCGTGCTCACATTTGGAACCGGCAAGAGATTGGGCTTCGACGAGCCGGGTCGGCAAGACCGTTGCCTGACGCCAACTGCGCTCCATGGCACGCAAGCTGATCTGTTGGGTGGATGAGAGCTCTTCTTCGGCCGCTGCCGCAAACCATTCCGCCAGATGGGGCGCGGTCGCCTGTTGATGCATCAGCACAGCCAGTTCGGCCATGGCTTCCCCACGGGCCTGGTTACCGCCGGCCGGCATCATGGCCGCCTGATCCCAGCCGCAAATCGCGCCCAGGTGGCCCAGGCGGGCGAGCTTGCGGAAATGGTGTTCGAGCTGCTGGTAATGCTTCATAAAAAAACCTCAGATAACAAAAAGCCGCCCGGAGGCGGCTTTGCGACAAACAAGATCCATTGGTTACTTAGAGTTAGCCAGGATGTGGTCGACAGAGGCTTTGATTTCATCTTCGCTGCAATCCATACACAAGCCTTTGGCAGGCATGGCCTGAAAGCCGTTAATAGCACTGTTATACATGCCATCCACACCGCGCGCGTCAATTCGTGCAGCCCAGGCAGCGGCATCACCCAGTTTAGGCGCGCCAGCAGCACCCGTGGCGTGACACGTAAAGCATGAGCTGCTGTAGACCTGCTCCCCGGAGCGCGGTTCACCCGCACTGGCAGACGCAACCGCTGCGGCGGCGCAGGGGTCACCGGCCATACAGACTTCGCCTACGGGCTTGGTGCGGTCGGCAGCCGTTTCAGTAGCGGCATTTACACTGATGACAAAGCCGACAATGGCCGCAGCCAGACCAACCGTTTTCATAAACCATGACACGAGCTTCATTAGCATCTCCTTGGAAAGCTGGAAAGAGAATAATCAAAAAAGAGGGTGCGCGGATTATACGCCTTAGCTCGTGGATTTATAGAGTGCGCACCGAAATTAACCGCAGCGCCGCAAAGAGGATGCCAGCGCCCGGTCTGGCTCAGCCTAAAAGATGGTTGATCATGGCGCGCAAGCGAGCAGGTTTTACCGGCTTGCGCAGCGCGCTAAGGCCGCTGTTGTGAATTTTCTGCCACACCGCATCATCCTCTGCACCGGTGACAATAAACGCGGGAATATGGTGCCTCAGTAAGTGGCGCGCCTCCGCAATCGCTTGATCGCCGGTGTCATCTCCGCCCAATTCAAAGTCGGAAATAATCAGATCTGGCATTGCGCCACCCTGCTGCAGAAACGCTTCCATTGACGGAATATCGGCGAAGTCGCTGACCACAAACCCCCAATCCGTAAGGGTCAGCTTGAGCGCCTGGCGCACGTCGGGGTTGTCATCGATCAGCAAGATGCGAGTTTCTTCTTGTTCCTGCAAACTCGCCAAGGTGGTCTTGGCGATATCCGAGGTCGACTCAGTGGCAGCTCTGGGCACCGCCGCCGAACGGCGACGCGCACGCTGTGGTCCGTCTACCAGCGGCACCATCAGGCGGAAGACGGTTCCGCGCCCCTCAGCGGAACTCAACGTCAGACTGTAGCCGAGGCTGTCGGCAAACTGTTTCACTATGGCCAAGCCGAGACCAAAGCCGCCGAGCTCTTCGCGATCTTCCCGTTTTACCTGAACAAATTTGCTGAAGATTTCTTGTTGCTGCGCCTGCGGGATGCCTCGCCCTGTGTCCCATACCTCAATGGCCAAGTGATCACCGCGACGCCGACAACCCAACAGCACGCCGCCTTGGTCGGTGTAGCGGATGGCGTTGCTGAGCAGATTGCGAATGATGCGTTCCAGCAAGGCGCCGTGGGCGAGGACGCGATAATCCAGAGAGTGAAAACGCAGGCGCAAGCCTTTTTCTTCGGCTATGGCCTCGAACTCCAAAAAGACTTTGTTCACCAATTGTTTGATGGAGATCGACTGGACGCCGGTTGCCTCGGTGTCGAACTCGTAGCGCGACACATCGAGAATTTCGTTAAACAGGCTGTTGAGGTTCTGCAGCGCTTGACGGAGTTTGTCGACAATCGCCTCCTGTTCGGGATCTTCGATCCGCTTTGCCAGAGTTTGCACAAAAATGCTCATGGCTTGCAGCGGTTGGCGCAGATCGTGGGCGGCGCCGCCGAAAAGGTCTTTAATCTGCTGATTGCGCAACTCCAAAGAGGCGGCCGTGGCCTCCGCCTCCGCACTTTTTTCAACCAAACCGCGATAGAGCATTTCCAGATCGCGATTGTTTTTCTCGACGATTTGCAGCATCTCATTAAAGGAATCAACCAACCGTCCCGTCTCATCGCGACCGAGGGCACGGGCGCGCAAGCTCAGATTATTGGTTTGCCGCACATCGTCCATAACATTGGCCAGATCGGTAATGGGCCTAACGACGCTGCGTTGCAGACGGCGCGTCATCAGAAATGCCACCAGCAGGGCAGCGAGAGTGACGAACACACTGGTGACAATCCATTTGCGCGTGCGCTCGGCAATTGGCGATAGGTCGGATGCCACCAGTACATAACCCAGGCGCTGGCCTTTACGGAAGATGGGCTCCACCACTTCTAACAGATTCTTATGTCCTTTATCGCCGTAAGAAACGCTGTGGTCGAATACCTCGCCACACGGCGGGAAAGGACTGTCTTTGCGCTGGAAGCGCGCAAAAATGCGCTGTTCCTCATCGTAAATGCAGGCGTATTGCACGGTGGAGCGCAGCGATAAAGTGGTGAGGTTTTCCAGGGCATTAGAGCGATCGCCAAAGGCTACCGCGGCGGCACTGCGGGCGGCGGTGATCCGCGCCAGCACCCGCATTTCCTCCCCCAGATCGCGCTTGACGTTGACTCGGTCAAAGGAAATAAAGTTGGCGACAGTGACGATCATGGCCGACGCCATGCCGATCACAATAATCAGCGAGATTTTGCGCTGAATCGGCAGGTCGCGGTATCGCCACAGGGATCGCATTAGGGGTCACTGCGAGTATTGCGCTTGATGACGCGAGCCAGGGCCAGCAGGTCGGAGTCGAGAAACAAACCGTTGATCAGTGCGTTCTCGATATTGACATCAAACTGCACCCGATCGCGAGTGCGCAGAATATTGATAATGCCGCCCTTATCGGCAAAGCCCTGACGGTCACCGATGCTCAACACGTAGATGTATTGGATCTCCTGCCAGAAGGTGGGCAGGCGCACCCGCTCGTCTTGGCCGACGTACAAAATATGACAGCCGGCGCGAATTTCTTCGATCTGATCCGCTTTTTGCACCACTAAGGTCCGCATGCCTATGCGGGTGCCGGCAAAGGTGTAGAGGTAGGGGGCGAAATTCACTTCGCCAAACAGACAGATTTTGATGGGTGCCTCGTTGTTGGCAAAGGCGTCGTCTGGCCACTCCACAAAATTGGCAAAGTTATAGACGAACTGCGCGCGCACTTGCTGCTCTGCCTCGCTTGCGGAAGCGGATTGCGCATAGGTCGCGACAGGTGCACACGCCGCTATCAACCACAAGACGATGCCGGTCAGGCGAGCGAGCATTCAGCGGATCTCCGTTTTGGGCGGCATCTCACCGCCCACCAACCAATGGGACAGGAACGCTTTAAGCGCCGCGTCCACGCGGCAGCGGTGTTGATTTTTCTGGTCCAGTTCATCGCAGGTGCCGAACACCTGGTCAAATTGACTCGCGGCCTGGGGTCCGGACTTGTCCACATCTTTCACAATATCTGTGCTGCCATCAAGATCATCGAGTTCATCCAAAATGTCACCGGTATCTTGAGCCGGCACATCGGTCACTATCGCCAGCAGGCGATTGGCGCGGACCGTCTGCCATGGCTGCGCCGTTGCCGGCTCACCATTCACTAAGACTTGGCCGCTGGGAGCATCGCCAAGGTTGTTGTACACCTCAATGATGCTGTTTGAAGTATGGACCAGAGTGCGCGTCGCTTCCGCTGCGGTCGCGTCAGGCCGGGTATCGAGCAGCACATCGCCGCCGATCGCGCGCAAAGTGGCACTCCCGCTCGTGTCCCCCAGAGTAATGGTGCGCTCAGTCGCCTCCGTGTCGGTCAGGCGGATGCGAATGCCGTAGCGATCAGCCGCGGTCCCGGCCGTTTGATCAAGCGTGTTGCGCGACAAAAGGGTGACGGGACCGGATGTGTAGACACTGCCCCGCGCCACCGTAAGGTCGATTACGCCGGCGCGCCGGCCGTCGGCGCTCAGGTCGGCCGCGCTGACGTTGCCCGCCAGGGTGAGGTCCCCACTATCCAGGCTGAGGGAGAAATTGCCGTTTTCCACCAGCACCGCTTGGGCGTCACCGTTGAGGTCCGCCAGCGTTAAACCCTCCTCGGCCACTACCGATAAGTTTGCGTTGCCTCGCAGCAGAACATCGAGCGAATCCGCGTCGAGGGTCCACTGGTGGTCGCCTCCCGCATTGCCGAGGCGCACCGCCAGCTCGGGGGCGGACAGTACCAGGGTGCGGTCGCCATCGAGGAGATCCTCAGCCTCTATGTTGATGCGTTGCGACGCCGCCAGACCTGCGGCCGGAACGGTGAGCGTGCCACTGGCCGCCAAGGATAGGGTCTCCAGGTTCGGCACGGCGAAGCGCGACAGCAGCAGATTGCGATCGTTGCCGATCGACAGCGCGCGGCCACCATAGCTGAGGCCGAGTTCGCTCAGCCGAGTGCTCAGCGTCAGGGCTTGCTCGTCGGTCACGATCAGATCGGCGCTCTCGGCGGCCAGAATTACGGGTCCATCGCCGGCGGCATTGACGCCCGCTGCTTGCAGGCGCAGCTCGCCGGGAACCGCAAGGCCGGCTGCGGCCAGTTGTAACTGGTTCGCCGCCGTCAAAGACAGCGCACCAGTAAGGTTGTACTCACTCTGCAGCAGCTCTATGTCGGCCCCCCTGAAGGCCATATCGGCGCCGCTGAGACTGCCGATTTGCAAGCCGGCTGGCGTGGTCACGTCCACCGCGCCGTCGCTCGCCAGACTTTCTACCACCAAGGGGCCTGCGTTGGTGAGGTTAAAAGCCCCTCCCCCGGCCAAACTGAGCGTCAGCTGCTGGATCGAGGTCTGCCAGTTGGTTGCCTGCTGCTGATCCCGCAAGGTCGCCGATACGGCCGCAGCCGACAGGCGGAGATCCGCATCACCCGTCGCTATCTGGTCGGCCGCAAGGATGAGCTCACCGCTGTGCACCAGTCCGGTCTCCGGCAAGATCAGATCGCCAGAGCCCTCGGCAGCCAAGCTCAATGTCCCGGCCACCATCGGCGCGGAAATCACCTGCAAATCCGCATCGGTGCTGCTAAAGCTGGCGTCACCGCCGACGGCAACGGACTCCAAGATCAGGCCGTCGCTATCGACCACCGTCAGTGCGCCGCTACCCCCAATGCTGACGCTCAAGCGATCCAGATCGGTATTCCAAGTCTGCGCAGTAGCGCCTTGGCGCAGCCGGATATCCGCTGCGGTCGCGGCCAGGGCCAGATCGGCATCGGCACCGCGCAAATTGGAGGCGCGGATCACGACATCGCCACCGTGAACAAGTCCCATCTCTGGAAGTACCACGTCGCCCTGGCCGGTGGTCGCCAGTGTCAACGGACCACCCACCGCAAGAGCGTCCGCGAGAACCAAGTCGCTTCCAGTGGTGGTAAAGCTGGCGCTGCCCGCTGTGGTGATAGAAGTCAGTGTGAGGCCGTCGGCGTCGGTGAGCTGGAAGTCGCCGGCACCGGCGATCTGCAATACCAATTCATCGAAGCGCGTTGCCCAGGAAGTCGCCTCCGCGCCATCGCGCAAAGTGATGTCCGCTGCCGTCGCGCCCAGTGTCACGGCGGCGGCACCACTGCGTACTGTGTCCGCCTCTATGCTAAGGCCGGCGCTATGCAGCAAACCGCTATCGGCAATAATCAGCTCGCCGGAGTCGATGGTGGACAAGCGGAGATCGCCGCCAATATCGATATCCGTACCTATGATCAGGTCGGCAGCCGTGGTGCGAAAACTCGCGTTGCCGCCGGTGGTCACCGCCGCAAGGGTGAGGGTGTCGGCATCGGTTAAGGCGAAGTCGCCGCTGCCGTTTAATGCCAGCGTTAATTGGTCAAAGTTGGTGTTCCAGGATCGCGCTTGGCTACCGCTGTCGCGCAAGGTAATCGCGGCATCGCTAGCCGCGAGGTAAAGCTCCCCGTCGCTGCCTCGCAAATCACTCGCGTCCACCAGGAGATCGCCGGCGATGGTCAGTCCCGTATCCGCCAAAACCACCTCGCCAGTCCCCGCCGCCACCAGCGACAGGTTGCCGCCGAGGGTCGGGGCCGCCGTGAACAGCAGATCGCCGCCTCCTGCGGCGAAGCTCGCGCTGCCATCGATGGTACCGCCGTTAACGACCACGCTACCGGCATCTGCGGCAAAGTCGGCATCGCCGCCTATATCGGCAGCATCAACCACCAAATCGCCCGTCGCGGTGGTAAAGCGGCCACTGCCGCCGAGCGTGGCGGAAGTGAGGGTCAAGGAACCGCTATTGGTCAGCTCGAAGCTGCCGGCACCCGCCAGATCGAGCGCCAGCTGCTCAAAATTGGTGGTCCAGCGGCGAGCTTGATTATCGCTGTTGCGCAGCGTGATGCTTGCGTTGACGGCGGCCAAGTCGAAGTCGGCATCACTCGCGCGCAGATCGTCGGCATCAACCGTGAGATCGCCGCCGACACTAAACTCCGCACTAGGCAATACCACATCACCGCTCCCGATGGTGGTCAAGGACAGATCGCCACCGACCGCTGGGGCATCGGTGAACACCAAGTCCCCGCTCGTGGCGCTAAAGTGGGCACTGCCTCCCGTGGCGACCGAGGTCAGGGTCAAGCTATCGGTGTCGGCCAGGGCGAAATCGCCCGTGCCGGCAATATCCAGCACTAATTGCTCAAAGGTCGTGGTCCAATCGCGCGCGTGAGTATCGGCGTTGCGCAAGGTGATAGTGGCGTTGGCTGCCGCCAGGGTCAGATCGGCATCGCTATCGCGCAAATCGTCCGCCACTAGGGTTAAGTTGCCGCCGACCGAGAGGCCCGCGTCGGGCACGACGACATCGCCAGAGCCCACTGTCGTCAAACTCAGGTTGCCGGTAACCGCAGGGGCGCTGCTGAAGACCACATCCCCATCCGTTGCCGTAAACGCCGCATTGCCGCCCAGGGTTGCGCCACCCACCGTAAGGCTGCCATCTGATGCCATAACGCTGACATTATGGGTGGCACTGATGGAGGTTAGTGCCAGTGCATTTTCATCGTTCAGGGTCAGGTCGCCCGTTCCAGCAATGGACAGCACAAGCTGATCGAAGGCGGTGGTCCAAGTGCGCGCCTGGGCCCCGATATCACGCAGGGCGATATCGGCATTGGCCGCTTGCAGGGAGAGATTGGCGTTGCTGTCGCGAATGGTGTTGGCCGCAATGGTTAAGTCGCCACTGACCGTCAGGCCTGAGTCGGCGATCACCAGATCATCGCCGGCATCAATGATCAAATCGCGGACCGCCAGAGTCGCCTCTGCCAGATTCAATTCATTGCCGGTAGTGATCTGCGCGCTGCCAGAAGTCTGTAATTGCCGCGCGCTGGTTCCGGTCGCCTCAGACAGGGAGATATCACCCATTGTTGAGCTGGCGGAGAAATAAAGGGATTCAACGTCTAAATCCGTTATCGAACCCAGCGCGGTGGCGACAAACCCACCGTCTGCCACCTCAATATCGCGACCGGCCGCGTTGGCGGAAAGGATCTCGCCTGCAGACGCCTCCAGCTGGATGGCATCGACTGCGTCGCTGGTCGACGAAAGACCGGTAACCGTCACATCGCCCGCCGCCGACTGAATGATGATCCCACCGTCCCACGCCCCGATTTGGGCGCCGTTGTCCATGGAAAAATCACCGCCAGCACTAAAATTGAAGTTGTATCGATTGGACTCACCGTTGGCGTCGCGCAGATTGCCATTGATGGTCATAGCCGAGCCGGAAGTAAAATTCAACGCAACATTATCCGCACCTGCGGTACTGCTTAGATCGCCGGTTTGCGTGAGGGTAGTCGCCGCCTCAAACGTCAAGGCCATGTTGTCGCCGGCCAGCACTATGTCTTGAACCTCCAGGGAGGCCGCAGAAACATCGACGTCCCGACTGCTGTTCAACTCGCGCAAGACCAAGGCGCCAGTGTTCTCGACTTGGTAATCGGTTCCACCGGCAATATTCAGCACCAAGGTCTCAAAGGTGCTGGTCAAGCGGCCGGCGGCGGCATTCAGAGTGATATTGGCATCTCGGGCGCTCAGGATGGCCGCTGAGTCGCCATCAACGATGGCGTCTGCCGTAATTGTGAGATCGCGGCCGCTCAAGTCCAAACCCGCTGCCGGAAGGATCAAATCGCCAGCGGCCACAGAGAAAGTCGCATGACCGCCGATGGCCGGGGCGGCTTGTGTCAGCGTGAGATTCCCCGCCGTCGGCAAGTGGATATTGAGATCGCCACCAGTCGTCACACTGGAGAGAGTCAAAGCCTGGCTGTTCGCCAAAAAGGCGCCACCAGTGGCGTTCAAGTTAAGACTGTTAAGTGTCGCCTCCAGACCATTGGCCAAAGTGCCTATGGTGCCACCCGAGGTAAGCGTCGCGCTGGTGCCCACCAGATTCACCTCGTCGCCATTGGCATCGGTAATCGCGCCGCCAGCGGTGACGATCATGCTGCCGCCGGACAAGTGACCGAGCGCAACATTGCCGTTGGTGGCCTCGATGGAGATATTGCCCGAGCCCACATCCACCGCACCGTCTGCGGAAAAGATGACATTTCTCGGAGCTTCTAGGGTGATATCCGAGCCATCCTGAATGGCCGCATTGATCAGCAGGTCGCGGCCCGCAGTCAATTCCAACGCGCCGGTCATGGAGGTCAAATTGATATCTTCGGCAAGGGTCAGATCCGTTTCGGAGCCAGTGCTAACACTGATATTGCCCACCTGCGGCGCCATGATCCCCAAAATCAGATCGTCAACATCAGTGACGGTGATGGCGTTGACCGACCGGTTGATGACACTCAAGGTGTCGACATCGGAATTAATGGTCAGATCGCCACCGACGGCTTCGGTGTCGATCACTAGGCTCCCAGCACCGAAATTTAGCGTTCTGGTGGATGTGGGATCCGTAATATCCGGTGCGGTTAGCTGCAGGCTCCCCGGCACGGTCAAACCGTTCGGAATAATGATGAGTTCATCGGATTCGAAGATAAAACTGTTGCCGCTCAGCGGAGCCCCGGTTTCCACCGCTAGCTCGCCCAGCGCAGAAACCGAAGCGGAATCGGCCGAGCCCAGCTGGGTGATCACCAGATTTCCCCAGGAACGAACC
>CAYZVN010000094.1:0-11184 GCA_964482025.1 uncultured Saccharophagus sp. | reverse complement strand
ATTCGCTCCCTAAAAGGAGCGTTGACACAGCGAGGCGAGCAATAAAGAAGTACCGGGCTCCGCAGAGCCCGGCGAGACATCTTTTAATGGCGACGGTCGGCGTCGCGTACTGACTCCTTCGCGTTGCCGTAAGCTTTTTGAGTTTTGCCTTCGGCTTGTTTTCCCGCACCTTTCAGTTGATGTTCTTTGCTGCCGGTGGCTTTGCCGACTTTACGTTGCGTTTTGCCAACAGCATCTTTAGCCGCGCCTTTCACTTGGTCTTTGTTCATGTCGCAATCCTCTTTTGAGTTTTAAAACCCCGACGATGGCATAACTCCGGGATGTGCAACTAAGACTTACTTCGGCCGGCTCAGTTCATTAAAAATGTTAAAAAAATCAGTTAATTAACAATTTTTTTCTTGTATTTTTTACACGATTTTTGTGTTTTTTTCTAAGCCCGCATCTGCTTATTTCGCGGCGGAATTTTCCGTGGTGTGGCTGCAAAAAAATCCTCAGTTAAAGATGCCCGCCCGCGCTGTTCCGCTTGGCACTATTGAGAATCACCTCAGCGTAGCAGTCGCGAGCTTTGTGGCGGAATTGGCTGACGCTTCCGGGGCGCGAAATGAAATAACCTTGAACGTATTCAATATTTAATTCGCGCAGTTGCGCGAGTTCTTCGCGGGTTTCCAAACCCTCCGCGATCAACAGCGAACGCCGGCGTCGGGAAAACTCCATCAGCGCGGCCACCAAATCCTGCTTGTCGCGGTCGTGATGAATATCGCGCACTAAGCTCATATCCAATTTAATGATGTCGGGTTTTAAGTAGAGGATATGGCGAAAACTGGCGTAGCCAGCGCCGGCATCGTCTACCGCGATGCGCACACCCAAGCGGCGCAGGCGCGTAAGTCGTCGCATCATTTCGCTGTAATCGCTGACAATGGCGTGCTCGGTAATTTCAACAACGTAGCGCGACGGATCCTTGCGTTGGCGAAACAGATTTTCCACTAAGCCACTCAGCAATTCTTCCGGTCCGGCGTTGATGCTGATGTAAACATCGCGCGGCAATTGGTCGCTCATATGGAAGGCGGAGGTGATGGCCATTTCGCTTAGCGGATCGTTCATGCCGTGGTTGATGGCTAAGCGGAAGAGTTGATCGGGGGGCACCCTTTGCGCCAGGGTTCGGGTAAGCGCTTCGTAGCCGACAGTATGGCCGTTGGTAAGGCATACCACCGGCTGAAAAACCGTGTTGATCAGGCTCTTCTCAATAATGCTGGTGAGCATCTGCCGCTGTTGCTGATCGGGCCCGTGGGCCTGCAGTTGATGCTCCAAATACACCGTGGAAATATCGGCCAGCACTCGAATAAATGCCAAATCGCGGGAGTCGAGTTTGTGTTCGGCGCTGCGGCTAAACGCGCAAAAGGTGCCAAAAACGGTGCCGTCCGTCAGGCGGATGGGCACGCTTATATGTGTGCCTATGGGGATCTGGCGAGTTGCCGCAAGCTTTTGTGCTTCCTGGTTTTTCTGGGCGTCGGGAATCAGTTCCGGCAGCAGCCCCTGGACGACCCGCACGCAATAGGTCTCCTCCAGTGGATCTCCGCCGTCGACTTGGATGTCGTCGACTGCCGGATCGTTGCTAACGTATCGATATCGGCGCTGGCCTTCGGCAAATTCCGCGATAAACGCAACCTCCATGGACAAGCGATCGCGCGCGGCATTGAGTAAGGACTGCAAGAGCCGCTGGATGGAATACTCATCCTCGTGCTCAGCTATCTTTACCAGTACCTCATGGATGGGGCCCACCAAAGCTTTGGCGTGTTGAGCGGCTTTCGAATGCGAAGGTTTCATAGAGTTTCCGACATCACATCTTCCACAGATAGCCGCGCATACGCGTGCTGTGAATGACTGAAAGGATAATCGCCGGATAACGTACCGACTCCGCGACTCTCTAAGTAAAGCAGAGGATAAGCCGTAAGGGAAACAAGAGGCGGCAGCTCCCGCCCCAGATCCACGCTAGGCGACCTGGGGGGAGAGAAACTCAATTGGCCTGGATGGCGCAGTGAAAGCGCCAGCACAGGTTTAGGCCTCCGCGATCGCGGAAGAAATACAGCTCGGTATAGTCGTCGATGGTGTAAAAATCTTTCGGCTGATCACTGCCGCGAAACGGCGAAAAATCCATATAAAAATCGCGGCTGTGGTGGAGATCCCAAAATTGCGGCGCCTGCTCTGGGAAGAGAACGGCCAGAACAGAATCGTGATACAGGCTGTTAATACCCGCGCCCTCATCAAGGCCGGTGCCGTAATCGGGGTAGCTTACCAAGGTGGTCAACGACTGGTCGGCGGCGACTCGAATCAGCTGAAACACCGGCGCGGTGCCGTTGAGGTCGCGACCCAATATATAAAGGTCGTCCTCCACTTGTTGCAGCGCCAGTGGCGTAAAGTTGGCAGGTGTTGGCAAAGGCGCTTGTCGCAGCAACTCGCCGCTCGCCAAATCATAAGTGGAAAGGGTGTAGTCTCCCTGGTCGCGCAGCAGCACCACCAGCAATTGGTCATGGGGACGAGAAAAGCTAAAGTCCACGAGTTCGCCATTGGTCACTAGGCGTCGATGGCCGCCTTGGTCTAAAAAGACCAAATCCAAATAGTTTTCCGCCGAGTCTAGATCGACCGTCCGGTAGTGCACGGCGGCAACGGCGCCGCTGGCATTGAACTTGGCGTGGCGCACTTGGAAGTCTCGCGAGTGGAGGGTCGGGTCGCTATTGGCCCAGGTGTAGGTTTTGGGCGTCATCTGACCGGTGCGCAAATCGATGTGATAGAAGTGGCCGAGCTGACGATCGGCCGCGCGCGCGTGGGTACTGTCCGCCGCCACCCAAATGCCAGAAAAGCCGCCGCTGGTGGCACCTTGGCCGACGCTGGAATCGAACAGTACCGAGCGCGCGCCCGTCTCTGGGTCGACGGTAAGTAAGCGGCCACTGCTGATGGTTGCCAAGCGGTCGTGTTTAGGGTCGAAGACAAGGGTGCGCGGTGCTTTTAGCGCTGCACCGCTGCCCGCTAGAGCTTGGTATGTTCCCGCCGCCGGATCCAAGCGCAAGATCTGATGGTCGCTGTGCGAGCTGATGAACAGGTGGTCGCGGCTCGGCTCGTAAACCATATCGCTCCAGCGCTGTGGTTGATGAAAAGGGAAGTGGTTCAGCAGCGCGCCGCCGGGCTCGACCGCCTCCACACCAGTCGCAGCTCCTGACGCGAAGAACAGCCGGTTAGCGCCCGTATCCCACGCCATTTCGACCCGGCTGCCTGCGGGTTTGGCCAGGCTGCCGTCGTATTGGAAATTACTGACGGAGCCATCGGCCAGGTCGATTCGGGCGTAGCGTGAATCGGTGCCGCTGGCGTATAAGTGCTGGTTTAAGGCGTCGTAACTTAAGGTGCTGTGCGGCTGGGACAGAATCGGGCTGTCGAGAGGGCCGGTGACGGAGACGGTGTCGTTGCCCTCCAGCCGCAAAACGGAGCCGCCTTCGGTAAATAGAGCGCCGCCTTGGTTGGGGTCGGCAACGGCATCTTGGATCTGGGGCACCACATCCACCCAGGGGTAACGCTTGTAGGATTCGCCGGTTTCGGCGTCAATCAGTATTGCCTCCAGGCGCTCGGGGAGCGGCACTATGAACTGGTCATTGAGTTCGTCATACACCAAATAGCGGTCGTCGCTTAACACATACTGATGGCGCACCGGAATCTGCAGGTCGGCAATGGCGGTGCTGCCGCGCCAGAAAACGCAGTCCACCACAACTTGGCCAAAGCCCAACTGAATAGAGCCGGTCCAGGATAGACCCGACTCGGAATCCGGATTGAGAATCTCGCCGTCGCATTTCACTTCCATCTTTTCGGGGTGGTCGTACTCCATCCACATGGCGATGGGTAGGCGGCTGTAACGCTCGCGCTCGACGATGGTGTTGGGCAGGGGAGAGATAAACTCATAGGCAAACACCACATTGTTCACCACTACCGTGAGCGCCTGAGAGTCGCTTCGCCCCCGGCGGTCTTCCACTGTGGCGGTTAACTGATACTGGTTGTCCCCGTCCTCATCCGCAGGCGCCTCGAAGTCCGGTGGTTGCACAAAGCGCAGCGCCCCGGTGGCGGCATCGAGCGTGAAATGCTCGGCATCTGGCCCGGTAATGGAGAAGCGTAGCGGCTCGCCGTCGGCGGCGCTGTCGGCACTTAAGGTAAAGAAGCTGCCGCGGTGGTTTTCGTCCACCTCGACCCGGTTATCGCTCGACAGCTTCGGCAGCGTATCCAGCGCCGGCGGCGACTCGGGGCCGCTGCCACTGCAGGCAACATAAATGGGAGACAAGGCGAGGAGGAGACTGATTCGGAAAAAACGCATGGACTATAGACCTATACCCGTGACCGAAGGAGCATAACAGCGCGGCGATAAAAGTTGCTCGTGTGGGCTTCATGTTTGTGGCTTACAGGATCGAAAGGGTGCCAAAGACCGCCCGTCCCATGAAGTCCGATTACTGTGAGGAGCATCATATTGTCTCTTAAATTCCGTTGAATTGCCCGCCAGGCTGATTAAAAATCCACCGCTCTGACACAGCCCCCTCCACGAATAAGACAAACCCTAAGGCAAAGGAGCGGGCCTTATTATTGGATGATGTATGAAATACTGGACGATTATTTTTGGACTTGTCGCCTGCTTGAATGGATGTTCGCCGCAAAATTCCTCAAGCCTCGATGCAACCTTACTCAAAGACCCGGCCACGCCCGACCAGGGCAAACCCGTTGCGCCGGTGGATCTGCCCTATTTCGATTGGGATGCGCTTGCCGATCTCAGCGCCCGACACAGTCGCGCGCTCACGGTCAGTGCCGGCAGCAAACAACACAGTGATGCCAATTTGCTGGTGACCTTGCGCGGTCAGGCCCACTCCGAGCATCCCATCGTGCAGGTGCGCTGGTGGCAATTCTCCGGGCCGGCGGCGGTGATTGCCAACCCCAACCAACTGGTGACCCAGGTGTTGTTGCCGGAGGTAATGCAACCGGCGACCGCAGTGTTTCGCTTTGCTGCGGTCAATGCCATAGGGGAAGTAAACTCCGCGCAGGTGGCGGTGGCCATCCAGCCGGTGTCGGCACTGGTGCGGGTGACGGCCGTGGGCGCTGCGGAGGAAGAGGCGCAGCTCAACTTTTTGGTGCGACTTTCCGAACCCGCGCAGGAACCGATACTGTTCAATTATTTCACCGAAGATGGCAGCGCCACGGCAGGTGAGGATTACCTTGGCGTAAGCGGTACCCTGACGTTTGCGCCCGGCCAGACGCAGCAGCGAATTTCGGTGAGCGTGTTGCCCGACAACGCCTCCGAGTCTGGCGAAATGTTTTATCTCAACCTGCGCGGCGAAATTGCGGGCGAGACAATAGAGCTGCGTCGCTTGGGCTTGATCGTGGATCGGCAAGCGAACCGCAATCTGCTCTCCAGTGTGCCGCAGCAGACGGCGCTCGACCCCGACCGCGAGGGCTTGCCCGGCGAGGATGGCGATGCACGCCTACTGCTGCGCTGGGAAGCCGGTGGCAGAGTGCGCTTGGTGGTGGAAGATCCCTGCGGCAATGTGATTTCCGGCAGTTCCCCCGCGCCCTCCTGCCAGGGCACCAGTTCGCTGGTGCAAACCGGCACCTGGAACGGCGAGCGCTTTGAATACTTTGAAAATATGGCCTGGGCGTCGGGTGCGGCCGCCGGCATTTACACCGTCTATCTGGAACATGTGGCGGGGCAGGCGGTGGAGTATCGCCTGGATATCTACGGTCTGGAGGCGGCTTGGCGCTACCATGGATTAATGGCCAACGGTGAACGCCTGGAAATCACCCAATGGTTGCACCAGGGTGCGGGCAATCCAACCGGCAACCGGATTACCGGCAGCATCGTTAATGCCACCAATACAGCTCCGATTAACGCGGCGCAGGTACGCTTCTATCAGGATGATTTTTTAATATTGGAGGAGTCGGTGGGCGCTCACTTTGATTTGCCCTTGAGTGAGGGCCGCTATCAGATGGTGGTGACGGCTGAGGGTTATGTGGAATGGTCGCGAGAAGTGAGGGTGAGCGCCGCCGAACCTTTGATTGTGCAAGTTAGCTTGTCGCCCACTCTCAACCTGGCCGACGAAGTTGCGCGAGTGGTGCTGAGCTGGGGCGAGGTGCCCCGGGATCTGGATTCGCATCTGCTCAGTGCCAGTGGCTTTCATCTCTACTACAGTAATCCGAATATTGGCAGCGCTTTGCTGGATGTGGACGACACCAACGGCTACGGCCCGGAAACCGTCACCATTCGCTCCTGGGATGATGGGCTCTATCGCTATTACGTAAAGGACTACACCAACAACTCCAATCCACTCAGTACTGCGCTGGCGAATTCCAATGCGGTGGTGCAGTTGTATCTCGGCGAGGACGCGGTGAAAGTGTTTGAAGTCCCGCAAGGCGCAGGCGTTATCTGGCACGTGTTTGATCTGGACCCAGCCACCGGCGAACTCACAGCGGTCAACCAAATTGTCGGCAGCGAAAGTGAAATGCCGCCTATGGATACGGCGGAACTATAGCGATTAAGCGAAAGGGACAGCGGGGTTGGCGGGGCGGATCAGCCGGTGGTTAATATCCGGTTGATCCGCGCTGTTAGCGGGTTATTTCACGCCCAACTTATCGTGATATTCCTTGCGCACGCCGCCCATTTCTTTCAGCAGTGATTGCGCCTCTTCCAGATTATCCGCCGCTAAGGCGGCTTCCACCTTGGCTGTCAAATCCACGAGCTTTTTTATGCCTTCTTCGAAGGTGCGCTGATCTTCGGGTTTGACTTGCTGAATTTTGGCTTTATTCAATCCCTGAATAAAAATGCTCAGCTCCGACCTTACTTGGTTGATATCGCTGGCCTCGCGCATTGCCTTAAACGGCTCTTTCATCTCCTCCATCGCATCGTGCAGTTCACTGGATTTGCTGGAGCAGCCGCCGAGGGCGATCAACAGCGCGATACCGGGTAAAAATCGTTTCATGGTGTCTCCCATTGGTGTTATGAACGGATATAGGTGTACGAACGGAATTGGTTGGCTCTGGCGTGGTGGCCGTGGCTGCACGCTAACGTCGCCGGCAGGTATCGTCAAGCCGAGGCGAGTCGCTTTTGAACATCGGGGCTTCCGGGTCTATCTTTCTTAAAGCCTCAAAGACTTATCAGCCTCCTTAACCGCGATTCTCACATGCCTCATACCGACCGATTTTACCGGAGCACGCCGTGATCGAGCGCTGGCTCGCGCTCTTGTGTGGCTTGTTGCCGGGAGTGGTGGGCGCGGTAGTGATCCGCCGGGACCACAGCCTGTGGGCCAACTGGCCGGAGGGCGCGAACCCGGACGCATTGCGCCGCTTTGCCGCCGAGGCAACCACCGACGAGGTGCATTACCGACAAACGCCAGAGGGGCGGACTTGGGTGGCCATGCCGCTGCACAACGGCAAGCTGCGAGTCGGCACCATTGCCCTAGAGTTACCGCTAAAGCAGGAGCAGCGCGGCACCACGGAATTGCTGTTGCGCTGGTCGCAGGCGTGGTTGGATTTGCTAAGCGGCACCCATCGGGAATCCCAGCGTGGGCTGGAAAAAGTCTTGCAACTGCTGGAGCAGGGCAGCCGCTTTCCACAGGTCGCCGACAATGCCGGCGCTCTGGCCACTGCCTTGGCCGAACACATGGGCTTGGCGCAGGTGATCGTGTGCTTGCATTGGCGGGGGCGCTACCGAGTTGCGGGTGTCTCCGGTGCACCTAATTTCGACCACCGCAGCGAACTGTTTTCGCTGTTGGAAAAAGACCTTAACGCGGCGGAGTTCTCGCCAGACAGCACCCTTGAGAGCGAATATAAGCGCTGGCTGGCAACGCGCAATCCGCCATTCAATATGCAAGTGTTCCCGCTCTTGGATGCCGGCTATTTAATTGCGCTGCACGAAAGTGAACAGCCGCTGTCACCCGCTGTTAAAGCGCAATGTCGACAAGTCGCTCGTTTAATTGCGCCTTTATGGCAAAGTCAAAATCGTGCGCGCCAAGGGTTTTATTGGTCCATGCGCAACCGCGTAAAAACGCTCTACCGCAATACGGCACAAAAGAAAAAACTCGCCTTAGCGGGTGCGTTGAGCATCGGCTTATTGGTGCTCTTATGTCTGCCGGGCACTCACTGGGTGCGCGCTCAAGCAGCGCTGGAAGGCAAAGTTCAGCGCGCCGTGGTAGTGCCCGAGGATGGCTATTTACAGGAGGCGGATGTCAAAGCGGGGGAGGTGATTCGCCAGGGGCAAGTGTTAGCGCAGCTGGATAATAAAAGCCTGCAACTGGAAATTCAGCGCTGGCAGGCGGAAAAGCAAGAGTACGAGCGCCAATATAATCGCGAACTGACGGCGCTCAATCCCGTAGAAATGCGCATCGCGAAAGCCAAAATCGCCCAGGCCGACGCCCAGCTAAGTTTGTATCGTGAACGCCTGCAACGGGTGCGCATCACCGCGCCAATTGATGGCGTCATTATTAAAGGCGATTTAAGTCGCGCAGTGGGGTCGCCAGTGCAGCGCGGCCAAGTGCTTTATGAAATTGCACCACTGGATGAATTTAAATTGGTCATCCAAGTGCCACAAAAATCCATCCGCCATTTACAGCAAGGGCAGAGTGGCTATGTAGTGCTCTCGGCTCTGCCCCACGATCATATTCCCTTTACCCTAATCTCCGTTGCCTCGGTTTATAGCGAGCACGAGCAAGACATTGCCTATCGTGTGGAAGCTGAAATCAGCGGAATGAGCCACAACCTGCGGCCCGGTATGAGTGGTTACGCCAAAATTCACACGGGCAAAAAACCCTACGGGTGGTTGATTGTGCGCCCCTTATGGGATTGGCTCGCGCTCAAGCTATGGTGGTGGTAGACCATGGCGATTAAGCCAACGGCCGAGCCGCCAAAGGACCAGCAACTCTGGAAAGCCCTGCAGGACACCCGCCTGCGCTTGGCGGACCAAGTGGAATTCAGCCAACAAATCCAGCGCGGCCAGCTGTGGGTAGTGGTGCACGATCCGGTGCGCAATCTCTCCTACAAAACCACCCCGGAAATTCACCAGTTACTGAGTGCTTTGGATGGCAAAACCACACTGCGTGAATTGCTGGCCCAGCGATCGGCTTTAGCGGCTCTATTCGCCGATCCTTCCGCCGCCCTCTATACCCTCGGACAGCTTCTGGAAGCGGGATTGGCACAGGGGGATTTTCATTACGACTACGCCGACGAAATTGCCAAACACCGGGAAAAACAGCGCATCATGGGACGTTTGCGTTGGCAGCGCCCCTGGATGTTAAAGCTGCCTCTATTTAATCCCGATGCGTTCTTAAATGCGCTGTACCGCAAAACCTGGTTTATTTGGACGCGCGCGGGCTTAGCCGTTTGGCTGCTCACGGTGAGCATCGCAGCGGTTTTATTGCTCGATCACTTTACCCACCTGCAACACTTTTGGTCCACCCGCTTTCTCGACCCGCGCAACCTGGCATTGTTAATCGTGGTTTACCCTTGCCTCAAAGCTTTGCATGAACTCGCTCATGGGCTTAGCACCAAAAAATGGGGCGGCCAGGTGTACGACATGGGACTGATGTTTTTGGTCTTTATGCCGGTGCCCTATGTGGACGCCTCCGCCAGTGCACGCTTTCCCGATAAATACTCGCGCATGCTGGTAGCCGCCAGCGGTGTAATGACGGAATTATTTTGTGCGGCAATCGCGCTGTTTATTTGGCTGGCCAGCGATAGTGTTTTGGTGCGCGATATTTGTATGAATGTGATGATCATAGGCGCCATTTCATCGGTCCTGTTCAATGGCAATCCGCTCTTACGCTTCGACGGCTATTACGTACTGAGCGATGCACTGGAAATTCCCAACCTAGGTGCGCGCGCCAGCGGTTATTTAAAAAGTTTGTGGCAAAAGTGGGTTTTAAATGTAGAGCCGATCAAGCTGAATTTAGCGCCTGGCGAAAAAAAGTGGCTGCTGCTTTACGGCATCTTGTCAGGTACTTATCGATTAATTTTAGGATTTGTTATCGCCCTTTATATCGCGGGGCATTATTTTTTTGTGGGCGTCTTGCTCGCGGTTTGGGCGCTCTTTTTACAAATCATCTTGCCTTTGGCAAAGGGGATGATGAGTTCATTCT
Organism: uncultured Saccharophagus sp.; assembly: GCA_964482025.1. Lineage (GTDB taxonomy): Bacteria > Pseudomonadota > Gammaproteobacteria > Pseudomonadales > Cellvibrionaceae > UBA5868. Next base: position 1,039 of record CAYZVN010000094.1, on the reverse strand, counting down.
CTGCGGCTAAAAGCCAAGGCAGAAAAGGGCGCTTTTGGCTGACCCATGCGCTCTTGGCAACGGCCATTTATACCCTGCTATTTGTGGTGCCTGTGCGCCACGCCACCGAAGCGCAAGGGCTGATTACGGTGGAAGGGCGACACCAAATTAAAGCCGGCGCCGAAGGCTTCTTAAAAAGCATACTGGTGCGCAGCGGTGAGGTTGTCGCGGTGGGTCAGCCGCTGGCCATTTTGGAAAATAGCGCATTGCCGGCGCAACTGCAGGTTGTTTTAGCGCAAATTGCCGAGCAGGAAGTTTTACTCAATCACTATCTTGCGCAAGACCCAACGCAGGCGGGTTTTTACCGCGATGAACTCCAGCACCTGCGCCAACACGCGCGCGACTTGCGCGACGACCTGGCCAATCTCACCGTACGCAGCGCCGTGGCCGGCCGGGTAGAGATACCCCAACAGGACAACCTTCCCGGACGGTACTTCAATAAAGGCGATCGAATTGGCTATGTGTTGACGGCGGAAGGCTATAGCGTGATGGCGTTGGTGCCGGAGCGACTGGGAGATCCGCTACAGGGCGAGGTGGACGAGGTTCGCATCAAATCCCACAGCGATCCTCACCATATTTATCGAAGCCTAGACCTGCGCCCGGTTCCCCTAGCCAGCAGCCAATTACCGGACCCTCTACTGGGCTCCCTGCGCGGTGGCACCATAGCGGTCGACACCTCCGATAACGCTGGCACCCGCGCGTTGCAGGCTTACTTTCAAGTGCAAATGGGCCTGGCGCGTGCCGAAGATCAAGCGCCCCCGGCCGGTCGCGCACAAGTGCTTCTGGTGCACCGCAATGAGCCCTTGGGCAAGCGCTGGTGGCGCCAACTGCGGTTGCTGTTTCTGGATCGTTTTCAGGTGTAACGCCTGTGGGCGCTTCTGGCAAAGCACCGAGAAACCGCTATTCTCATAAGGTCACTTTATTGGAATGTTGTCTGCCGGATACCCGCGTACTATGACCTCTCACACACCATGACCTCTCACACACCATGACCTCTCAC
>CAYZVN010000093.1:0-11198 GCA_964482025.1 uncultured Saccharophagus sp. | reverse complement strand
GCGCAGGAGATGAAGCGCGGTGCGGATACCATGCTCGATGCCATTTCTGCCGATCAGATTGGTTTGTTGCCTGATCGCAGCGCGCTGGATGCGATGCAGCGATTACCGGGGGTGGCGATTGAGCGCTTTGCCGCGCCCAATGACCCGGATCATTACAGTGTGGAAGGGTCCGATATTATTTTGCGCGGCATGACGCAAACCCGTTCGGAATTTAATGGCCGGGATTCTTTTAGCGCCAATACCGGACGAGGTTTGGGCTATCAGGATATTCCGCCAGAATTATTGGGCAGCATTCAGATATTTAAAAATCAAACCGCCGATATGATTGAAGGGGGTATTGGCGGAACCGTTAATTTAATTACCCGTAAGCCACTGGATATTGACGATCAGCTCGCCGTTTTCAGTGTGGATTATTCCTACGGTGATTTAGCGGAAAGTTGGAGTCCTTCTTTCTCGGGCCTTTTAGCAAAAGTCTTTGACAGCCCATTAGGACGCTGGGGTGTTTTGCTTAATTACGCCGACTCGGAATTAGTGGGACAGACCCACGGCATTCAGAGTGATGCGTATGTGCAATTTGAAGCGCAGGAATTAATCAGCGAGAACAATCCCAATCCACCTGGAACCCGCGCGGAAGATTTTTTAGGGGAAGACGGCCTGGGCCGGGTGTGGGCACCCAATGGTGCTAACGCACTAATGAAAGAAGATCGCCGCACGCGTGAAGGTTTTACCGCCGCTTTGCAATTTGTCTCCAACGATGGTCGCTTTGAAGCGCTGGCAGAATATATTCGCTCGGACTCCACTTTAACCTGGCACGAGCAGGCCATTAAATATCAAGGCGGCTATCAAAGCATCGGCATTCGCCCCAGCGCCCCATTAGCGGGCACGCATTTTTTATTCGACGAAAACGGCTTGTTTACCGCAGGAACAATTTTGGAGCAGGCCAATCCTTGGCGCGTCGGAGCCAGTGGCCGCAGCCGCGTTCCCACCAGCGGCGGCGCGCTCAAAAACTATGCTCAGTGGGGTCACCGCCTGCAAATGGACAGCCGCCTCAACGAAACCCAATCACAGGTGGAAGATGTTCATATCAATCTTAAATGGCAGGCGACCGAACGTCTAAATCTCAGTGGCGATGTGCAATTTATCGATGCGCAGGCGCGCGTGGATGATCTCTCCATCCACCTATTAACGTGGGGAATTTACGACTACGACACCCGCGGCCGCACCCCGCACTTACGTTTGATCGAGCCGTGGAATGGTCAGCGTGACCGCGAACGTGCTGAGGGTAATCCCTTTTGGGATACCACCACCAACGGCCAAGCCGATTATCCCGGTTTTGGCGGAGATCCGTCAGGCGATCAGAATTTCTTTCAGGATGCCAACTCTTATTTTTGGCGCTCAGCCATGGATCATTACGAGCGCTCCGAAGGGGAGTCTTTGACCTGGCGAGTCGATATGGATTTCACCGTCGGCGAGGGCTTGCTGCAACAGGTAAAACTCGGTTATCGCTACGCCGAACGCGAACAAACTGTGCGCGCCACAGCGTGGAACTGGGGTGCCTTAGCGCCGGAGTGGAATGGTCAGCCGCAGTCAAATTTCGATCTGCCAGAGGGTGAATTTATTGGCAGCGGTATAGGCTGGCTGCCCGATGTACCGCAACAACAAAACGGTTATGAAGCCGTCGACTGGTCGGACTTTATGCGCGGCGGGGTGCTGGATGTTCCCGGCAATCAAACTCTCCACGCCAATGAGCATTTGATTCGCTCGGTCTGGGGCGCGAGTCCCGCTCACCGTTTAAATCAGTCACGCACGGGCGGCGACAACTGGATTCCCTACCCCGACCGGGATAATGCCGAAGGCCTGTACGGCAGTTTGCATGAGGCCGCCTTTAACACTCCGTTGGATGCGAAGTTTGGCATTTTTACGCCCGACGAAATTAACCGAACATTAGAAGTTCGCGATGCACTTTATCTGCGTCTGGATTTTGCCGGTGACGGGGACCTGCCGTTTTCTGGCAACGTGGGTTTGCGCTATGTAAAAATGGAGCGTCAGGCTCTGGGGATAGTAGAGTTTCCGCTGATTGCTCCACGAAAAATCAATGGACAGAACTTTCCCCCAGAGTCCGTGGATTTACCACTCAACAGCCAAACTGTAATCAATCACCTACAACAACAGGTTAACGAGGGAACCTATGCCAATCTTTATTCAGCGGCCACGTCACTGGAAAACAACTGGATTCGCAACCCCTATTTTTTCTTGGCAAATGACATTCGTGGGTTTACCCAAGGTGAGGCCGTATTGGGTGCCGACGGCGAGCAATTGGTAGAGCGTAATCAATTGAAGTTCGCTCCTTACACTAAGGAAGAGGTGGCGATAAATGATTACACTACGCTGCTCCCGAGCTTCAATCTTAAAGTAGACCTTTCCGACGAACTGGTGGGTCGTATTGCCTTTGCCAAAGCGGTAGCTTTTCCCAACTTGATGGACGTGCGCAACCGCACCGATCTTGCGCCCATTAATATCGATGAAAACGCAGGCAACATCTCCACAACTCGCGTCACCATGGACACTGGTATTCCTGGTAGTACGCCATTGCCCATACTGGATGAAGTCACGCTCAACAAACCAGCCGAAGGCACTTGGTTTATCGGTGAAGGTGGCAACCCCTACTTAAAGCCGATGGAGTCGGTGCAGTATGACATTTCTTTAGAATGGTATTTTTCCAACTATGGTCAGCTAAGCGGTGCAGTTTTTCACAAAAACTTGTCCAATTATTTTTCCCCTGGGGTTATCACCCGTGAATTTACCAACGGCTTTAGTGGTGTTACCCAGCCAGTTGCCATCACCACACAACGCAACGGCGGCGACGCTAAACTCGACGGAATTGAAATTACTTATAACCAGTTTTTCAGCGGGATCTTCGAGGGCTTTGGTTTTCAAGCGACCTACACCTACATAGACGCAACCAGCATTCCCAATAACGAAAAAAATATCGAGGATGAGCAGTGGTACAACTCACTGTATGAAGATACGGGCATTCGCGTCGATCCGGCTAATCTGCCACTTCAAGGCCAGTCAGACGAGATCATCAATCTCATCGGCACTTATGAAAATGACCGGCTCAGCGTGCACTTGGCCTATAACTGGCGCTCCAAGTACCTGCTAACAACTCGCGATGTTATCAGCAAAGCGCCGATTTGGTATGACAATCACGGCGAGCTGGACGGCTCGATCTTCTACAAAATCGGCGATCACTTCACCGTGGGGTTGCAAGCAAAAAATATAACTAACGCCCGCGCCGATACTTTAATGGTATTAAACGACCAGCTCCTAGAAACGGGCCGCTCTTGGTTTGTTGCAGATCGGCGAGTGGCACTGGTATTGCGCGGAGAATTTTAAGTGCTGCGCTTGCGCCACAAATTACGCAGGCGCGCCCACGAGGATTTTTTTTGCTGATCTTCGGGGCTGGGCCAGTGCACTTTTTTGGCTTCGCATTTTACTATGCCCTCGCTCCCCAGGCGCAGCCGCCAGCGCTGCGCACTACTGTAGCCCCTGTCCGGCTCGGTATGCACCACCAGTAAATTGTAATCGTGCTGCTTTTTAATGGCATGTGCTTGCACCGGCGAATCCGGGTCACCCGGATTCTCCCAAACGAACAGCTGGTCTCCCGCCGCCTGAATCATTTCGCAAAGCTCTTTACAATCAAGCGTTAACAGCTCGTCAATTTGGCTTTGCTCCACTATCGCCTTGCTCACACTTAGCTCGGAGCGATAGCAGATGATTTGTCGTTCCTCGTTGGTTGCCCATTTATCGGAGTGTTCGCGCACTCGCTGAGGCAAATCGGGCAGCTTGCGATAATCCAACCAAATCTTTTGCATTGCCAGGAGTTTATTAACATAAGGCTGAAGCAAACTGATTCGCCAGCGCGGCTTACCTTTGCGCAGCCAACTCGTTACACCGTCGATCATGTCGTCGCGCAATAAGTCGCGTAAGGCGTAAACCAACGCAATGCTAAACAACAAGGTAAGCGACCACTCCTGTCGGCCGTCTCGCAAAATAAACAGCACGTAGGTGAATACCGACATAATAAAGAGCGTCGACGCCGCCTTGACCGCTTTGCGGGTTCCTGCGCCCAGCTCTATGACTTTCGAGCGCAGCAATACCGGATATTCCAGCAAGCGAAGATACAAGCTGAGACGGTTCCACACGCGTGTTGGCGAACCGTGATACTCCCCTAAATAATCTCGGTCTCGCCGGTGGCGATATTCCTGTTGCAAAAACTCCTGTATTCCATCCTTGATCTCCTGCTCGACCTCGGCGTATTGCGCCATCGTCATGCTCTCCAGTAAATACTGCTCGGCATACCAGGAAAAATAAACATCGGCCAAGCGAAAGTAACGCTGCTGTTGACTTTGTACTGGAGGCGTTTTACGCAAGCGTTGAGCAAAATTTTGGCTCACTCGCAGAGCGCGCTTTAGGGCGGGCGAAAACTCTGCGTCCTGCCCCTGTTGACGCAGGCGATCCATAGTGGCTCGGTACTGGAACAGCCAGGATCCGTAGAGAATCTCGTAATGCGGAGAAAGAAGAGTAAATGAACTATCGGCTTTACTCGCTCGATCCACATCGGGCAGACCTTGCAGCCTAAATACATGCTCCATCGAGCTGAAAAAGAACTGACGCTCCGCCAAAGTCCATGCCGAAAAGACACCTTCGTGTGGCGTAAATAAATACAGCTCGACACTATAGCGCCCCGGTTCTTTTAAAGTTCGGTTCAACTGGACGCGGTAATCGCCTTTGCGTTTGAGTGAGAACACCTTAGCCCTATTTGATATGTGTTTTACTGAAAAGATTTGATCAGAGACATTAAAGCTCTGTCGTGATGACTGCGGATTTCCGGCTGTCTATCGAAAATCATGGTTTCCCCATTTTCACGGCTATAGGGCCGCCACTGTGGCAGAGCGCGGTCATTCGGGTTGCCCGACCTCGCAAAATTAATCCAGGCCGAGCTCATTTTATCGGCCAACTCATAGGCCTCGTCACTGTTGCCCGTCCAGTGTTTGCCGAGCTCTATATTGTTAAAGGCCAAAGGAATGTCCAACCCGTGAAAAGACCCTTTACTGCTGTTTTCCACCGGGCTTTTCCACGTCAATAAATAGGCGTAAACCGGTGCGGTGGTGCGCTCTGCACGCGCATCCGCAACCACAATAGTATTGGGGCGAAACAGCGTATCGATGGACAGTAAATCTTGCGGTGAATGATCGGGATAGGCCTGTCCAAACAGTGCCAGATAATGATCGGTTTGTTCACCGTACGTTTTTGTCAGCCGTGCCCTTGCCTCGCCTAAGGTAAGACCAGTTTCGCCATAAGCCGTTCGCACCAGCTCATTTAAAGTGGTGCCAATCATTAAAGGAACGTGATCGGAAATGGCGGCAAAGCCCGGCGTAAAGGGTTGCTGCAATAAATTCACTCCGTCGGGCACGGGCCCAAACCCAAACATGGTAGTGGTACCGGGTGTGCGCAGGCCCACGGTTTTTTCCAACGCGGCATTGCCCGCTTTTACCAGCTCTTTGTAAGGCATGCTATGAAGCGGTTGCAGATTATCTGGTGAGAGACCCAAGACCTCCACCAAGGCTCTGCCGATGGATTGCGATTTCTCCTTGGTCATGACATTGAGCAAGGTGCCACTTTGAATAATGGCTTTGTGGAACAAGCCTTCGGCCGCAGGCATAGACATTAAAGTACCCACTTTGCCGCCGCCTCCGGATTCGCCAAAAATGGTGATATTTTCTGGATCTCCACCGAACGCTTGAATATTGCTCTGTACCCACTGCAGCGCCGCCACCACATCCAGCATGCCCACGTTAGCGGAGTCTTTATACTCATCACCAAAAGCGGAGAGGTCTAAAAAGCCGAGAATATTCAATCGGTGATTCACTGACACTAAAACGATATCGCCTTTTTGCGCCAGGTTTTTGCCATCGGTGATTGGGTCGTCGCTGCCGCCTACGCTAAAACCACCGCCGTGCAGCCAGAACATGACGGGCCTTTTTTTGCCATCATTAATACCGGGTGTCCACACATTGACGGTAAATAACTTTTCTTCATCCATTGCCGTCTCAGGCGACCAGCTATTGACCTGCATGGCGATAGGACCAAATTGCGTCTGCTCGCGCACCCCCTGCCAAGCATCCGGGGGCTGTGGCGGCATAAACCGCTCGGCCTGTGCGTAGGGAATGCCTTTAAAGCTGTAAATGCCCTCATCGACGCTGCCGGAAATACGTCCATAAGTGGTGTTTACCACCGGCGCATTAGCCTGCTGAGTTTGGCTGCAGGCAACCAGAAAAAAACTGGCGAGCAATCCAGCCAGCCCTAAAAAACCGCAATAAAAGTGTGAATTTTTTTTCATAAGTCTGTTTCTTTAAATGTGTTACGGCACGCCCTACTGGTTTAGCAGGCTCGCTAAACATTCTGGGTTCATAAAGGCATCAAGCCTTCGGTTAATTTCGTTGTGAATATGTCGGCAAAGGTAGCACAAGTCCGCCGCGCCAGGATCTACCAGATTTCTTTTGCTTTTCAATTTAGCCAGAACCAGTACCATGCCTTCTCATATGCCTTACTTGCTAATCATCTTCATAACATTAGACGACTTATGGATCCTATAGCTCACACCTTAGCCGGCGCCGCCCTAGCGGAGGCGGGACTGAAAAAGTGCTCGCGCTATGCCAGCGCCACTTTGATTATCGGCGCCAACCTGCCCGATATAGACGCCGTAGCACAATTGTGGGGGGAAGATATTTCCCTCTACGTGCGCCGCGGCTGGAGCCACGGCATTCTCGCCATGCTGGTATTGCCCTTAGCGCTTGCCGCAATTATGTGGGCCTGGCATCGCTGGCGCGGCCACAGACGCGCCGATGCCCCGGCCTTCCACCCAGGAGTTATCGTCGCCCTCGCCTTTCTCGGCGTCTGGTCTCACCCGCTGCTGGACTGGCTGAACACCTATGGTGTGCGCTTACTTATGCCCTTTAGCGACGCGTGGTTTTACGGCGATACGCTGTTTATTATTGATCCCTGGTTCTGGCTGCTGTCCGCTGCGGGGTTGGTGTTGGCCAGCAAGCGGCGCGGCGGCTTAATCGGCTGGGGCATCTTGGCAGCGCTGGCAAGCTTACTCATTCTCAGTAGCGAGCTCGCAGCTTTACCGGTCAAGATTCTCTGGCTCTGCGGTGTTGCCGCCATTGCGGCGGCGCGTTGGCGCGGCATCAGAGCCAGCACCTGGACTTCAGGTCTCGGCCTGGCGAGTCTCACACTTTATGTGGGGTCGGCTTACGGCCTGGCCCGCTTGGCGGAAGCGCAATACCGCAACAGCAGCGAGGCACCCTTAGTCGTGCAAGCTAATCCCGCCCCCGGCAACCCTTTTCGCCACCGCTTGGTGACGGTCCACGACAGCCACTACCGGCTTATCAATGCCGACGGCAGTGTTATGGATATCGACCGGCAGCCCCCTAACGCCATAGTGCGCGCCGCCATGGCCGATGAATCGATTAAGGGTTTTATCAACTGGATGCGCTTTCCTTATTGGCAGCTAAGCGAGACTGAAGACCGCTGGATTGTGGAGTTTCGCGATTTGCGCTATCTGAGCCCGGAAGACAAACCTCGCGGCATAGGTTACGCAAAAGCCGAAGTACTTAAATCTTCGCTGTCGGAAACGAGCGGGTCGCAATAAAGCGCGACCTTTTTGCGCTTCGCGCAAACGAAGCGCTAATGTGCTACGTCGAACAGAAGCCGTCTATTAATGTGTTCATTATTTTTTCTATTACGTTAAAAATAATTGCATAAGAGGACGGACATTGTGACCGGCGACGATCGATGGGTACTTCATCCACTTCATGGTGCGTTGCTCGCAGGCACCGTTCCACTCTTCCTCGGCGGCCTGCTCAGCGACTACGCTTATACCTCCAGCTACCACATTCAATGGGCCAATTTTGCCTCGTGGCTGATTGCGGGAGGCCTTGTCTTTGGCGGCTTCGCGTTATTGTGTGCGGTGATTGGTTTGTTTCGCCACTCACGTAAAAGCACGCTGGCGATTATCTATACGCTCTTATTAGTGGTGACCTGGGTATTGGGGTTTATTAATTCCCTCGTGCACGCAAAAGATGCCTGGGCCAGCATGCCGAGCGGTTTGATTCTTTCCGTCATAGTGCTGCTCTTAGCCTGTGCGTCCACCTGGATTGGCCTCGCCAAATTTGGCGTAGGAGGCACCAAATGAAACTTGCCCACACGTCTTTAATCGGTATTCTATTGGCCGGCCTCCTAAGTGGCTGCAGCGGCAGTGATCCAGATGCCGCACAATATGGCCCCAATCCACCACTGCCCGAACCAGAGCGCGGCCTTCTACCGCGCATGACCATTGCCGAGCCAACCCCATGGGGTGACCAAGTGCCCACGGTACCGGCGGGCTTCACGGTCTCGGCTATCGCGACCGACCTTGGAATTCCCCGCCAAACTCTGGTGCTGCCCAATGGCGATATTTTGATTGCCGAGGGCCGCGGTGGCAACGCGCCCGCCCTTAAACCCAAAGATGTTATTGCCGGCTACATAAAAGCCAAAGGCACCACCTCGGTGCCCAGCGGCAACCGCTTAACCTTGGTGCGCGATGCCGATGGCGACGGTACTTATGAATTGCAAACCGTGTTTGCCGACAATTTAAATGCACCTTACGGATTGGCGCTGGTGGACAACAGTTTGTACGTCGCTAACCAAGATGCGCTGGTGCGCTTTAACTACCGCGAAGGACAAACCCGTGCGGAAGGTCCACCCACCAAGGTCACTGACCTGCCCTCCGAAATTAACCATCACTGGACCAAAGCCCTGGCCGCTAGCGCCGATGGCCGCTTTCTTTACGTGGGCATTGGCTCCAACAGCAACATCACCGAGCGCGGCATGGTCGCGGAAGCGGATCGGGCCGTGGTGTGGGAAGTTAACGCCGAAACGGGTGCGCACCGCCCCTACGCCACCGGCTTGCGCAATCCCACCGCGCTTACTATTCAGCCCGAAACCGGCACTTTGTGGGCGGTGGTGAATGAACGTGATGAAATTGGCCCCAACCTGGTGCCGGATTACCTAACCTCGGTTCAGGAAGGTGGCTTTTACGGTTGGCCCTACAGCTACTGGGGAAAAAATGTCGATGATCGCGTGCGCCCACAAGACCCGCAAAAAGTCGCCTCGGCCCTCACCCCAGATTACGCTTTAGGGTCGCACGTGGCGGCACTTGGGGTAGATTTTTCGGAGGCGAGCATGGGACCGGAATTTGCCGATGGCGTTTTCGTCGGTGAGCACGGCAGCTGGAACCGCAAAGATCCCGTGGGCTACAAAGTCATCTTTGTCCCTTTTAATAATGGTCGCCCTTCGGGACCGCCTGTTGACTTCGTCACCGGATTCCGCGACGGCGACGGCAAAACCCGCGGTCGCCCTGTTGGCGTAACGGTCGATCCAAAAGGTGCGCTAATTGTGGCCGATGACCTTGCCAATGTGGTATGGCGCGTAGCGCGCACCAATAGTCGCGACATTTAAAAGAAGACGCTGCAACCGCGCGACGATGCGGGTTAAACCTCATTGTCGCCGCCTCCTGCTCCCTGTGACCCGCCCTGCCTTCGGCAGTCTATTCCACCTTCGCCTTATTTGACTCGGATAATTAAATCCCCTAGCCTGTTGCTCCCCGCCTTCCTGTTGTACTTTCATGCCTGAATCCAAAACCCTTTTTACCTCTAGCCATACTTTTGGCGTTGCCTGCATTTTATTGGGAACGTTCCTTTTTGCCTGCAAAGGTATATTCATTAAATTAGCCTATGCCTACGGCATCAGCGCTGCGCCTTTGCTGATGCTGCGAATGCTCTTCGCCCTGCCGTTTTACCTAGGCATGGCAATGTGGCTGCACAGTCGATCCCAGATGACGCTCAGCAGACAAAATCTTTTTATTATTTTGGGGCTTGGATTACTCGGCTACTATGTCGCGAGTTTTTTAGACTTTTGGGGATTGGAACATATCTCCGCAGGACTTGAACGCTTAGTCCTCTACATCTACCCCACGGTGGTGATTTTAATTTTGGCATTCTGGAAAAAGCAGGCCATTGCCACCCGCGAGAAAGTTGCCATGGCCATTGCCTATGCGGGAATGGTTTTGGTCTTTCTCCATGAGCTGCAGTTTCACCAATCCTTTTCCAATACTATCAAAGGTGGATTACTGGTTTTCGGCAGCGCCGCCAGCTACGCATTTTTTGTGGTGATGACCAGTGAAAAAGCCAAACAAGTCGGCTCTCTGACCTTTACGACTTACTGCATGCTTTCCGCGTCGGCCGGCGTCATTATTCACAATTTAATTTTTTCGGAATTTCAGGCGTTAGTGCAGCCCACACCTGTTTACTGGCTAACGTTTGGCCTGGCCATTTTTTCCACCGTTATTCCCTCCTTTCTTATGAACAAAGGTATAGCCACCATAGGCCCCAGCAAAGCCGCCATCATGGGCAGCATAGGTCCGGTGGTTACGGTATTTTTTGGTGGATGGTTTTTGGACGAAGTCGTCAACGCTACCCAACTTATGGGCGCGGCATTGATTATTGGTGGCGTGAGCCTGGTAGGCAGGAAGTAGTGCGGATAAAAAATGCCCCGCCGGCATCTTCACGGCGGGGCATATCCGTAGTTCGGCTTCAAATGGCCGTGGAGGCTTACTTCAGGGTAACGGCTCCCTTCATCAAAGTAGAGTGTCCGGGGAAAGAACAGAAAAAGGAATATTCCCCGCCCTCTTTTAATTTCGCCGTCTCGAAAGAAGTGGAGGTTTCCTCTCCGCCGCCGATCAGATCGGTATGCACAATCACACGATCATCATCGGGCTTCAGATATTCGTTATCCAAGCCTGCACTTATCGCATCGCGCGCGACCGCTTCCATATCCGAAGTCTTGGTGATAACAACGTTATGACCCATCACATTTTTGGCTAGCTTGCCCGAATGCGTGAGCTTGATGGTGAATTCTTTACAGGATTTATCGATCACAATCTCATTTGTGTCGTATCGCATCGCATCGGTACTATCGACGGTCACGCTACAGTCATCAGCCAGAGCGTGAGCCGAGAAGCCCACTAATAGAATGGGCGCGATGATGTGTTTCATCTTCATGTCATGTCTCCAAGGATCATTGGGATTTAAAAG
>CAYZVN010000092.1:0-11382 GCA_964482025.1 uncultured Saccharophagus sp. | reverse complement strand
GTTTCGGTTTCTTTGGCGGTGTGGGTGTTGTATTCCCAGCGGCAGGAGTTGGTGCAGGCGCCCTGATTGGAGTCCCGGTGGGTCATATAGCCGGACAGGAGACAGCGGCCGGAATAGGCGATGCACAGGGCGCCGTGGACGAACACTTCCAATTCTGTGTCCGGGCATTCATTGCGAATTTCTTCAATTTCATCAATGGATAGCTCGCGGGACAAAATCACCCGCTCTATCCCTTGCTTGGCCCAGAACTTCACCGTCGCGTAGTTGACGGCGTTGGCCTGCACCGACAGGTGCACCGGCTGATCCGGCCAGGTCTCGCGCACCATCATGATCAAGCCGGGGTCGGCCATGATCAGCGCGTCCGGCTTCATGGCGATCACAGGTTCGAGATCGCGGATATAGGTGCGCACTTTGTCGTTGTGCGGTGACAGGTTGCTCGCCAGATAAAATAATTTGCCTTGGCTGTGGGCTTCTTCAACGGCCTGGGCGAGATTTTCCAGCTTATTGAATTCGTTGTTGCGCACTCGCAAGCTGTAGCGCGGCTGGCCGGCGTAAACCGCATCCGCCCCATAGGCGAAGGCGTAGCGCATACTTTTGAGGGTGCCGGCGGGGGAGAGAAGTTCTGTCATGATTGGAAACCGCAAATAGGATTGACGCTTAAGCGTGAGAAGGCGCGATATTTTACTTTAGTGAGCCGAGATTTACAGACGGGAGCCGGAGTCCTGCCGGCCCAGAATTCGCATAATTTCCACTGCTTCACCTTGAATTCGGTAATAAATACAGTCCGCGCCGCAAACACTGCGGCGATAACCCTCTCGAATATGATCAACCGATTGATACAGGAAGGGTGCGCGGGCGATTTCTTCGAATCGACTAATCAGCCGCTGAAAGTAGAGATTCGCTTGTTGTTCCGAGTATTCCTGGTGCCCGTACCAATAAATTCTGGCTAAGTCACGTTTGGCGGCGTTACTGATCCTGTAAGACTTCATTCCGGCCAAATCCTTTTTTGATTTCTTGCAAAATTTCCATTGCCGTTTGCTGCGTGAACCCTTGATTTTCCGCCTCTACCAGTTTCGCTCGGATAATCTCCAGGTCGCGTGCATTTTCGCATTCGCGCAACTGGCGTTCGCGAATCAACTCACGCACTACTTCACTTTCATTGCCATACATACCAGAGGCAATTTGAGCTTTGATCCAGCGATTTTGCTGCTCGGTAAGGGTGATGCTTTTTTTTACCATTGCCATATACATCCGACTAAATGCGATTAAGTAGGACAATATACGCTTCTCCTAATCCAAAGGCGACTCTGTTCGCGGTCCTCTTGCCTCTACATAGCTCAGCGCGTCGTTTACGGCTTTGGCTACTTTGTCGAGAATTTCTTCATGTTCTACCGGGGATAAAAAGAAGGTCATGTCCACGTCGTGGCGGACGTAGCGGGGTGGGAGGTGATTGAGGGCCACGCAGGCAACGTCGGCCATAAAGTTGGCGTCGCGGGCAGCGCGGTCGCTGGCGCGGCGCAGTTGCTCGAATACCAGGCGTTCGTAGTAGTTGTGAACGGAGCCGTAGGTGGCTTCGGCGTCGGTTTCGTGGTTGTGGGTGTTGATCAGCATTTTTTGGAGCTCCGTTAGGTGAGCCGCGCCGGGCCGGATGGGTATCTGAAAACGCGATGAATACGTCCATGTAGCTGCCTCGCTTCATCTTTGAAGCGAGGCTTTCAGCTATCCGTTCGGGCCGGCGCTCGTGCAATGCGGCAGGGTTCGATTTCCTTTCAGTCTAGTCGTCTAGATGCGATTGCGTCCGAGATCGCGGATTAGGAATCGCGCCGGGTGCAGTGCCTGGATCAGATTGCGGGGCAGGGGGAGGGGATGGTTGGCGATAAGACTGGCGAGCAATTCGGCACACAGCGGCGTGTAAGCCAAGCCGCGAGAGCCATGGCCGATGTTGATGAACAGGCCAGGGTGGTAGACCCCAGCGCTGTCGATCATGGTTTTGGCGTCTCGCCGTAGAGCGGCAAATCGCTCTGTCATGGCATCGGCTCGGGCCACGGGCCCGACGATGGGCAGATAATCCGGTGTGGTGCAGCGGAAGCTCGCGCGGCCGTTATGCAAATCCGCAACCGCCAGTTCGGCAAAAGCGGGTGAAATGGCGGCGGCGTTAGCGAGATTCTGCTGATGTTCCTCCCAGGAGAGGCTGGTCTCATCGCTGCGCAGAACAAAAGAAGCGCCGGCGCAGTGGTGGCCGTTGACGGCGGGTGCAATGTAGCCCTCGCCGCACAATACGGTTTTCAGTTGCGATGAGCCGGCGTTGGCTTCCATCAAGCTGATCTGCCCGCGGATCTTTTTGATCGGCAGATGGGCGCTTTGGGCAATTTGAGTGGCGTCGGTGGCGCAGGCGATGACCACTGCTTGCGCACAGGTCACTTGCCGACCTTCCGCGTCCCATAGGGTCCAGTCGGATTCCGCCTGGGTGAGGCGGGTTACTCGCGTACCTGAGACCAGTTGGATATTGGGATGGCGAGCCAGGGTTTGGCAGAGCTGTTGGGGATGGATCCATCCTGTCTGTGGCAGAAGGAGAGCCCCGCTGGTAAGGGGAACGCCGGCAAGTGCACTGGCTTCGTCTTCGCTCAACCAACGGGCGAGTTGGGGCGAACGGGCGAAGATTTCCGCGATCTGTTTAAGCTGTGTTTCGTGTTCGCCGTCCTCCGCTAATTGCAGTACGCCGCATGCATCGCCTATGGCTTGGAACAAGCCCTGCGCATGGTAAAAGCGGCAAGCGTAGAGGTAGGCGAGCAAATTGAAGTCCGCGAGCGTGCCGGAGGTGTGGGAGAGTTTGGTGTAGACAACGCCCATGGGGTTGCCGGAGGCACCCGCGCCCGGTTCGGATTGGTCGATCAATATGACCCGCACACCTTTTTGCGCCAGCGCCCAGGCGGTGTGGCAGCCGGCCATGCCGGCGCCGATAACGGCGACTTCCGTTACGGATCCTTGGGAGGTTTGCACCAAATGCCAGCTGGGATCGTATTTTTCTTTCATGACATCAGCCGCGGGTAGAGCGGAAAAAATCCCGCGCAACATTTCCCGCTTGCTGCCGTAGCCAGGCACTTTTTCCACCGCAAAGCCGACAGCGGACAAACCGCGGCGGACGATTCCAGCGGCGGTAAAGGTGGCGAAGGTGGTATCGGTATGGCTCAGCTTGGCGACGAGTTGAAACAGTTCATCTGTCCACAAATCGGGGTTTTTGGCCGGCGCAAAGCCATCCAAAAACCAGGCGTCTATGCAATTGGCGCGGGCGTATTGGCTGAAGCCGTAGGCGCGGCGGTGCACAGCGGGGCCGGGATGCGCAATCGGTAGCAATTGCGAAAATCCGGCAATGGCGTCGGCGTAAATCAGCGTGAGTTGCACCGCTCCAAAATTTAGCCGATGAAAACCGCGCACATCCACCGGCGGATATTGTTCAAGCAATAAAGCCGCAATGTCGTTTAATTCCGGCCAGAGACTGAGCGCTCTTTCAAGGTCGCTGCGGCTCAAGGGAAATTTTTCCACGCTGATAAAATGCAACCTGGCGTCCGCTGGGGCGTGTTCGCGCCACATTTGCCAGGCGGCGAGAAAATTCAGGCCGGTGCCAAAGCCGGTTTCCGCAATGGTGAAGACGGCATTGGCCGGCAGATGTTTCCAGCGCTCGGGCAAATGGTTGTGGTGCAGAAAAACAAAGCGGGTTTCGTCGATGCCGCTGTTTTTGGAAAAATAGACGTCGTCGAATTGCGAGGAGACGGGCAGTCCGTTGTCGTCCCAGTTGATGCTGGCGGTGGGTTTTTGTGGCTCCATCAGGCGAGACCAAATTCCGCCAGAATCTGGTCGCACCAGCGGGCGATGCGGTCGGCGGATTTATCGAATTCGTTTTCCTCATCCAGAGCCAAGCCAACAAATTGGTCGCCATCGGCGGTTAAGGCTTTGGAGCTTTCGAATTCATAACCCGCGCTCGGCCAGTAGCCGGCGACCTGCGCGCCGCGCTCCACGAGTTTATCGTGCAGATAGCCCAAAGCATCGAGAAACCATTCGGGGTAGCCGATTTGGTCGCCCAGGCCATAAAGCGCGACTTTTTTGCCGTGCAGATCCAGATCGTCCAATTCCGGCCAGATTTCTTCCCAGTCTTCCTGCAATTCACCGTAGTCCCAGGTGGGAATGCCGAAAATCAGATAATCGTAGAATTGCGCTTCTATGACCGGGGTGTCTGCAATATTGAAAAGATCGACGCGGTCGGCGCCTATGCGGTCGCGGATTTTTTCCCCGGCCATTTCGGTGTAGCAGGTAGAACTGCCATAAAACAGGCCAATGGCCGCGCGTGAACTCATAGCTGTTGGCTCCAAACTTGCGCCCAAGCGCGGGCTTCTGCCGTGGGCTCATCGATATACATCGCATCCAGCACCAGGGGCTCACCAATACGCTGTGCACCTAGGTCTGCCAGTGCTTCGTCCAGTGTATTACCCGCTTGGGCGAAATTGGGGTAGGAGCTATCGCCCAAATTGATGACGCCGTAACGGCGGCCCGCCACATTTGGGTAGTCGTTTTTCAGGTGCTCATAGAAGGGAACTATGTTCTGTGGCAAGTCCCCCATGCCGGTATTCGAGGTGCAAATCAAAATGACGTCCACAGGGTTTTCGTCCAGCTGTCCTCGGGCAAAAGAGGGATTGACGCGGACTTGGTGCCCAGCGGCTGTAAGCGTCTGTTTCAGGGTTTGAGCAACCTCAAGAGCGGTTCCCATCACGGAACCGACGATGATGTGTATAGCGGCCATAAACTGCGGTGTCGACAAATGGACGGCAATGTTAGAGCGGCGGTGCGGAGAGATCAAATGACAGGCGGGGGCAGCGCTGGATCTCGCAAAAATGCTTATAACCGAATGAGTCCTGAGACGCGCATCCCATCTCGGTTTACTACCACTTTGCGGCGCTATAGCAGCTGTATAAGATTTCGCCAGTTTCCATCTATAACCAGGATAAGAATGTGCGAACTTCCTCACTGATTGGTCTTTTAGCGATCGTCTGCAGTTTGGCACTGCCGGCACATGCGGAGCTTTCGGTGGATGATCTTCCTTACATCCAAGGGACACCGCTTGCCGAGGAGCCATGGGAGATTCAGGAGTACGCCAACCACGCTAACGGCGTTCATTGGATCTGGCTGCGCCAGGGCAGTCGTTCGGCCTACCTGGTATACCCGTCTGAAGAAGTCGCTTTACTGCCCGATAATTCCGAAATTGCGCCTAGCGAGGAGCAGGTGACTTTGCGGTTTGTCGGCAGTGGGGATCAGGAGCTGGTGTTTACCCGTTTCGGCAACGCACTTTTCACCTTAATGGGTGGCGATGTTCAGGTGCGCTATACCGCAGTTTCCTCTAATACCTCCGCCGGCGCATACCCAGGCGATTTGAGTATGGATGCACGGGAAATTCATATGGAAGGTGAATTGCTGCTTGAAGGCAGTATGGTTCTGGATGCGCAAGGAACCATAGGCCTTTACGGCAGCATCAACGTGGGTGATCAGCTGGCGCTCAATGCGCCCACCGGCGTGATCATCGACATGGTGGAAAATAATGGCACTTACCTGGACGCCTGCGGAACCCATTCCGCAGCCACGATCAGCAGCATTCATATCGATACCTCCTTAGGCGGCAAACATTGCTTTGGTGATTTTCTGGTTTTGCCGGAGTCGATACCCGAAGCGACGAATCTGGAAGTCACCAATGCGCGAGGCAATACACAAACCTCTAGTAAGTCCAAAGGCGGTAAGATCGATGGGTGGTTGTTTGCACTACTCGCTGTAGTGCCATTTCTGCGCAGACGGATAATTAAAGGATGCGCGATTTAACGCATCCTTGTGTCAACACCCGCAATTCAGGCCGCAGATAAGCGATCAATCTCTTCGTCACTTGTTAAGTATTTGCCCATACAATCCAAAGTCACCATTCCTTCGCGTCTTTGAGTACCATGTCCGCACATTTCGCTGACTGCGGAGCTTATTCATGCTGGATCAACCCCACCCATCTCGCGAAGCCGTTTTTCGCACGCGGGGCGTAACCCGGGTATTTCGCGCGGGGGAAGTGGAAATTAAAGCCCTGCGCGGGGTGGATATCGAACTTTATGCTGGCGAGTTTGTGGTGCTGTTGGGGGCATCCGGCAGCGGCAAATCCACCCTTCTCAATATTCTCGGTGGGCTGGATACAGCGACCGCTGGGGAAGTCTGGTACAAAGGCAACGATTTAAGCCAGGCGGACGAAGCCACCCTCACGGATTTTCGCCGCCACCATGTGGGTTTTGTTTTCCAGTTCTATAACCTCATTCCCAGTCTCACCGCCAAAGAAAATGTGGCCATAGTCACCGAGATCGCCCGCAACCCCATGAGCCCCATCGAGGCGCTCAAACTTGTGGGACTTGAGCACCGGGCGGACCACTTTCCGGCGCAATTGTCCGGCGGTGAGCAGCAGCGAGTCGCGATTGCCCGCGCCATCGCTAAAAATCCAGAAGTCTTGCTGTGTGATGAGCCCACCGGCGCGCTGGATTCTAAAACCGGCATTCTGGTTCTTAAGGTATTGCGGGAGATCAATCAGCGCTTGGGCACCACCACAGCCGTTATCACCCACAACGCGGTGATTGCCGACATAGCCAACCGCACCATTCGCATCAGTGACGGCCAAGTGAGTGAGGTGGTGGAAAACCCGCATCCGGTTTCGCCGGACGAGTTGAGTTGGTAAAGCATGAAAGCGCTGCACCGAAAACTCCTGCGCAACCTCTGGACCATGAAAGGCCAAGGTATGGCCATTGCTGCGGTGATCGCCACAGGAGTGGCCATGTTTGTGATGTCCCTCACCGCCTTGGAATCCCTGCGGCTCAGTCAGGCCAGCGTCTATCAAAACCAGCGTTTCGCGCAGATTTTTGCCAACCTAAAACGCGCTCCCTTGTCCGTTACTGAACGCCTGCGGGAAGTGCCCGGTATCGCCACCGTGGAGACCAGGGTGCAGGCGGCGGTGAATATCCGCATCGCGGATTTTCCGGAGCCGATTACCGGCCTCGCCATTTCCATTCCCGATGGTGATCAACCGCAGCTCAATCGCATCTATCTGCGCAGCGGTCAGCTGCCCGAAGCCGGAAAGGACGACGAAATTGTGGTGAGCGAGGCCTTTGCTGCCGCCCACGGTTTGCGGCCGGGGGACTCTTTGGCCGTCATTATTCGTGGCGGCTATCAGGAGTTGCGGGTATCCGGTATTGGGCTTTCGCCCGAATACATCTACCAGATTCGCCCTGGCGAATTGTTTCCGGACTTTTCCCGCTACGCGATTATCTGGATGAACCGGGGCGCATTGGAAATGGCGTTCGATATGGACGGCGCCTTTAACAATGTGGTCGCTTCTCTCGCTCCCGGTACGCGACCGGAATCCGTTATTGCCTCCATTGATGCCATTCTGCAACCCTGGGGTGGGTTGGGTGCCTATGCCCGAGACGACCAAATCTCCCATCGCTATCTGGAACAGGAGCTGGAGCAAATAGAGAGTATGGCCATCTTTCTGCCCCTTATTTTTATTGGGGTGGCGGCCTTTTTGTTAAACGTGGTGGCCGCCAGGCTGATTCGCACTCAGCGCGAGCAAATCGCCGTACTGAAAGCGTTTGGCTACGACAGCCAGGTGGTGACTCTGCATTATCTCGCGCTTATTTTGGCTGTGGTGTTGGTGGGTTCGGTGGCGGGCGTATTGTTTGGCGTATGGATGGCGAGCGCTTTGGCGGGTTTGTATCAGGAGTTTTTTCGCTTTCCCTGGCTGGAATTTCGCCTTCGACCCAGTGTGGCCTTGAGCGCGATTGCCATAGCTGGCGGTGCCACGGTGGTAGGGACTTTGAGTGCTGTCTATCGGGCTTTTCGTTTACCACCGGCGGAAGCTATGCGTCCGGAACCACCGGCCAAATTTCGGCCGACAATGATTGAGCGACTGGGCATCACCTGGCTGAGCCAGCCCTCGCGAATGATCCTGCGCAATTTGGAGCGCCAACCGCTCAAAGCGGGGTTTTCCATCTTGGGGATTGGTTTATCCGTGGCGGTGATGATGCTCACTGGCTTTCAGCGCGGCTCCGTCGATTACATGCTGGATGTGCAATTTCGCCTGGCGCAAAAGCAGAATCTCACCGTCACTTTTATTGAACCCACGGGTCGCCGTGCGCTGCATGAACTGCAAGCGCTACCTGGGGTGCAGTTTGCCGAGGGTTTTCGTGCCGCTCCCGCTATCCTGCGCTACGGTCACCGGGAATACCGCATTGCCGTGCAGGCCTTTGCGGAGGATGCCCAGCTTTTTCATGTGCTGAATGACCAACTCAACTACGTCACCATTCCTGCAGAAGGGATACTGCTTACCGACCATCTGGCCAAGGTGTTGGGCATTAAGGTAGGGCAATCGCTGCAGGTAAATATTCAAGAGGGCCACCAGCCGCAACTGGATATTCCGGTAGCAGGGCTAGTAACCGAATTTATTGGCGTCGGTGCCTATATGCGTCAGAGCACGCTTAACCGTTTGTTAAAGGAAGGCGATGTAATTAGTGGCGCATTCCTGATGATCGATCCGGCGGCGCGCACCGACATTAATACCTACCTGGAAGGCGCGCCGCGCGTTGCCAGCATTGCCTATCAGGAAACCACCATAAAAGCCTTTAACAAAACCATGGACGAAACCATTTTGGTGTTCACATTTTTCAGCATGCTTATGGCAGGTTCTATTGCCTTTGCCGTGGTGTACAACAACGCCCGCATTGCCTTTGCCGAGCGGGGAAGGGAGCTTGCCAGTTTACGAGTCCTGGGTTTTACCAAAGGGGAAGTGGCGTTTGTGCTACTGGGTGAATTGGCCGTGCTAACGCTGGTGGCCATGCCGGTGGGTTTTCTTTTAGGCACCGGTCTGTGCTGGTTGATGATTCAGAGTATGCAGACGGATTTGTTTCGCATCCCGCTGATCCTCACCCCGGACACTTTCGCCATGGCCGCCATCGTTGTTTTAGTGGCAACATTGCTGTCATCACTGATCATTGCCCGCTCACTGGCCAAGCTCGATATGGTCTCTGCCCTTAAAGCGGCGGAGTAAACCCACAACAGCGCGATTCAAGGGAGTTCGCCAACGCATGAAAAAACCCAGTCGCAGAACCTACCTACTCGCCGCCGTTGCCGTGGGTATTGTGTTGCTTATCGCCCTGGCATTTCGCAGTCCGCCAGTGCTGGTGGAAACCGCAACGGTTAGCCGCGGTGAATTTCGCGTAACGGTGGAAGAACAAGGCCGCACACGATTGGACGATCGCTATCAGGTGGCGGCGCCCACAACCGGCTTTATCAATCGCGTCACCTTGCAGCCTGGAGACAAAGTAGAGCGCGGTCAGCCGCTCTTTACGGTAACCGCGACCGAGTTGGACCCTCGCGCCCGCGCCCAGGCGCAAGCCATGTTGGCCCGGGCCGAGGCCGCTCTCTCGGCAGCCAAAACTCAGGTCGAAGTCCAAAAGGCGCGCGCGGAACTGGCGCAAGCCGAACTCAAACGGCTGCAGCCACTGGCGGAATCAGGACACGTATCTCAAGAGGCTTTGGATCGGGCCGATACCGAAAACCGTCAGGCATCTGCGGCCCTACGCTCTGCCGGATTCGCTGTCGACGTTGCCCGGCACGAACAGCAAAACGCGCAAGCGGCCCTCGCCACTGCCGGCGAAAACGGCACTTCCATCAATGTGCTCTCACCGATTAGTGGTGAAGTGCTAACCCGGCACCGCCAGAGCGAAGGACCGATTCAAGCCGGCGAACCCGTCCTCACCCTGGGGGATCTCGCCAGCTTGGAAGTGGAGGTCGACTTACTCTCCAGCGACGCCGTACGCATCCGCCCCGGCATGCCGGTGGAATTACTGCGCTGGGGCGGTGAGGACATGATTCCCGGTCGCGTTCAGCGCGTTGAACCTGCTGGCTTTCTCCATTACTCGGCATTGGGGGTGGAAGAGCAGCGGGTATGGGTAATCGTGGACATCGCCGCCGACCGTTCACTCTGGCAACCCCTTGGCGACGGCTATCGCGTGGAAGCGCGATTTATTTTGTGGCAGAGCGATGACGTCCTCCAAGTACCCGCCAGCGCGCTCTTTCGCGAAGGTACGGAATGGGCAACCTATGTCGTGGACGACAACACCGCCACCCGCCGCACAATAACCCCAGGCCGCCGCAGCGGCCTGCAAGTGGAAGTGCGCGAAGGCTTGCAGGTTGGTGAGCAAGTGGTGTTGCATCCGGGGGAGGATGTGGAGGAGGGGAAGCGGCTGGAGGTGCGGTGAGGCTCGGGGGTTTTCAATATCGCTGATGCGCTGATTACGGCAAGCAAATTGTCGCCACGGTGTGGCGACAATTAATTTAATAAACCTCGGACTTTTTTCTCAGTAATGGCTTTCCCAAACCTCAGCAAAGCCGTTGTTAACCATATGGCCATAAACTTTGTTGAATAACTTGTACATCCAAAACTCAATATCGGCGACTCCTTCGATAGTCACGCTGTTTTGGTGATCTTCAACGGCCAAATCGGTCATCTGCCGAAATCCCTCGACGATTTTTTCTCCCTGCGCTAGTGAGTGAATATCGGACTCGGAAGACATAAAACGAACCAAATCTGGATCACCAACCTTGTTGGCATAGTGTACGGCTAGGATTCTGGCGCTCCGGGTGCTTTCGTTGAATTCAAGCATTTCGATTTCTCTATTTTCCCCATCTGCACGACGCACTAGCAAATACCAAGAGATTTCAGTTGTTTTGACTTACACAGTCCTCATGCTCAATTGCCATGGTTTTGCGATTAAATCGAATTTGGTTACACAGCATGGTTGTTTCCTGAGCTGAATTGTCGTCAAGCATGACGTCAATTTTTTTCAGAAGAAATTGCTCCCTCTGGGAGACGATAATTTCTGTGAGGTGTGAGTCAGTGGGAATCCATGTGTGGCCAAATTTAAAAGGCTTGTCCATAGCGATTGCCTTCTCAGCGCAATCGAACTGAACGCCCACCACCCGGTTGCGTAGCTTTGGTTTAAGGCTTGTTAACGAATAAAATCCGCAGTCAATTGTTTCCGGTAGTTCCAAACTTTCGAGCTCCTGATCCAATCCGTTATAAACGATATTGCTCCACTGTGAATTTGGCAGGTTCATTGTGGAGCAAGCTACGAAGCTGGTTAAACAACAGATCAAACACAGCAAGATAAGGGTGCGCATTTTCATTCTCGGACTATTGGTAGAGCGCAATAATGCGTTTTCTGTCAGATTCGCTAAATTTCCTTAAATCGCGACCTCTTTTGGGTGTGATTCCACGGTCTATTCGATGTTTGCTAGGTGAGTGCCTCGTATCGCCGA
>CAYZVN010000091.1:0-11403 GCA_964482025.1 uncultured Saccharophagus sp. | reverse complement strand
AGTTCAATTCGGGCGTCATCGGGACCCAGTTGCTTCACGACTCGGTATTGAGTGCCTTTCTTCAAAGGCAACAACCAATGACGTTCACTCCCTGTGGACTGCCATCGATGCAATAAACCCAGTGAGTAAAAGCCTTTATCGAAGAGCGTTAAAGACTGATCGGGTGTTTGATCAATTAATTCTGCCGCCAGTGTCATCTCGTTAGCCGCCACGCTATCGATAGCGGATGCGGTCAGCAAATGGCTGGTGAGCTCCATCTGACACACCATGCGTACCTGAGGATAAAGCGATTCCGCTTGCGCATTGGCGGTACGCGCAAACTCTGCTTGGTTTTCGGGTGTATCCGGTGTGCGCCAAACCACGCCATCCACTCCCAGCAGTCGCAAACCGCACCAATTCGGGTGCGGTGTTTTCGCATGCCACAGTGCCTGGGTTTGCTCAAAAACCTGCTTGACCGCCTCTGCGCCTAGGCGTTGCCTTGCTTGAACCACCGCACTGGGCGCTACAAAGGGCCGATTGCCTGGAAGGAGAATGTCCAACTGATTGACGATCTGGCTCATCGGCATATGGCGAAACAAGGCCATTCCCACCACGCTCCAAATGACCATTTCCATGGGTAATCGCCGGCGACGCACGGTGACGGCCCCTGAATTTTCAAGGCACTGGGCAAGCAGCTCAGGAGATAATACATCTGCGAGGCTGCTGAAACTTTCGGGGGAGAAGGAATAGATTCGTTCCAGTGCTTGACTCAAAAACATAAAAAAATCCTGTGACCTTGCGATCACAGGATTGTCGTCTATTTCTCCGCTTATCAGTAGGGCTTTTGGCTTAACTGACTGGCATTACGGTTTGGAGCCGGCCTTTGGAGGATTTAATCCTTGTAGGGGTCCAGGGTGAGGATGTTGCCCTGATCGTCGTAGGTCAACTCGGCCATTTTGATGGAGCGCAGGTGGGTTACGCCCTTGGATAGAGTTGAGTCGTGGTAGAACAGGTACCACTTGCCTTCAAACCCACAGATGGAGTGGTGCGTGGTCCAGCCGACAACTGGGTTGAGGATGCGGCCGCGATAGTTGAAGGGGCCGTAGGGGTTGTCGCTGGTGGCGTAGCACAGGAAGTGGGTGTTACCAGTGGAGTAAGAGAAATAGTAGGTTCCCTTGTACTTGTGTACCCACGCAGCTTCAAAGAAGCGGCGATCGTGATCACCGGCCAGGAGCGGCTTGCCATTTTCATCGAGAATCTGGATTTCGCGCGGGGTTTCGGCGAATTCCTTCATGTCGTCGGACATGCGCGCGATTATCGGGCCTAAGGCGGGCTCGTCGTCTGCCGGCTCTTCATTTTTCTCGTCGTAAACGTTGTCGCGGTATTTCTGCAGCTGACCGCCCCATATACCGCCAAAGTACATGTAGTAAGCGCCGTCATCGTCCTCATAAACCGCCGGGTCGATGGAGTAGCTGCCTTTGATGGGCTCGGGTTCGGGCACGAATGGGCCGGCGGGGGAGTCGCCGACGGCAACGCCGATCTGGAAAATGTCGTCCGCGCGTTTGGCGGGGAAGTAAAAGTAATATTTGCCGTCTTTGCAGGCGGCATCCGGGGCCCACATCTGGCGCTTGGCCCAGGGGACATCTTTGACATGTAGAGCGACACCGTGGTCAACAGCGGGTGCACCCGGTCGGTCCATTGAAATTACGTGGTAATCCTCCATACCGAAATGATCGCCGTTGTCATTAAACGGGATGCCTGCATCGATATCGTGAGAGGGATAAATATAAATTTTTCCCTCAAACACATGGGCTGATGGATCAGCGGTGTAGATGTGTTCAACCAGAGGTTGAGAAATCGCTTTCTCTTTGAGTTCTTCGGAATACTGAAGATCATCTGCCATTGTAAAATTCTCTCTTCAAGCTAATGAGTGGACTTAGACACTCGAGGGAGTTACGCCAGCGGCCTTGCGGCGGGCTTCGAGCTCTCGCTCAATGGTGGTTTCCTTTTCCTTATTAATTTCGTACCAGAACAATAAGCCAGCAGCGATCAAAAACGGCAGGGAAGCGTAAATGCTTACCGATAATTTGATGCCGTTGATGGCTTCGGCGGTTTGTTGTGGCGCGTTCGCGTTATAGCCATAAAGACCCAGTAGGCCGGCGACCAGTGCGCCACCGATGGTCAGGCCGCCTTTCAGGCCAAAGAGCATGGCGGAGAAAATAATGGCGGTCGCGCGGCGGTTATTTTTCCACTCGGAATAATCGGCTACATCGGCAATCATCGCCCACAACAGCGGAATGGTGATGCCGTAGAAAAAGCCGTGCAGTACCTGCGACAGGAAGATCGCCCATACCGCTTCTGGCGAGTAAAAATAAAACGCCAGCATAAACAGAGTGGAAAGCACCAGAGCCACACCATAGACATCGCGTTTACCGAAACGGTCCGCCAGGGGCTTGGAGAAGCCGATGCCAACGATCATCAGAATAATGCCGCCGGCATTGAACAGGCTGAACATAGAGGTCGCAGGATCTTCCGGCCAATGAAATTCCGTGAGTCCAGCACTGGTCAGTGAGCTGTTTAAGTTGTTGATAAACCCATTAAAGCCGATTTCATCGAGAAAGCGCGCTGCATGAACGTCGCTGACGTAATACTGGAAGTAGTAAATGTAGCTGCCGCCTTTTAGCGCCAAGGTGACAAAAATTAAAACGGTGACCATCAACATAATCAACCACGGACGATTGCGTATCAGGTCTTTGATGTCGTCTTTTAGCGGTGATTTTTCTTCGACGACCGGCAGTACTCGTTCTTTGGTGGTAAAGAATGTAATCAGCAGGAACACTACGCCGACGCTGGAAAATATCATCATGATATTTCTAAAGCCTTCGGCTTTATCACCGTCACCGGCAATTAATACCAGCGGTAGTAACAGCGCTTGAATAATAAACTGGGCAACCATAACCGCAACAAAGCGGTACGCCGAAAGGCTGTTGCGCTGTTGCATGTTGCCGGTCAAAACGCCGCTTAATGCGGCATAGGGCAAGTTGTTCGCCGAGTAAATCAGCATCAGCGCAAAATAAGTAGCAAATGCGTAAATGACTTTTGCGGAATCGCTGATATTGGGGGTGCTGAAGGCCAGCAGTGATAAAATTCCGAATGGCACAGACGTCCAGAGAATCCAGGGACGGAATTTACCCCATCGCGTATTGGTTCGGTCCGCTAGGACGCCTACCACCGGACTGAAAAATGCACCTGCCCAACCGCAGATGAAAATAATGACGGACGCTTTTCCCGGCGGAATACCGAACACATCGGTATAAAAGAAGGCGATAAATGTCACCAGAGTTTGAAAGATCAGGTTGGCTGCAAGATCGCCCAGGCTATAGCCGACCTTTTCGATGACGGAGAGTTTTTCGGTTGACTGATTCATTATTTTTAACGTCTTGTTGAGCAAAATTTAGCGGATCCCGCCGGCCGATGGTCGGGGGTGTCGAGTATAAGAGCACAATCGTCTCTGACCATCAAGATTAACTGATGGGTAGCGGCAGATGCCGACAAAATCCACAATTTTTAGCTGCAGTTAGTGATTTTTTTGTGAATCTTGGTTTGTCGTGGCGAGTTGCGTGGGATGAATTCCCGCGACAGAAAGTGGCATAGCGAGAAGAATTCCGACTGCGGCGAGCGCAGCAGTCGGAACCGGCTGTATCAGTCCTTGATTTCGGCGTTGTGATATACCTCTTGGACGTCATCGCAATCGTTGAGCATATCCAGCAGCTTCTCAAACATTTGAGCATCTTCACCGCTGATTTCGGCGTGAGTTTGCGGAACGAAGGTGATTTCCTCAATTTCCATAGGGGCATCATTAAAGGCTTCGGACAGTGCGGTTTTGGTTTTATAAAACTCGGTATGTGGGGCTATGACGGTAATGATGCCATCGTCATATTCGATATCGGCGACGTCCACGTCGTGCTCCATCAACGCTTCGAGAACGGCTTCTTCGTTATCGTGCTTAAAGGCAAAAATCGCTCGGTGGTCGAACATATGCGCCACTGAACCCGGGGCGCCGAGCTTGGCTTTGGCCTTGTTGAAGCAGGTGCGCACATCGCCGATGGTGCGGTTGTTGTTATCGGTGAGGCAGTCGACGATCACCATGCAGTTGCCGGGGCCGAAGCCTTCATAGCGCACTGTGTTGTAATCCTCTCCGCCGCCACCTTTGGCTTTGTCTAGAGCTTTGTCGATCACGTGTCCGGGCACCTGATTGCGCTTGGCCTTCTCAATCAGACGACGCAGCGTCAGGTTGGCGGTAGGGTCTGCACCGCCGCTTTTGGCACATACGTAGAGTTCTTTCCCGAACTTGGAATACAGCTTGGTTTTCATGCCGGCGGTTTTGGCCATAGCGGCTTTGCGGTTTTCGAAGGTTCTTCCCATGGGTCTGGCTCTTTAACAAATGGGTGAAAAAGGGGGCTAATTATGACCGGTCGACGGACGCAGGTTAAGCCCCCAGTCCAAGGCAGTGAAGCGGCCGGTAAAGCAGGGAACCTTTACCTACGTGGGGCAGGCAACGGAATCGCTGCGTTCAGCGCCGGACAATCCGGCTGGTATCGCATTCGTATTCACAGTTTAGACACGTGACCTCCCCTCATAGGAGACCGGCTCATGCGCTCAGGCAACGGCAACCCTTTTACGCTTTTAGAGCTGGCGGCGTTCGCCGTGAGCCTTTTGCTGGTCGCTTGCTACATCGCCGCTGCGGGTCATCTTACTCGCCATATGTTGTTGCATATAGGGCTGATGACAGTACTCGCACCGCTCTTGGCTAGCTGGATGCAGCGCTATAACAGACCTTTTCCGGGGGCGGACGTACCGTGGTTTTTGCCCTCGGCGACCATGGCGCAGCTGGTGCTCTTTTTTATTTGGCATTCGCCCCAGGTGCTGAGCTGGATGATGTCCTCGCCGGTGTTGCATAGCGCAATGCAAGTTGTGTTGTTAGTGGTGGCGACCGCTTTTTGGTCCAGCGTGTTGCAGAGGTCTGATCGCTCCATGTGGAGCGCGGTGGTGGCGTTGTTGTTGACCGGCAAGCTGTTCTGCCTGGTTGCATTAATTCTAGTGTTCGCGCCGCGGGTGCTTTACGGCATGGGAGCCCATCACCCCGCGATGGACTTGGCTGATCAGCAGCTCGCCGGCTTGCTGATGATCACCGCCTGTCCGCTGACCTATATCCTCGCCGCCATTTTGCTGGTGGCGCGCTGGCTGCGGGTATTGGGCGAGGGGCCCCGGGAGCGCCAGGCGTGAGTTCGCCCTGGTTCCAGCGCCTGCGGCGCTGGTTGCCATGGGCACTGTTATTGCCCCCAGTGGGTATTGCAGCGGCGCTGCTGGTTGCGTGGTCTGGGGTCATCAATATCGCCGCCACCGCCGGTCACCCCGTTTGGCTCGAGCACTTTCTAGCCTTGGCGATGCGCAGTTCGGTGCGCGCCAACAGCGGTGCTGTCGTCGTCCCACCTTTGGCAGAGGACATGCTTCCCCTGGGGGCTGCGCACTTCCACGGTAATTGTGCCATCTGCCATGGCGCGCCCGGCCAGCCGGTCAATCCCACCTTCGCGCATATGTTGCCGACGCCACCCCCACTGCAGGAAGAGGCGGATAACTGGCGCACCCGCGAGCTGTTCTGGATTGGCTATCACGGTTTGCAATACACCGGCATGCCCGCTTGGAGTGGCGCGGGTCGGAATGATGAGGTGTGGGCAGTGGTGGCATTGCTGCGCGAATTGCCGGCGATGGAGGTGTCGACTTATCAAGGCTACGCGGCGGGTAACGCGCCGCTGAATACGCCTCCTGTCGATCAGCTGGTGCGTGAAGGCACTCCAATTTTTCCTATCGCGACCTGCGACCGCTGCCACGGTACGGCCGACTCGCCGGCGGTGAGCCCATATGTGCCACGCCTCGGTGGGCAATCGCGCGCATATTTGCTGCGCGCACTGGGCGAGTATCGCGACGATCATCGGCAAAGCGGTTTTATGGAACCGGTTGTCGCCGCCTTGCCCGAGTCCAGCCTCGGAGATTTAGCCGACTATTACGCCGCACTCATGGAGCCGAGCCGAGGCTATGACCCCGCAGGCGAGCCGGAGCTTGGTCGCCGCCTCGCGGAAGAGGGCGATCCCGCGCGCGATTTGCCGCCATGTCTGGCTTGCCACGGCGAGCCGAAGCGTGCGGATGTGCCCCATTTGGCCGGCCAATCGGCGCGTTATCTCAAGCAGCAATTGTTGCTGTGGCGCGCTGGCGGGAGAGGGGAAACCGCTCATGGACGGCTAATGGCGCGCATCGCTCAGCGGTTGTCACCCGCGCAAATCGATGCGGTATCCGCCTATTTTGCCGGTGTTGAAGCGCCGCAGGGGTTATTAGCGCAGAGGAAGGGACTCTGATGCGGATAGTGTATTTGGCGGCGCTCACATCCTTGTTGGTCGCCTGTAGAGGTGAGCAATCCGCCTTCAGCGGCTATAGCGAGGGCGCGGCGCGGGTAGCCGAGCTCACCTGGATTATGGTGGTCGGCGGCGGCCTGATTTTATTGCTAGTGGTGGTGCTAACGGCCGTGGCGCTGTTTGGCCGCGCATCCTGGCGCCGTGCACTCTCGGGCGAAGGCATAGTGGTCTGGCTGGGCATAGCACTGCCCATGGTGGTGCTCACCGTCTTGCTGATCTACGGTTTTGCCCTTCTCCGTCTGGAGGTGGCCCCAGAGTTCAGCGGCGACCCGCTGCGTATCGAGGTGGAGGGCGAGCAGTGGTGGTGGCGTGTGATCTATCACCATCCGGACGGCTCCACCACCGAGAGCGCCAATGAGTTGCGCTTTCCGGTTGGCCAGCCGGTGGAACTGGTGCTGACTACGGCGGATGTAATCCACAGCTTTTGGCTGCCGGCCTACGGCGGCAAGGTGGATATGATTCCGGGGCGCACCAACTATTTGCGTTTTCTTCCCACTCACCCTGGCGTCACCCGTGGCCAATGCGCCGAATATTGCGGCGGCGCCCATGCGTTGATGGCGTTTTATGCGGTGGCTATGCCGGCGGAGTCATTTCAGCAATGGCTGGCGCATGAGAAGCAGGAGGCTCGCGCGGCCGATCCAGCCGGGCAACAGGCCTTTCTCGCTAACGGCTGCGGTGGCTGCCACCGAGTGCGCGGCGCCCCGGCGCGGGGGGTGATCGGCCCCGATCTCACTCATGTAGGCAGCCGCCTGTCCCTCGGTGCGGGGATCCTTTCGGCCGATCACCAGGGCTTCCGCGATTGGCTTGCCCGTCATCAGCACCTCAAGCCTGACAACCGGATGCCGCCATACGAACTCTTGAGTGAGGAAGAGCTGACAACCCTGGCGTCTTATCTGGTGGCCCTGGAGTGACATCATGATCGATTTCAGCCAGTACAGCGTGTGGGTCAATGCCACCATATTTTCAGCGGCAGCAGTGGCCGTCTGGTTGGCAGGGACCTGCGTTGCCAACTGCACCGACGAACTTGCCGAGCGCCGTGGCCTCAGTCGCGCCCTGCTCGGGGTACTGCTGCTGGCGGTAGTGACGTCGCTGCCCGAGATTGCCACCAGTTTCACCGCCGCCCGTGCCGATAATGCCGCTATGGCCGTAAATAACCTCTTAGGGAGCATCGCCATGCAGGTGGTGGTGCTGGCGCTGGCGGACCTGATCATCACCAAGCGGCCGCTGACGTCGGTGGTGCCGGATCCAGTGGTGCTGTTGCAGGGAGCGGTTAATGTGGGGCTGCTCAGCCTGGTCGCCATGGCCATAGTGGTCGGCGACCAGGCGTTCTGGGCTGGCGGCTACTGGTCTTGGGGGCTAGGCGTCGCGGCGATGTATGGCTTTATCAAAGTGTCCGAGGGCGGCCGCCGCTATCCCTGGATCGTCAACCCGGAGGACGAGGAGGTGAGCGGTAAGCGCAATGATCAGCAAGCTGGCGAAGACCGCCCGATGGGTGACTACAGCATGACCAGGTTGGTCAGTGAAACCGCCGCCAGCGCCGCTGTCATCCTAGTGGCCGGTTATGTGGTTGCTACGGTGGGGGAGGCTCTGGCCGGGCAGACCGGCCTAGGGTCATCGTTTGTCGGAGTAGCGCTGGTGGCCATTGCGACTTCGTTGCCGGAAGCCAGCTCCGTGTTTACCAGCGTGCGGCGCGGCCTCTACACCATGGCGATTTCCGGCATTCTCGGCACCAACATCCTCAATGTGCTGCTGTTGTTCGGTGTGGATATGGTGGCCCCTGGCGAGCCGGTGCTCAATAAGGTGGGTGCATTTGCCACAGTGGGTGCGTTGCTGGGCGCGCTGGTTACCTCCGTCTTTTTAATTGGGTTAAGCGAGCGGCGCGACCGTCGCATCTGGCGCATGGGCACAGACTCCGTGTTGGTGCTAGTGATCTACCTGGGTGGCCTGTATTTGCTTTACACCATGAGGGGGCAAGCATGAGCCGCGCGGAGATTGCGGAAGTGGAACCTGAAAAAGCATCGGTAAAACTGCCTAACCCTGGGCCGCGCCCTCCTGGCGAGTTGGAAGAGCTGCTGCGCATCTGGAAAACGCCTACCGGCTGGCGCCTGCCCTCGGCGGTCAATAACACGGTGATCGGGTTGTTTTATATCGGCGTGGCGTTCGCGTTTTTTATCGGCGCGGGCATTCTGGCGCTGATCATGCGGACGCAATTAGCGGTGCCGGATAACGACCTGGTGACGCAAGATTTCTACAACCAGCTGTTCACGGTGCACGGCACCACCATGATGTTTTTGTTCGCGGTGCCGGCGATGGAAGCCTTGGGTGTGATGCTGCTGCCGCAAATGCTGGCGGCGCGGGATCTGCCGTTTCCGCGCTTAAGCGCCTTTGCCATTTGGGCCTATGTCATAGGCGGCACGGTGTTTTTTCTGACAATCTTTTTTGATCTCGCGCCCAAGGGCGGCTGGTTTATGTACCCGCCTTTGACGCTGATGGAGTTCTCCCCCGGCGACAATGCGGACTTTTGGCTGCTGGGCATTGGCTTTATTGAGATCTCCGCGATTGCCGGTGCGATTGAGATCATTGTCGGCACCTTGCGGACAAGGCCGCCCGGTATGTCGCTGGACAAGTTGCCCATCTTCGGTTGGGCCATGTTGATTTTTGCCGGCATGATCGTGGTGGCGTTTCCGGCGGTGATTCTCGCCACCATGCTGCTGGAGATTGAACGCGCATTCGGCTGGCCGTTTTTTACCGCTGCCAGCGGCGGCGATCCGCTGTTGTGGCAGCACCTGTTCTGGTTTTTCGGCCACCCGGAGGTGTACATCATCTTTCTGCCGGCGGCGGGGCTGGTCTCCATGATCGTGCCCACCATGGCGCAGCGGCCGCTGGTGGGATATAGGTTTATCGTGGTGGCGCTGCTGGCGACGGGGTTCTTCAGCTTCGGCCTTTGGGTCCACCATATGTTTGCCACTGGTATCCCCGCGCTGAGCCTCGCGTTTTTCTCCGCCGCGAGCATGGCGGTGGCGGTGCCCTCGGGTATTCAAGTGTTTTCCTGGATTGCCACTCTCGCGGCGGCGAAACAGAAAATCCGCTTCACCACCCCCGCATTGTTTGTGCTCGGCATGTTGTTTATTTTCGTCTTGGGCGGTCTGACCGGCGTGATGGTGGCCATGGTGCCCTTCGACTGGCAGGCCCACGATTCCTACTTCATAGTCGCGCACCTGCATTACGTACTGATCGGCGGCATGGTGTTTCCGCTCTTTGCCTGCTTCTATTACTGGGCTCCGCCGTTTCTCAATCGGCAATTTTCCGAAAGAGCGGGGCGCTGGTGTTTCTGGCTGATGTTTATCGGCTTTAACGTGGCGTTTTTGCCGCAGCACGTGGCCGGATTGATGGGCATGCCGCGGCGGGTCTGGACCTATCGCGAGGGGCTTGGTTGGGAGCCTTACAATCTGATCTCCACCATCGGCGCTTATATTCTGGCGGCCGGTGTGGCGGTGTTTGTCGTCGATCTGATTCGCTCATTGCGGAGCAAACAGCGGCCACCGCCCAACCCCTGGGGCGCGGGCACATTGGAATGGCTGCCCAACGATGTCTACTCCACTCGCTCCATTCCCCATGTCACCAGTCTCGAACCTTTGTGGGATCAGCCCGGCCTTGCCGAACAGGTAGATTCCGGCCAGCACTATCTGCCCAATGCCCCCACCGGTGTGCGCGAAACGCTGGTGACCTCCGCGATAGAGGCCAAACCTCAATATGTCATCCGTATGCCAGGCCCCGGCTGGGCCCATGTTTTGGCGGCAGTGTTTACAGCGGCATTTTTCCTTTTGCTCACCGTGAAGATGGTGACTTTGTCGATTATCTGCGGCGTGCTGGCCATCGTGTGCTGCTTGGTGTGGGCATGGGAGCTGGACAAGGGGCCGGCGGAGCCGGTGGACGTCGGTGGTGGCTACCGTTTGCCCGTTTATGTCACGGGTCCCATAGGTCACGGCTGGTGGGCGATGGTGATCTTAATGCTGGTCGCCGGCTCTCTATTTCTCGCCTACCTGTTCTCTTATTTATACCTGTGGACGGTGTCACCGGAGGTCTGGCCGGCATCGCTCGCGCAGCTTCCCGAGCTGACGTGGGCCAGTGTCAGCCTTACGGCTTTATTTACCTGTGCCGTCTTGTTTCTGTTAGCAAAAAAATCCCTGGCGCCACCCGGCGAGCGCCGCCGTGCCATAACACCGTTTTTGATCTTGCTTGCCGCCGTTGCTTTGATTGTCGCGGTGGTTTGTGAGGGCTGGAGTCAGTGGCAGCTGGGCCTGCGGCCAACCGAATCGAGCTATGCAGCCATGGTGTACATGAGTTGTGTTTTGAACGGACAGCTGGCGTTTGCTGTGGCGATTATGGCGCTGTTCGTCATCGCCCGACACTACACCGGCAAACTCGACGCCGTGCGCTTTGCCAGCCTGGAGAACACCTGCCTGCTCGCCTGGTACACCGTGGCGCAAGCATTGGTGGGAATGGCGTTAATTCACGGTTTTCCGCGAGTCATCTAAGGAGGTGCGACATGGTCAAGTGGTATAAAGAGGGCAGGGGATCGTCGGTTCTGATCGCGTTTATTGTGTTGATCGGTCCAATTCTCTGGGCCGTGCATTTTACCGCGCTTTACCTAACCCACACCCTGGTCTGCGTCAGCCTGAGTCGCGACGCCCCAGCGCTAATCCCCATCATCATCGGCATAGCAACCCTACTCGCCGCCGCCCCGATCCTGCTCTTCCTCTTCTGGCCCAGGCTGCTCGGCCGCTGGCACGGCGACTCCGGCACATTTCTCCGCGCGACCTTAAAATTGCTGCTGGTGTTGTCGCTGGTGGCGATTGTGTGGGGTGGGATTTCGGGGTTTATGGTGCCGGGGTGTGCGTAAAGGTCTGCGACAGCACACGATAAGTTGCGCATCCGCAGACATTACACATTT
>CAYZVN010000090.1:0-11476 GCA_964482025.1 uncultured Saccharophagus sp. | reverse complement strand
GGCTCTTGTCCAGCTGAAGGCTCTTGTCCAGCTGAAGGCTCTGTCAGGGCGGCACTGCGAGCAGCAAAATCCACCGCACGGCGGTTGTCTGGGTCCACTAAACTGAAATCCCAAAACTCTGCGCCTTGATACAAATCCGGTACGCCGGGGGTGGTCAGGCGCAGCAGAGTTTGCGCGAGTGAATTTAGCGCTCCTGCCGGGGCGATCTCTGCTGCGGCGCGGGCAATTTCATAGCGCACCTCAAGCATTTCCGGTTCTTCTAAAATGCTCGTTAAATAATGTTGGCAAGCCTCCTCATAACGGCTATTAGGCGCGCTCCAGGCGCTGCGCAATTTGGCTTCACGCAGCGCTTTTTCCTGCCATTGCTTTAGCCGCTGAGTGTAATTATGGGTTTGTATTTCGCGGTCTTGTTTATCGTTGTAGGGCTCTGCATTTTGTGGTTGATAATCCAGTGGCCACGTGCCTAACAGAGTTTGCAGTAAAATCCACTCATCTCCAGGGGATGGCGCGACACCGTCGTGCAACTCGGTTCGCAGCGAGCCGAGTTGCCGGTGCCATAGGCGCAGTTTTCCCATAAACCAGTCGGCACGTTCGCTCAACACCGCCAAGCGCGCTCGGGTATCCTCGCCACGTTTGTGGTCGTGAGTTGCGGTGGTCAGCAAAGTGCGAGGAAAACGTCTCTGTCGATCCATACAGAGATGGTGAAAATCCATCAATGAAAGGCTGTGATGTTCAGGGTCAAAACCGACGTCATTGCGACTTAAGATCGCGGCCGAACGATAGCAGGCAGTATCCTCCACAGCCTTAGCTGCAGCGGGCGAAGTCAGTTGTTGAAATCGCGCTAAGGTTTTTGCGCGCAGCGACCGCTCGCGGCCGGGCGGTAGTGAATGCAAAGGTTCACCGCCGAGCCAAAGATCCAGCTTTTGTAAAATAGGCCACTCCGTTTCCGGTAGCATGCGCTGGGCGCCTTGCAGAGCTTGATTAAAGTACACTTGATCCTGAGTGGTGCGCTCGCAGGCGCCTGCATAGGTGCGATAAACCGGAAAATGAACAATGAGTTCCGTGAGTACCCGGCGAATGGCCGCCAGAGTTAAATCGCGAGTGTGAATATCCAGGCGGGCAATTAACAGCAGGTTGTGCGCGACCGCCTCAAAATCGCCAGAGAGTGAAGTCGCCAGGATCAATCGGCGAGCTTCTAAAACTTCCTCAAGAAAATCTTCCGAGCGACCACTAAACTCGTGCCAATAGCGCTTTAAAAGGTCGCCACCCTTGGCGTCGTGCTGGAGCAAATTGACTTGATTCATAAATTCGTAGCCGGTGGTGCCGTCCACCTGCCAGATTTCGGCAAGCTGTTCTCCTGCCGCAAGAATTTTTTCCACATAGATGGGAAAATTTTTGGGGATGTGGCGATCCGGGTGATACGGTTGCAAGCGTTGGATGCGGCGCTGCAGTTTGCGGCAGTAGGCGCGAGGATTCGCCAAGCCATCAATATGATCGATACGCAGGCCGTCGATCAGCCCTTTGCCAATTAACTCGAAGATCTTTGCGTGTACCGCCTCAAACACTTCGTGGCGTTCGATACGCAAGCCCGCGAGTTCGTTAATATCAAAAAAACGTCGCCAGTTAATATCATCGGCGGCGGTGCGCCAGCTGGCGAGGCGATAATTTTGCTGCTCCAGTAATTTGTGCAAACGTTGCACTTGGGTTTCCGTGTGCTCGCTATCGGCGGATGGATCGATTGCATAGTAATTGAGCGCCGTATTAAGTGCGGTTTCCAGATGTTGTTCTGCCAGTGTCTCGCGCAATGTCTGCTTTAAAGCGCGCGCCTGCTCCCAAGCGTCCGACGCGCCGTCCAAGCGCGCGAATGCATCGCCCAGCTCGCGCAAAATAGGACTGCTGCTGTGCACCAATATCGCCTGGTACGTGGGCGGGTAGAGGGGAAAATGATGGGCAAAATACTGTGCATAAAAGCTGCCTGTTTGATTATCAAAGCGCAGTTGCAAGTCTCCGCTACTCAAAACGTCACCATAGTCGCCGCCGAGAAAGGGCGCCAGGCATTGGCCGCGCAGCGCTGGGTCCGCTGAGTTCCAGTGAATATCAAAAAACTTTGCATAAGGGCTGCGTGAGCCCCATTCGAGCACATCGAGCCACCAGGGGTTTGCACTGCCGCCGACGGCCATATGATTCGGCACGAAGTCGACGATTAAGCCCATCTTGTGGCGGCGCAATTCGGCCACTAATTGCGTCAGGCCTTGCTCGCCGCCGAGCTCCGGGTTGACGCAACTCGGATCCACTACATCGTAGCCGTGGGCGGAGCCCGAGCGCGCGGTGAGAATTGGCGAGGCATAAATATGGCTGATGCCGAGCTTCGCAAAATAAGGCACCAAAAGAAGAGCTCGGGAAAACGTGAAATCCCGGTGAAACTGTAAGCGTACTGTTGCGCGTATTTCCGTCATAGTGCAGATCCGTCGTTAACAATAAGTGGTCAGCCCAATGTCACCATGATGCTGTGGGGGGGTAAAATGCCGTCACGCTCACTGTGGTGGTCGACTCTGTAGCGAAAAACCATTTTGTCGTAGGTATGGCTGTGGCTGGCGGCGGGAACGCTGCTTAAGTTGAGGTCGATCCGCAGCAAGCTGCCATCGCCCATGCGCCAGCGGGCCGACACCGCGCCTTCGGCCAATACCGAGACTTCTTCCGCGTGGGCGCCGGAAAGACGCGGAATAATCTCAACATGGCGCAGGGCGAGCAGATCGCGATAGTAGTCGCGCCACTCCTGCTGCAGCGGTTGTTGGCAGTTGTCGTAATCCAATACGCAATCGGTAAAGGTTTTTACGTCGTTAGGATCGGGAATGCGCTCGCGAATTTCCTGATCGACAAACTGTGCGAATTCCGCAAATTCATTGCGGCGGCCTTCGCGCACCGCTACCGCTAATTCGTCGTGATGGTCAGTGAAATAAAAGAAGGGCTGCTCACTTCCCCATTCCTCGCCCATAAACAGCAAGGGAATCATCGGCGACAGCAAGAGCAAGGCGGTGGCTGCCTTTAAGGCGTCGGGATGGGCGAGAAGAGGGAGTCGCTCACCAAAGGCTCGGTTGCCCACTTGATCGTGATTTTGTAAAAACAAAATAAAAGAAGTCGGGGGCAAGTGCCCGCTGGGCTCGCCGCGCACATGGCCTCTGCGAGTGTTTTCCCCCTGATAAATAAAACCTTCTTTTAAGCAGCGGGCAAGTTTCTCGGTCGGTTGCTGACAAAAATCCGCGTAGTAGCCTTCGTTTTCTTGAGTTAACAAGTGGTGCAGAACATTGTGTCCGTCGTCGTTCCACTGAGCGGTAAATCCCTGTTCAAGCAAAAACGCGCTATTTTCTTCATTTTCCAGCATTAAATGCAAATGCCGTTCGGGAGGGATGGCGGCGTGCAGGCGTTGCGCCAGCTCCACCAAAAAATTCTTTTCGGAAATGGCGTGAACGGCATCGAATCTCAGGCCGTCGATGCGATAATCCAGCACCCACATGAGGGCGTTTTCGCAAAAAAAGTCGCGCACCTCAGTGCGGCGGAAATCAATCGCAGAGCCCCAGGCGGTGTGTATATCATCGCGGAAAAAAGGGCTGGCGTAGCTATGTAGATAATTGCCGTCGGGGCCAAAGTGGTTGTAAACCACATCGAGAAAAACCATCAATCCCAACTGGTGAGCTGTGTCGATCAGGCTTTTGAGTTCGTCGGCGGTGCCGTAAGCATTGGTGGGCGCAAAGTGCAAAACACCATCGTAGCCCCAGTTGCGTTGACCGGGAAACTGGTGCAAAGGCATCAACTCAATCGCGGTGATACCCAAAGCGGCCAGCGCGGGCAAACGCTTTTCCACTGCTTGGTAACCGCCAAAGGTTCCTACGTGCAGTTCATAAATAACCGTTTGATGCCATGGGCACCCTTGCCAATCGGTGCACTTCCACTGATATTGATGGTGATCCACTACCCGGCTGAAGCCGTGTACATCTGCAGCTTGGTAACGCGCTGCGGGATCTGGCACTTGCTGCTCACCGTCAATAACAAAGCAGTAGTCGGTGCCCGCGCCGCACTCTAGATGGCTGTTAAACCAGCCGTCGCCTTGATCCTGCATGGGAAATAGCTCATCGCTTTCACGCAACTTCAAAGCGACAGATTTCGCATCGGGTGCCCAAAGGTTAAAGCGTGTAGTACCTCCGTTCATTTGTACACCGTGGCGCTGTACGCGGGTAAACATAGCTTGCATTCCTTAATGTTGATGTTGATCACTGCGCAACCGAATTATTGCGGGCTGCGTAGCGCGACAATTAAATCCTGTTTATTCATCTGTGAACGGCCGCGAATGTCTTTCTCCCTGGCAATTTGCAATAACGACGCTTTGCTTTGCTTCTCCAAAGCACCGGGCTTTTGCTTTTGCCGTTTGGTGTGTGCTGCTCGCTGCGCAGAATCTTTGCGCGCCTCAGCCTTAGCAGCGTCATTTTTGCGGCGCCCGGAACCTGAGCGCTCGCCACCGCCAGATTGTTTGTTGACGGTCGCCCAGGCAATTTTTTCTGCGCGCTCTTCCGATACCCCTTTGGCTTCGTAACCCTGCTCTATATGCTCCGCCTTGCGCTTTTGTTTCTCCGTGTATTTCGCTTTACTTCCTCGGCTCATAATCGCTCTCCAGAAAACGAACCCTTTAATTAGCAGACTGTGCGGTAGCCTGACTCTGTGCCACTGTGGTTACCAGAGTGCGGGCCAAGTTCAGATGATGCTCTAAAGTGGGCAGTTGTGACTCGGCAAATTCGCGGACATTTTTTTCCGGCGAATTGGCGGCCTGGCGAAACAGTTGGTAGGTCTGCTCATGCGCTTCCAGTTGGTTTTTTGCATAAGCTTCATCAAATGACTCCCCTTGGCGTTGCGATAGCACAAACGCTTTGGCTTTTTTCATCAAAGTGGGCTCATCGGAGATGGTCAAACCTTCGTTTTCGGCCAGCTCTCGCAATTGCTTGTTCATCAATGTGTGGCTTTCGATCATCATTTGGGCGAAGTGGCGAACATCATCTTGCGTAGATTTTTGCAGCGCCATTTTTGCCATCTCGACTTCGGCTGCGCCGCTGGAAGAGGCTTTCTCGACAAAGACTTGTGGATCTATAGCGGTGTCGATAAATTTCTGCGTAAGGTTGGTGTCTGCCTGTACTCGCGCGCCGAAAGCCATTAATAGTAGGCCGATCAGGATGATATGAACGCTTCTCATGGCTTGTCCTCGCTTTGTTCTTGCTGGATTCACTTTATGTGTTTCACACAAACATTAAGCAAAAACAGATCCACAATACTTTGTTTATCTCAAAGTGGTTGCACCCTTAATAGGGCGAAGATTTGCCGGGAAAGTAAAAGGTTTACCGGAGAAGTAATGAGGTTCGGCGGGGTAAACTGAGTCAATAATTCTTTTAACTGTATAACCTGGTAAATAATTGCGGGACCGATTGTAATTCTTGCAGGCCGCTAAAGGTAGAATCGGCACTCTAATAAAAAAGGCCCCTGATGGGGCCTTTGCAATGAAGCAGCCGTAAATTAGGCCGAGCGCACGAAACGCATGCCGTGATCGGGGCGGTGGCGATGCGGCTGATGATGCATTGGCACAAAAGGCAGCAATCGGTCAGTCTCGGTTTTGACGACGCTATAGCATTCGCACGCAAGATATTCCATTTCGTCGCGATCGAGCACTGTAATGCGACCGCGGGAATACTCGATGACGCCCATGCGCTGAAGTTTTCCGGCTGCTTCTGTTACGCCTTCGCGACGCACCCCTAGCATTTCGGCAATAAATTCCTGGGTCAGCGACACTTGATTTGTTTCCAGTCGATCGAGGGTTTGCAGCAGCCAACGGCACAGGCGCTGTTCAATGGAGTGGTGACGATTGCAAACGGCCGTTTGCGCGGTTTGCGTGATGAGCGACTGGCTGTAGCGCAACATCAACTTGTTCAGCTCGCCGTGGCGATTGATTTCCTCTTTGAAGCGGCAGGCTTTTATGCGATAGGCATAACCCGATTTCAACACAATCGCCCGCAGGGGGCTGCTGTCGCCGCCCATAAAAAGTGTCACTCCAACCAAGCCTTCGTTGCCGGCGACGGCAAGCCCGGAAGACGCGCCATCGCGAGTAACATATACCAGAGAAGCGATCGCGTCTGTGGGAAAATAGGCG
The DNA here is from genome assembly GCA_964482025.1 of uncultured Saccharophagus sp. Taxonomy (GTDB): domain Bacteria; phylum Pseudomonadota; class Gammaproteobacteria; order Pseudomonadales; family Cellvibrionaceae; genus UBA5868. The sequence goes on along the minus strand of CAYZVN010000090.1, from coordinate 5,289 downwards.
TGGCTCAAGGCATCACCTGAGCCGCACAAAACCTTGCCGAACTCCAGGTGTACAGGCTCCAAATGAGTAAGCAGGCGGCGCTGAGTTTCGGCGGACAGAGAGGCGATAAGCTGATTTTGCTGCGGATGCGGTAATGAATTCATGTGTGGATCTCCGGTAACCTTGCGTATAAATCGGCATTGATTAAAGGGTTTAGAGTTTTCCATCCGTTGGAACCGCTGTAGCTACATTTGGCAGCAACATAAACCTGGACTCTTACACCCTCGTCATTTATTGCGGTCTCCGTCGACTGCTTGTTGCCGGCGGGCAAACAATTCAGAAGCGGCCTTCCGCGATCACTTGGTATGTGGCCCATAGCACCCAACGTGCCAGAACGAAATGTTCTGCTTCGACTCGGGCCCAGCAAGGGGAGCCGTTGGCCTCCAAGCGCCGATAATCCTTGAGGTTGGCCGGAATAAAAAATTTGGAGCACATCTTGCTGCCCCACCCAATAGCGGTCGGGTGAAGCCATGTGCGATCCACTAAAATCTCTATGTGGGTTTGTGCACTGTAAAAAGCGAAACGTTTCTGCAAGTTTTACAACCCTGTCCGCGCAGGCTTTACCAACTTCTATAACAATCTTGCCAATGTGACGGAGAATCCCTATGAAAGCCGTTTTTCACGACCCTCGCAGTAAATATCCAGCACCCCTATTTCCTTTGCAGCAGCAGGATATACCCGGCTCCGAGCGCAAAATGGAGCCTCTGGCCGATCACGGCGAGCAGTCCTACAGAGGCAACAAAAGACTTGAAGGCGCGGTGGCGCTGATCACCGGCGGTGACAGCGGCATAGGTCGAGCAGTGGCCTTGGCGTACGCGCGCGAAGGGGCCAGCGTCGCCTTTACCTACTTGGAGGAGGATGCAGATGCGCGCGAGACTGAACAGCTCGTGCGTGAATGCGGCAAAGACGCGCTGGCGATTCGTATGAATCAGAGTGATCGCCAATCCTGCGAAAAGGCTGTGGATGCGTGTCTCCAACGTTTTGGCCGCTTAGATATTCTGGTGAATAACGCCGCGTTCCAGAAAACCTATGAGTCTTTGCAAGATATTCCAGACAGTGATCTGGATTACACCTTCCGCACCAATATCGAAGCCTTTTTCTACTTCTCCCGCTACGCGTTACAGCATATTGCGCCGGGGGGCTCCATCATTAATACCACCTCCATCCAAGCCTATTCGCCCAGCGCCAATCTCGCGCCTTATGCAGCGACCAAAGCCGCAATTGCCAATTTCACCCTTTCGCTTGCCGAGGAGGCCATCAAAAAAGGTGTGCGCGTCAATGGTGTCGCTCCGGGGCCGGTATGGACACCCCTGATCCCCTCTACGATGCCGCAGGAGAAAGTGCAAAAATTTGGCGGTAATACCTTGTTCGAACGGCCCGCGCAGCCAGCGGAACTCGCGCCTCTGTACGTTTTTTTGGCCAGTGACGACGCCAGCTATGTCACTGGCGAAATTTACGGTGCCACTGGCGGCAGAAAACAGGTGTGACAAAGGCAAAAAAGTCTATGGTCATGGCTTTGCGCCTCCATTAGGCTTCGCACCCAGGTTGTGGTGTCGTGTAAACGGCCCATTTTCTAGCCCGCCTGTGCGGGCTTTTTTCGTTGGGGGAGCTTTATGCTGATCCAAGACCATCAGGTTGATCTCGACACACCTACCGGCGCTATGCGCTGCTATGTCTACCGGCCAAAAGAAACGGTGGAAACGGCGGGCAAGCAATGGCCGGCGATTATTCTCTATTCCGAAATTTTTCAGCAGACTGCGCCCATTCGCCGCAGCGCGCAGATTATGGCCGGTCATGGATTTATCGTGATGGTGCCGGAGGTATTTCATGAGCTGAACCCCATAGGCACCGTTCTGGGCTATGACGACGCCGGGAAAGATAAAGGCAACGCCGATAAAGTCGCCAAATATCTGGAGGCACATGACAGCGACACGCAAGCCATGGTCGATCACCTGCAAACTCTGGCGTATTTCTCGGGCAAGCTCGGCGCCATGGGCTTTTGCTTGGGAGGTGGGCTGGCCTATCGCGCCGCTATGCATCCCGCGGTGTGTGCCACCAGCTGTTTTTACGCTACCGATATCCACTCCGGCATGACTCCCTCCCAAGCCGGTAACGACAGCCTCACCCGCACCGTCGATATTCGCGGCGAATTGCAAATGATTTGGGGCAAACAAGATCCGCACATTCCCCCGGAGGGCAGAGCGCGGGTGTACCAGAATCTGGTGGAAAACGGCATCAACTTCACCTGGCATGAATTCAACGGCGTACACGCGTTTATGCGCGACGAAGGTGAGCGCTATGACGCGGAATTGCAGCTGTTGGGATATCAAATGGCGATTGGCTTGTTTCGGCGGTGTTTGTATTGAGGGGAAATCGGCGAGGTACAAGATAAATTCGCGCAGCCCATATTGGTCGCGCGAATAAGGTTTTAGCAATCAGCGCAAAAACCCTGCAAATATCGGGTTTTTGCGCTGTTCTTTGGGCATTCGCCGTCTAGCCTTCCAGGCTTTGGCGCGGGCCGAAGAATTCAAAATGCACTTGCGATGCGGGAATACCCCACTTCATCAAGTCGTGATAGAGCGACACCATAAAAGGCTGAGGGCCGCAGAAATAATAATCGGCGTCGCGCCCTGGCAGCAGTGACTCCATATATTCCGCGGTTACAAAACCGGTGCTCGCATTGCCCAAGCGCGCATCGCCCGTGGGGGCGTCGCTGTAGCGGTAATAAACCTTGAGGTTGGGATACTCTTGGCTGAGCGCATCGAAGGTGGCGCGAAAGGCTTGCACGCGTTCATTGAGCGCCGCGTGAACCAGAATGATTTCGCGCCCTGGAAAGGCGTCCAACGCGGTTTGCAGCATGCTGTTGATAGGCGTAATACCGACGCCGGCCGCCAAAAATACCAGCGGGCGAGTGTGTTGCTCACTGACATCAAGGGTAAATTCGCCGCAGGGTGGCGCCAAATCGATACAGTCGTCAACCTGGATCTGATCGTGCAGTTTGTTAGAAACATAACCGGAGGGCGTATCGGACTCTGGAGGGAGTTCGCGTTTCACGCTGATGCGCAGCCATTCGCGACCGGGTTTGTCCGAAAGGCTGTAATTGCGCATGGTGGTGGAGCCATCTTCGGTTTGGGTGCGCACCGTGATGTACTGGCCGGGCTTAAAGGTGGGCAGCGGCGCGCCATCGGCAGGGGCGAGATAAAAAGACGTGATATTGCTGCTCTCTTGTTCTTTGCGAATGACGCGGAAAGGTTTGAATCCTTCCCAGCCGCCAGGGCGGTTGGCGTTATCCTGGTAAATTTGCTTCTCGCGGCCGATCAAAATGTCGGCAAGAAAGCCATAGGCTTCGGCCCAGGCATTGATGACCTCATCGGTGGCGCCGTCGCCGAGCACTTCGCGAATCGATGACAGCAAGTTTTGGCCCACTATGGGGTAGTGCTGGGGTTTGATCATCAAGGAGGCATGCTTCTGTGCAATCAGCTCCACCGCGCCGCCCAGTACTTCCAGGTTGTCGATATTGGCCGCGTAAGCGGCGATTGCGCCGGCCAGAGCGCGTTGTTGATTGCCCGCCTGCTGGTGCGCGGGGTTGAAAAAGGGCGCGACCTCGGGGTTGTGCTTAAACATACGATTGTAAAAATGGCGGGTTAGCGTTTCGCCATGCTCTTGGAGGATCGGCGCGGTTGACTTGACGATACTGATAGTGTGTTCGTTGAGCATCTGGTAGGGTTCCTTAATATGTATTTGTCGTGCATATTAAGAGCTGTGTTATATAAGCGTCAACTATTTGACGACCGAGATTTTTCATGCAGTTGACGATTTTTACGGATTACGGTTTGCGTACCCTGATGTATGTCGCAGCCTATCCCGAGCGCCGGTGCAGTGTGCGGGAAGTCGCCGAGCACTACGGCATTTCCCGCAACCATCTGGTCAAGGTGGTGCATCACCTAGCCCTGCGCGGATACCTCGACAGCAGCAAGGGCAAGGGCGGTGGCATACAACTGGCAAAAGCGCCGGAAACGCTGAGAATTGGCGATGTGGTGCGCGACCTAGAGCCGAATATGCAAATGGCCGAGTGTTTCAACCGCGAAACCAATCGCTGCCGAATCAGCAGCAATTGCCAGCTGAAGCATTACTTGATGGAAGCAACCAACGCGTTTATCGCCACCCTCAATCGCTACACCCTGGCGGATGCGGTGCAAGATAAATCGTTATTTTCCGCGCTGATTGTCCGGAGTTGTTAGGGCTGGTTATGAAAAACACTGGCATCAGTGCATTGGGTTCCTGCCACCTGCTCGGCCATGCCAGCGGTAAGAGCGGAAAATAAAGTTGCATAATGTATCCTGAAGGATACAATTAAAGGTATGCCGAGTATGACCAATATCATCAATGAATACACGGACGAGAAAGGGAAAAGCCCTTATGCGGGGTGGCTGGGCAGTCTGAGAGATGCAAGGGCAAAGGCCAAAATCATCATGCAAGTGGACAAAATGGAGTTGGGCTTGTTCGGAGATGCTGAACCGATAGGCGATGGATTAAGTGAATTACGCATTCACTATGGCCCAGGTTATCGAGTTTACTTCGGCAAAGAGGGCCAGACTGTTTACTTGTTGCTGTGTGGTGGCGATAAATCCACTCAGGCAAAAGATATCAAGACGGCCAAAGAATACTGGAAAGACCACAAGCAGAGGAATCAACATGGCGCGTAACGTACGAGCAACACACAAAGAGCACCTGCGTGATCCTGAAGTCGCGGCGGAATACCTAAGTGATGCCCTGGAAACTGGTGATGCTGCGGTTATATTGATGGCTTTACGCAACATCGCTGAAGCACAAGAAGATGGTATCAGTGGGCTGGCGCAGCGTGCGCACTTAGGGCGCGAGAGTATGTACAAAATGCTCTCAGCCAAAGGTAATCCCAAGCTCTCAAGCTTTACTCAGATTGTTCATGGTCTGGGACTCAAACTCAAAGTTGAGCGAGACATCCCCCATCAAGAGGCTGTTTAGCCATCATCCCGCTGTCACTTGCTAAAACCAGGCAGTCCCCGATATACGGCAGCGATATGCTCATCATCAGCCTCTGATTTGTTGTGAAGATCTTCAGAATGTCGGTTGTGAATGTGATGGCGGGGCTTTTTCTGTTTTTATCACACCCTTAATCAATGCGCCTATTGCGGCGCGTTATCTCAACTGCCCCCTCCTAAACTCCGTCGGCGTAATCCCGGCAAACTTCTTAAAAAATCGATTAAACGC
>CAYZVN010000089.1:0-11503 GCA_964482025.1 uncultured Saccharophagus sp. | reverse complement strand
GCACCAACTCCTGCCGCTGGGAATACAACACCCACACCGCCAAAGAAACCGAAACCGGCGACCTTATCGCCGTAGAGCCTGCGCAGCCAAGAACAGCACCCGCGCCGCCGCAAACCTGGAACCCCGAAGTCAACGACGAAATCCAGCCCGTGTTGCTGCAGGAAAAAAGCCGTCCCGGCGAATACATGCCCGCCTACGAAGACGAGCACGGCACCTACATCATGAATTCCAAAGATCTGCGCGCGGTTCAGCACGTGGAGCGCTTGGTGAATATGGGGATTCACTCGCTGAAAATTGAGGGCCGCACCAAGTCCCATTACTACGTGGCGCGCACCGCGCAGGTTTACCGCCGCGCAATTGACGCCGCCAAAGCGGGAGAAAAGTTCGATATGAACCTGATGCGCGAGCTGGATCACCTGGCCAATCGCGGTTACACCGAAGGTTTTTATCGCCGCCACGTGCCCAGTGAATATCAGAATTACGAAAAAGGCGTATCCAACAACAGCAACCAGCAATTTGTCGCCGAAGCCGTGGCGTACGACCGCGCCAGCGGTTGGCTGACGCTGGATGTGAAAAACCGCTTTGAATTGCAGGATCAATTGGAACTGATTACACCCCGCGGCAATCAGGTATTTCAGTTGAGCGCGCTGGAATCCGCCGGCGGTAAATCCCTGCAGGCTGCGCCCGGTTCGGGCCATATGGTACGTATTCCCGCGCCGGATTTACCGCTGCCAGAAGACGGCGGTTATGCTTTATTAATGCGTTATATGTGAGGTCGACGTGAGCCGTTACCAGTCCATAGTCGTATTGACCGGCGCGGGCGTTTCCGCCGAGTCGGGCATTAAAACCTTCCGTGACCATAACGGCTTGTGGGAAAACCATCGCATTGAAGATGTCGCAACGCCGGAAGCCTTTGCGCGCACCCCTGAACGGGTGCAGCAGTTTTACAATGCCCGGCGGCGCCAATTGGTCGAAGAGGCCCACCCCAATCCGGCACACCTGGCGCTCGCGAGGTTCGAGCGCGCTTTCTCCGGTGATTTCACCTTGGTAACGCAGAACGTCGACGATCTCCACGAGCGCGCCGGCAGCCGCAATCTGATCCATATGCACGGTGAATTACTCAAAGCCCGCTGCGCCAAAACCGAAACAATTTTTCCCTGGACGGCCGATATCACAATCACTACCCCCTGCCCCTGCTGCAATCGACCGGGACTCTTGCGCCCGCATATCGTCTGGTTCGGCGAAATTCCGCTGCAGATGGATGAGATCGAAGCCGCGCTGGCTAAGTGCGACCTCTTCGTCGCCATAGGCACCTCTGGCCAGGTCTATCCCGCCGCAGGTTTTGTGCAGATGGCGACGGCCTACGGCGCGCATACAGTTGAATTAAATTTGGAACCCTCACAAGGCCGTAACCTGTTCAACGAACATCACTACGGGCCGGCGGGCCAAACCGTCGAGCAGTTCTTCGCAACCCTTAGCTGATCGTCTAAAGACCCTTCCGGTCCACTCAACTCCGCGCTTATCAGGCGAAGTTGACTTGCGTCAAGACAAAGCCGTGGGGCCGACCTACACTTTGGGGACATGAAAAAAGACGATCCCCATATGCTGAATGCCATTCGCGACGAGCCACACATTCCCCAAGAAGTCGTGCTGGAATTGCTCAACTGCCAGTTGCGCAACAATATTGCACCGCTAGCGCTGGAGCTTGACTGCCCCGCCATGCGTGTTTGGGGCGAAGAACACCTGCAGGAGCGTTTTCGCTACCAGAATCTGGTGCGTGAGCTGCGTGCGTGGAACAAGTATTTAGGGCGCAGACCGGTAAGTCGCGTGTGGGTTAATGAGCCTTTCACTTTAATGGATGCGCCCAGCTTGACCGAATTGGTACACGCTATCGCGCAGAATCTGAAATTGATCAAAGGCCGCCATGTTGAACACGCCGTCACATTAACGCTCGCGGATTGCACGCGCCAAAATATCGCTCTATTAAAAGGACTGGAATTTAACCACGTGCTCATTCGCGTGCCGACGGGATTCGACCTATCGCAATTGCAGCAGCTCAAGCAAATGCTCGATGAATTTAAATTCTCGTTCATCAGCCTGCAGCTGGATTTTGGCTCCGAACAGCCAGATTTCACATTGCAGCTTATGGAATTACTCTCCTTTCTTGAGCCTGCAACCGTCAGTTTTCATACCCAACTGCAAAATCCACTGAACCGCATAACGGGGGAAGGATTGACGGCCATGCTTATGCAATTCGGTTATTTTTTGCAGGAGCCCGCAACAATTTTGCAGTTTTACAGCCCCCTCCACGCCCGCCCGACGGACTGTGTTCGCCTCGGCCCCGGCGCAGCGAGTCAGCTAGGCAAACTGCGCACCTTAAACTTCGTCACTCCCACCGGTTATTACGACCGGGTCCAAGCCAGTGGGCTGCCGGTCGCCACTTGCCGCTAAACCTGCTAAAGCCGGCCCCTAGCGCTGCTCTTTGACAAGCGGTGCCCGCTTCCCTATGCTTCTACACTTACTTTTGCACTTCCTTTGATCGCCGGCAAATCGTGCGTCGGCACCGATCATATCTCCTCCGCGTAAGGGTCAAGTAACGGCATGGCTACTACTCACGTAAATGCTCACCAATGTCACTCCATGCCACAAATCAATTGCTCCAGCTGCCGCCTCAACAGCCTGTGCCTACCAATCAGCCTGGAACTGAACGATATCAATAAACTTGATGACATCATCCAGAGGGGCCGCCCTATCCAAAAGGGTGATCGGATATATCACGCGGGGGAAAAGTTTCATTCCGTATACGCGGTGCGCTCCGGTGCTGTTAAGACCATCCGTAATACCCAGGACGGCCAAGAACAAATTACCGGCTTTTATCTGCCCGGCGAAATCATCGGTATGGATGGCTTGGCAACCAACAGCCATTCCAATACAGCTATTGCCCTGGAAACCTCCGCCGTCTGTGAAATTCCTTTTTCTAAGCTGGAAGATTTAAGCGCCCAGATACCCAATCTGCAACGGCGCTTTTTTCAACTAATGAGTAAAGAAATTACCAACGATCAGCAACTCATCACTTTACTCAGTAAAAACAATGCGGACCAAAGAATTGCATCCCTACTGCTGAGCATCTCGGCGCGCAATCACAGCCGCGGTCTTGCCGAGGATGAATTCTACCTACCCATGTCCCGCGCCGACATCGGCAATTATTTGGGTTTAACTATTGAGACGGTCAGCCGCGTCATGGGACGCTTACACAAATCTGAGATGATTTATCTCGATAAAAAGCATGTCAGAATCCGCAATATGGCAGATCTCCGAGCTTTGGCTTTCAGCTCCGAGAAGCATTGACGAAAAACTGCCGCTGCAGCGACAAAGGCTGCGACCTCTCACCTGAGCGAACTGACACATGACCTCGTCTTTTTCTAAAACCCTAGAATTGATCGACAACGCCAATCGCCAGGATCCGAACCGCGAGACAGATGGCGGGGTCGATTACCCTAAAGAACTTCTTTACTCCGAAAGAATGAGCGCCTGCTTGACCGAATTTGCCCCTGAGGCTTCCGAGCATCTGCGCATCGCCGCGCGCGGCCAGCACATAGAGCGCTGGACCAGCCCCCGCAGCAACTACCCCGCAGGCCGTACCGGTTATAAACAATGGCGGGCGGAGTTAGGGCTATTTCACGCGCGTCGCGTGGGAGAGCTTATGCGGGAGGCAGGTTACGCCGACGAGGATATCAAGCGCACACAATATCTTGTACAAAAGCGCGGGCTGGGACGCGACCCCGAAACCCAATGTTTAGAAGATGTGATATGCCTGGTATTTATCCGTCACTACCTGGACGACTTTGTCCGTAAACAGGATGAAGAAAAAATGATCGACATCATCCGCAAAACCTGGGCGAAGATGTCGGAGCAAGGCCAAGCGGCGGCACTCAAAATTCCGCTGAGCGGCACAGTAAAGAGTTTGGTGGAGCGCGCCTTAACCCCATGATGCGTCGCAAGTTCCACTTGCCCTACCCAGGAAAGCCCGGCGATTAATGCTTGACCCAATACATGCGATGTAGATCGCCGGCCTTGCGCCGGCAATCTGGTAAGGCAAGAAACTTAGGAAAGTACCTAGCGTTTAAGAGGATTATTTTTTCAGCGACAGGACGGGGCGGATTGACTTGTGCATTACCACAGGTGCCGCTTGCGTTTGAGCGCGCTCGGCAAAGCGGTTCTTCTCCTGCCTCCAACCTTCGTTTTGTGCTTTGTTGATGATGGCTTCCAGGCCGCAGCGCAGCAAACGCGCTTGTTCTATTGCTGTTAATCCATCGGGAAATTTACCCGGATGCACGCCCATGGGGTTGGTCGGATCCCCCTCTACCGCCAGCCTGAAACCGCTGGGATGAGCTGCAGATAAAGATGGAAGATCCACGATCCAGGTTTCGAAGTTCATGTTGTTGCCTCACAGCGATCAATCGGTTAACACGATAACCATTATGTTTAACGTTAGCGCGCGACATCATCCATCACAAATATGCGTTAGACGCAATTTCCATAACAGCGTTGCTCTATATCCGGGCAAGCTAATTTGATGCGACGCTCCAAGCCTACCGCTTGATCACTGCGAGTTCTGTGAATTTTTACCCTAGCGGCACTTATTCTAAAAGAATATAAAAATACCGATTAAGATCAACAAGTTAAAAGAACTTTCTCTCTTAGAGTCTCACCTTACCCAACGCGGCGGGCATAATGCCCACCAGTGCTATTTGGCTTGCGGAGCCTCACCCATTCGCAGAATTGGCTTTACCGTCGTACCGTTTTTCGAGTCCTCGAACGCCTGGCCGATTTGCTCAAAATCATAGAAGCGAACCAGCTTGTCGAAGGGAAAGCGCCCGTCCTGGTAATAACCCACCAGTTGCGGAATGAATACTCGGGGAACCGAGTCGCCCTCAATGACCCCCACCATCGTCTTACCTTCGGCCATCAAATCGTTGTGAACATCCAGAGTGACCTCCCCAGTCACGCCGACAATCGCGCACTTGCCCAGGGGTCGCAGCGCGTGCAGCGCCTGCCGCACCACTACGGGCACGCCGGTAGTTTCTACTGCGTACTCGATGCCACCGCCAGTGACGGTGCGCATCTCTTCCACAGGATCGACGGTTTTGCTGTTCAGGATATGAGTGGCGCCGAGTTCTTTGGCCAACTGCAGGCGATGATCATGAATATCCACGGCGAAAATGTAGCGGCAGCCGGCGATCTTCGCCGCCATAATCGCGCTCAAGCCAACCGCGCCAGCGCCAAAAACCGCGATGGCGCTGCCAAAGGGTGGCTTCAGATGGTTCAGCACCGTTCCGGCACCGGTCTGAATGCCGCAGCCGAGCGGACCTAGCAGAGCCAGATCTGCCGCCTTATCGACCTTCACCACATTGCGCTCATGCACCACCGCGTGAGTCGCAAAGGACGATTGGCCAAAGAAGGTCGATAGCGCCTTACCATCCTGGCTCAAGCGATGAGAGCCATCGTCCATGGCGCCGCCGAAGTTCAAATCGTTGAAGGTTGCGCACACGGCGGGATGTCCGGTTAAGCAGTTAGCGCAACTGCCGCAGTGGGCGAACGATAAGACCACGTGATCACCAACTTCGACGCCGGTAATATTTGCGCCGATTTGCTCGACAACCCCCGAGCCTTCATGCCCCAACACTACCGGGAAAGGCGATAGACCGAGATCGCGAGCGACTGCATCGGTATGGCAGACACCCGTCGCAACGATCCGCACCAGCACCTCCCCTGCCTGTGGCTCCGCCAGCGACACGGGCTCTATGACAAAGTCCCCTTCTTGCTTATGGGTAACAGCCGCCTGAATATTCATAGTGCAGTCCTCCTGATGGTGTTTAAAAAGGGTATTTGCGCGGTTGATGCTGAACACTGATCCACTGGTCTGTGGTGTATTCCTCAATGGCCCAGTCGCCGTTAAAGCGCCCTAAACCGGAGTTTTTCTCACCGCCAAAAGGCGCGTTGGGTTCATCGTTGACTGGCATATCGTTGACGTGCGCCATCCCCGCGCGAATACGCTGGGCGAAGCGCAAACCCCGCTCCAAGTCGCCGGAGAAAACCGCGCTCGACAGGCCGTATTCCGAATCGTTCGCCAACATCAGCGCATGCTCTTCGTCACGCGCCTTCAATATTCCTACCAGCGGACCAAAAATCTCTTCGCGACAAATGCTCATCTGGGGTGTTACATCACCAAAAATATGTGGCGGTACGACTTGACCGGTGATATTGCCTTCCAATAAAACCTTGGCGCCTTCTTTTTTCGCTTTGGCGATCTTTTCTTTCATGCCTTCAAGCTGCTGCTGATTAATCACAGGACCAATGGCGGTGGAAGGTTGCGCCGGGTCGCCGACTTTTAATGCACGCGCTTTCGCAACGAAACGCTCGACGAAGTCATCATAGAGACTCACTTCGACAATGATGCGGTTGATGGCCATACAGATTTGCCCCTGGTGCAGGAATTTACCGGTAATCGCTGCGGCCACCGCCTGTTCAAGATCTGCGTCGTCCAAGACTACGAAGGGGCTGTTGCCGCCCAACTCCAGAGCAACACGCTTAATATGCGCCCCGCCACTGGCGATGCGCCCTATCCCGCGCCCCACGTCTGTGGACCCGGTAAACGAGATCAAGCTCGGAATCGGATGCTCCACAAATGCGTCGCCGATTTCCCGACCGGGCCCCACAATCACACTGAGTGCTCCCTTTGGCAAACCCGCTTCTTCAAACAGGCGCGCAATGAGTAATCCGCCGGTAACGGGAGTGTCGCTGGCCGGTTTAATGACGACTGTGTTGCCAAGTGCCAAGGCTGGAGCGACCGAGCGCTGAGATAAGTGCAGCGGAAAATTCCACGGGCTGATAACGGCTACCACACCCAGAGGTTTGCGAAACACAAGGTTTTGTTTACCTCGAACATTGCTCGCCAAGATGCGCCCGTGTACGCGGCTCGGCATACTCGCGGCTTCCAGAGTGATCGCCCGGGCGGACCCCCACTCAATCTCCGCCTTCACGCGTGTGCTGCCGGATTCGCGCACCAACCAGTCGATAATCTCGTCCTTACGGGTATCGAACAGCGCCACCACACGATGCAAGACGGCCGCCCGCTCTTCAGGTGCTGCGGCCGCCCACTCGGGTTGGACTTCACTGGCCCGCCGGTAGGCGGCGTCCATATCCTCTCGATTCGCTTGCCGGATCTTCAGTAACTCCCTGCCGTGATAGGGGTCACTGACCACCAATTCACGCTCGCCAGCCCCCTCGCGCCACTCTCCTGCAATCTTCAGCAGATGCATGTTTTTGTATGCGTCAACCACAAAAACCTCCCGCTTTCGCACGGTAAAAATACATTACATATCAATTAAAGCCTCATAATGCACTTGTTAACAATCGCCTTCACTATGGCACATAATAAAAATTAATATTGGCTCGCTTCATCTAATCGAGTTAATAAAGCGTCGGGCAAAGACACGTCAACGGAGCCGAGAATTTCATCCAGCTGTGCTACGTTGGTCGCGCTGGCGATAGGAGCCGTGACACCGGGGCGAGTCAGCAGCCATGCCAGTGCCACCTGAGCGGGGCGCACCGACATTTCGTCTGCCACCGCCGTTAACGCTTGCAGAACTCTCTCGCCGCGCTCGCTAAAATAATTCTGCATGAAATCCCCTCGCGCGCTATTTTTTAAGTCTTCCCGACTGCGATATTTCCCCGTCAAAAAACCACTGGCCAACGAGAAATAACTGACCATCCCCACCTCTTGCTCTTGCGCCAGGGCAGCCAATTCAGATTCAAAATCTTTGCGGTCGTGCAAGTTGTACAGTGGCTGCATAACCTCATAGCGAGCTAGCCCCTGCTCTTTCGCTATTTCAAGTGCCTGCCGTAAGCGCTCAGCTGAATAATTGGAAGCACCCAGGGCGCGCACCTTGCCTGCCTTTACTAATTTATCGAAGGCGGTCAAAGTTTCTTCCAACGGCACATTTTCATCGTCTATATGAGCGAAATAAACATCGATGTAATCGGTACCAAGGCGCTTCAAGGAATCTTCAACAGCCGCTTCAATATTGGCCGCAGACAGGCCTTTGCGCGGCTCCCACATTCCTACTTTGGTCATAAGCACAATATCGTCGCGCCGGCCCCGCTGCGCCAGCCACTTGCCCAACACCGTCTCGGATTCTCCGCCGCTGAGGCCGGGCGCCCATGCGGAATAGGAATCCGCAGTATCGATGGCGTTAAAGCCGCGCTCGACAAAACGATCCAACAATTCGAAAGAGCGCGCTTCGTCAGCTGTCCAGCCAAAAACGTTGCCACCAAAAACAAGCGGAGCAATCACAATCTCGGAGCGACCTAATGTAGCTTTTTTCATAAAGATCTCCTCACGCGGTAAACAAAAATACAGAGTGTTAGACAACGAATAAGTTGTTAAATAATTAAGAACTCATCGCCTCGGCAATTAATTCGAGCGAGCGCAAGCGCGCCTGATGTTCGTAAACATCACAGACGATCATCACTTCGTCGACACCAGTGTCCGCGATAAATGCCTGCAAGCCGGCGCGTACCGTGTCGACCGAGCCGAAGATCGAGTACTTCAACATATGCATGGCCTGAGCCTTTTCACGCCCTGACCAATAGGTTTCGATATCATCAATGGGCGGTTTGCTCAGCCCGCGCTTGCCACTTAACAGGTCGGCAAACGACATCTGTTGAGTGGTGGCAAGCCGCACCGCTTCGGCGTCTGTCTCGGCAGCAATAATATTAATGCCCGCCACCGTGTAAGGTTTGGCGAGCTGTTTCGAGGGTTTGAAGCGGCTGCGGTAGATCTCCAGAGCCGGCATTAAAAGATCGGGCGCGAAGTGCGACGCAAAGGCATAGGGCAATCCAAGCTCAGCGGCCAAGTTCGCGCCAAAGTGACTGGACCCCAGTATCCACAAGGGTACGTTGGTGCCGGTGCCCGGCACCGCCAGAATCCGCTGCGCGGGTGTCGCAGGGCCAAGATACGCTTGAAGCTCCAGAACATCCTCGGGGAAGTGATCCGACGCGTTGGGTGCACGGCGCATAGCGCGAACGGCTACCTGATCAGTGCCCGGCGCGCGGCCGAGGCCAAGATCGATGCGGCCAGGATAGAGTCTTTCCAGTGTGCCGAACTGTTCCGCAATAATGTAAGGCGCATGATTGGGCAACATGATGCCACCCGCACCTACGCGGATGGTCTTTGTGCCACTGGCGATATGGGCGATGACAATGGAAGTGGCGGCACTGGCAATCCCTTCCATATTGTGGTGCTCAGCCACCCAGACGCGCTGGTAACCCCAACGCTCCGCATGGGCTGCCATGTCACGCGCATTATTGAGCGCCGCACCCGCGTCCGTCTCTTCTGTAACGCGCACCAATTCAAGAATAGAAAATGCTGTCATTTCGACTAACTCCGAGTTTTTTTAGCTGCTGAATGGTCAACCCCGTCACGGGAGGCTCCACTAGATTGATTTGAGTCTGAGGGGTGTGGCGTGTCTGCTAGCGAACCGTCAACGAGATAGCCAAGCGCCAATATCTCCTCGACTTTCTCCGCAGTTGTACCGTAATCACGTGCCTTGTCATAAACAAAGGCCGCGCCCAGCGCACTGAGAAATAACGCCGGTGGCGAAACCGACGAGCGCGCGGCCCCCTCAGCCTGCGCGCGCGCCAATAGTTCTTGGGTGATTGAAATTAAGGTTCTACAGGTGACGGCCAAAGGCGATGTCTGAGCTTCGAAGGCGTTGATCAGCGATCGAGGCA
This sequence comes from uncultured Saccharophagus sp., assembly GCA_964482025.1. GTDB lineage: Bacteria > Pseudomonadota > Gammaproteobacteria > Pseudomonadales > Cellvibrionaceae > UBA5868. The sequence goes on along the minus strand of CAYZVN010000089.1, from coordinate 1,708 downwards.
GGCCGCTAAACGCACTGAGGTAATCCGTAAGCGCCGCCATCCAGTGCTGAAGGGCCGCCCGCGAACAGTTAAGCGCGAGCGCTTCATCGCGGCGCGACAGCAACCGGGCCTGGCGCTCATAGAGCAACTCGTAGAGCAAATGTTCGCGCGTGGGGAAGTGGCGGTAGAGCGTACCTGGGCCAACACCAGCGGACCGGGCCACCTCATCGAGCGACGCGTCAATACCATCGCGCACAAATGCAGCTTTAGCCGCCTCGAGAATTAGGCCCCGATTACGCCTCGCGTCTGCCCGTTTACCCGATTGTTCCTGCATAGGGACCTCTGGTTTTATTTCGACACATAGAGAGGTAGTATAACAGACAATCGGAGAGACCCTCCGCTTAAGGGTTGTAAGCTCCGCTTATCATCGCGTGGATTCGCCTGATTTTTAAAAAATGCCAAGTTGAAACAGTCGAGCTCAACACATCCGGCAAGCTAATACCGCGTTAACAATTCTATTCAGAAAAGAGTCTAAAACGCTTATACGGGGTTCCATACTTGTGAAACGAGGCTTTACCGCCGGGTCTGTCCCCAAGCAGCTCGCCGCATTTTCCTTTCCCATATTGGTGGCGAGCCTATTACAGGCATCCATGCAGGTGATCAATAGCCTGTGGGTAGGCAATCTGCTGGGAAGCGAAGCGTTCGCGGCCGTCACGGTCGCCACTACCATTATGGTCGTCGTACTGGCGTTCGTTCTCGGCATCAATAACGCCACCTTAACCATTTTTGCGCAATTGCGCGGCACAGATGATCGGCAGAAAATCCATTCTTATTTAAGCGCATTTGTTTTTCTTCTAACCGTGCTATCGCTGATCCTGAGCATTGCCGGATTTGTCTTCACCAGGCCCCTACTCGTGCTTATGAACGCGCCGGACTCGATCCTTGAAGAAGCGGAGATTTATCTACGAATAAACTTTGCGGGCACTATTTTATTAATGGGCTATAACTTTATTAGTACCGCTTTGCGCGCGTTTGGCGACAGCAAAACCCCCCTTTATTTTGTTTTTCTCGCGACTGTTCTACTTACCGTTCTGGATCCGATTTTCATCGCCGGCTTTGACATGGGCGTGGCGGGTGCGGCCTACGCCACCGTGTTAGCTCAGTCCATTGCGTTTATTTATAGCCTTTTTTATCTTTCCAAACGCTATAAAAACCACAGCTTCCGGCTTCGCTATCCATTGTGGGTAGAGATTAAAACCATACTCGAGCTCGGCATCCCCTCCGGCTTACAAATGGTGGTTATTTACGCGGGTATAACCGTTATTTTGGCTTTGGTGAACACCCTTGGCGAATCCGCCGTTGCCGGCTTCGGTGCCGCTCAGCGGCTAGACAATATAGTCTTACTGCCCGCGGTAGCCCTCGGCACCGCCGTAACCGCCATGGCGGCACAAAATATCGGCGCACAACAATGGGATCGCGTAACGCGAATTACCAAGATAGGTCTTATCTATAACATCGTCATAATGCTGATTGTCAGCGCGGCGCTATTCATCTGGGCCGAACCTTTAATCAAACTTTTTGTGCGCGACCACGCCAGCGTTGACTTCGGCACCACCTACTTAAAAATAGTGGCATGCTTTTACCCGTTTATCGGCCTGAATTTTATTTTTAACGGCATTGTTCGCGGGGCCGGAGCAATGTTCCACGTATTAGCGTTAAACATTATCTC
>CAYZVN010000088.1:0-11545 GCA_964482025.1 uncultured Saccharophagus sp. | reverse complement strand
CGAGCGCAAAGAAATTCCCCAGTGGTTTATTCGCATCACCGATTATGCCGAAGAGTTGCTGAACGATTTGGACAAGCTGCCGGATTGGCCAGAGCAGGTCAAAACCATGCAGCGCAACTGGATTGGCAAAAGCCGCGGCGTGGAAATGCGCTTTGACTTGACCCAACCTGTGGGCGATCACAACGCCTTCGAGGTCTACACCACTCGCCCCGATACTCTAATGGGCGTGACCTATGTCAGCCTCGCCGCGCAGCACCCGATTGCCCTGCATCTGGCCAAAGGCGACGCCGAGCTGGGCGAGTTTATTGAGTCCTGCAAAGTGCAATCCGTAGCCGAGGCCGACTTGGCCAATATGGAAAAGCGCGGCATGGACACAGGCCTCAAGGCACACCACCCCATTACCGGCGAAGAAGTCGCTGTCTGGGTCGCCAACTACGTGCTGATGGACTACGGTTCGGGCGCCGTTATGGCGGTGCCTGCCCATGACCAGCGAGATTTCGAATTCGCGCAAAAATACCACCTGCCCATCAAACAAGTGATCGCGCCTCAGGGCGCAGAAGCCGTTGACATAAGTCGAGAAGCCTTTGTTGAAAAAGGCGTATTGGTCAACTCTGGCGAGTTCGATGGCCTGGACTTTGATGCCGCCTTTAGCGCTATTGCCGCGACTCTCGCCGCCGCCGGCAAAGGTCGGGTGACCACCAATTACCGCCTGCGTGATTGGGGCGTCTCCCGCCAACGCTACTGGGGTGCCCCCATCCCGATCTTCAACTTGCCGGACGGCGGTGAAATTCCGGTTCCGGCCCATAAGCTGCCCGTTCTGCTACCGGAAGATGTGGTGATGGACGGTGTGCAATCGCCCATCAAAGCCGACCCGAATTGGCGCAAAGACGAGTTGGACGGCCAACCGGTAGAGCGCGAGACCGACACTTTCGATACCTTTATGGAGTCGTCCTGGTATTACGCCCGCTACACCTGCCCCGATGCCGACAACATGCTCGACAGCGCCAAAGCCAATTATTGGCTGCCGGTGGATCAATACGTCGGCGGTATCGAGCACGCAATTTTGCACCTGCTCTACGCGCGTTTTTTCCACAAACTGATGCGCGACGAAGGCTTGGTGGAGTGCGATGAGCCGTTTAACCGCTTGCTCTGTCAGGGCATGGTAAACGCCGAATCCTTCTACAGCCGCAAAGATGGCCGCACCGAGTGGATTGCCCCTGAGGACGTCCAGGTGGAGCGCGACGATAAAGGCAAAATGATCCGTGCCCTGCACCGGATCACTGGCGAGCCGCTGGAGTTCGGCGGCGTTATTAAGATGTCGAAATCCAAGAATAATGGCGTAGACCCGGAAACGGTGATCAAAGAGTTCGGTGCCGACACCGTCCGCCTGTTCACCATGTTCGCGGCGCCACCGGAGCAGAGCCTAGAGTGGACCGACAGCGGTGTCGAAGGCGCGTCGCGGTTTCTGCGCCGGCTGTGGAAAAGCGTCGCCACTCACTTGGAAGCGGGCGCTCCGGGTGCACTTGATTCGGCGCAATTGAACAATCAGCAGCGCGCTTTGCGCCGCAAAACCCACGAGACCATTCAGAAGGTCAGCGACGACTTCGGCCGCCGCCAAACCTTCAACACCGCCATTGCGGCGGTGATGGAGTTGCTGAACGAGGTCAGCCGCCAGGCGGACCGCTCGACGCCCATAGGCCGTGCGGTAGAGCGCGAAGCACTGGAAACCGCAGTGTTGTTACTCGCCCCCATAGTGCCGCATATCTGCCACTCGCTGTGGCAGGCACTGGGCAGAAGCGAAGACGTGCTGAATGCGCGCTGGCCGGTGTGTGACGCCAACGCACTGGTGCGCGATTCCATCGAAATCGTGGCCCAGGTCAACGGCAAAGTGCGCGGCAAGTTTGCCGCCCCGGTGGATGCGCCCCAGGCCAATCTCGAAGCGCTCGCCCGCGCCGATGACAACGTGCAACGCTTTATCGCGGATAAAGAAATTGTGAAGGTCATAGTGGTGCCCAACAAGCTCATCAACATAGTGATCAAAGGATGAAACCCGTGCGCTGGTGTTACCTAGTCCTCTGCTGGCTTCTGCTCGCCGGCTGCGGCTGGCAATTGCGCGGTGTCGGCAGCTATCAGGGGCCAGCCACCTTGCAGCTGATACCAGCCGACCGCTTTGCCCCGCTTACCCTCGCCCTGCGGGATGCCATGCACCGCAGTGGCGTCACCCTAAGCGACGAGGCCGCGATCAGCCTGTATTTGGGCGAAGAAGAACTGCAGCGGCGCGTCGTTGCAGTCACCTCCATCGGTTCGCCAGTGCAGTATGAGTTATCGCTCGCCACCGAGTTTCGCTACCAAATGACCGGCGATTCCGCTCTGTCGACGCCGCAGACCCTGTCGGTGGAGCGGGTATTTGACTTCGACCCCAGCAACACAGTGGCGAAAAGCGAAGAGGAAAATACGCTGCTGGAGGAGATGCGATTGGAGTTGGCACAGCACATCCTGCGCTATGCACGCAACGTCTCGATCGGCTATGGCCAAAATCAACCCTGAGCAACTGTCGCAATCCCTGCAGAAGGGTTTGAGCCCGGTCTATCTGGTGACCGGGGACGAGCCTCTGTTGGTGCAAGAAAGCTGTGACGCCATCCGCGCCGCTGCGCGCAAGGCCGGATTTAATGAGCGCGAGATCTTTCATACCGACGCCGGCTTTCAGTGGCCTCAGCTGCTGCAAAGCGCCAACAGTCTGAGCCTGTTTGCCGACAAAAAACTGTTAGAAGTGCGCGTTCACAACGGCAAGCCCGGGGACGCCGGCACTAAGGTTTTGCAGGAATACTGCACCTCCCCGTCGAGCGATAATCTGCTTCTGCTGGTCTGCCCTAAACTGGACAAGGCCACACAAAACAGCAAGTGGTACAGCGCTGTCGAGAAAGCCGGAACCGTGGTCACCGTCTGGCCTATAGGTGTCAAACAGCTGCCGCGCTGGATCGAACAGCGCCTGCAGCGCGCCGGCATCCGCGCCGACTCGCAAGCCATCGATATTTTGGCCGGCCGTGTGGAGGGCAACTTGCTGGCGGCGGTGCAGGAGATCGAAAAGCTCAAGTTGGTGGCCGAAAATGGCATGATCGACGCGCAGACGATGGCCCACGCGGTGGTCGATAGCGCCCGCTACGACGTTTTCGGCTTGGTGGATAAAGCGCTGGCCGGCCACGCCCAAAGTGCGGCTGCCAGTCTCAACGGCCTGCGCGGAGAAGGCACGGATGCCATGGCCGTGCTCTGGGCACTCACCCGCGAAATTCGCGCGCTGGCGGCGCTCAAGATGGCGCTCAGCGACGGCCAGCGGCTGGAGCTGATTGCGCGCAAACACGGCATCTTCGAAAGCCGGCTGCCCTTGATCCGCGGCGCGCTACAGCGCCTCTCACCGGGTACTTTGCGCCTGCTCCTGCGCGAATGCGCCTATACCGACCGCACCGTGAAAGGGATGGCGCAGGGCGATCCCTGGGAAGCTTTGCTGGATATAGTGCTGTCGCTGGCGGGTGTCCGAACTCTGGATAATCGCAGCCTGAAGACGCTGCTCTCCAACCATTGACATTTGCCGTTAGGTCCCGTCTCTCTTCCGCTGACTGCTTTCTAGCCAATGATTCGCGGCGCTATATGGCAGAAGTTATACATAAGAAAATATTCTAGAGGTTATCCACAGTCAGGTTATCCATTCGCCCATCTCAACACCCGCGAGGTGTAGGCGAGCTTGTCCACAGGATGGCCAAGTGTCACCCCACCATTGTCCACAGAATTGTCCCCCGCCCCCTGCCTTGCAGAATCGGTGAAACCGCATTATCTTGTAGCCATTCTTAGAAACACCACAATATATGGTGTTTTCTTTTTTCTGAACTACGCTAGATATTGTGGTTTATCCACAGCGAGAGAAAGCCTATTAAGCCTCGCTTGCACGCCAGTGCAGCCGATTCCAAGTTAGCCAAAACGACAATAAAACCGATACCCATTTGGGCCATACGGAGGACCATTATGTATACAGATGTGGATCTTAAAGAGCCTCAAACCGCACGCGCGCCTGCATCCGACGCCAGTGCCCCGGCCTCTATTGCCGCTACCGCTCCTGGCCAATTGCGTGTTATCAAGCGCAACGGCACTGTGGTTCCCTATACCGACGATAAGATTTCCGTGGCCATGACCAAAGCGTTTCTCGCCGTCGAAGGCGGTACCGCTGCCGCGTCCAGCCGCATCCATGAAACCGTCGCCAAACTCGCCAAGCAAATCAGCGACACCTTCAAGCGCCGCATGCCCTCCGGCGGCACCATTCACATTGAAGAAATTCAAGATCAGGTTGAACTCGCCCTGATGCGCGCCGGCGAACACAAAGTGGCCCGCGACTACGTGATCTACCGCACCGAGCGCGCCCGCATCCGCGCGGAGAAGTCGCAAGTTGCATCCAATTTGGATGTGCCTAACATCCAAGTGGTCATGCCCAACGGCGATAAGCAAAAACTGGATGTAGAGCGCCTGCTGACCCTGGTGACCGATGCGTGTGCGGGCCTGACCGAAGTGGACCCCCAGGCCATCTTGAAAGAGGCCATGCGCAACTTGTATGACGGCGTATCCCATGAAGACCTCAACACGTCTCTGGTGATTTCCGCCCGCACTCTGGTGGAAAAAGAGCCGAACTACACCTACGTCACCGCGCGCCTGTTGATGGACAAGCTGCGCGGTGAAGCGCTGCGCTTTATGGACATCGCCCAGGAGGCGACGCAGCAGCAGATGCATCAGTACTACGCTCCTGCGCTCAAAACCTTCATCCAAAAAGGGGTGGAGCTGGAGCTGATCTCTCCCGAACTGCTGACCTTTGATTTGGAGATGCTGGGCCAAGCGCTGCTGCCGGAACGCGACACCCAGTTCACCTACCTGGGCTTACAAACCCTCTACGACCGCTACTTCCTGCACAGCAACGGTGTGCGCTTTGAGCTGCCTCAGGTATTTTTTATGCGCGTCGCCATGGGACTGACGACCGCTGAGCACAACAAAAATGAGCGCGCCATCGAGTTCTATCGCCTGCTCTCTTCGTTCGATTACATGAGTTCGACGCCCACGCTGTTCAATTCGGGCACATTGCGCCCGCAGCTGTCCTCCTGCTATCTGACCACCATCCCCGACGATCTGATGGGCATCTACGGCGCCATTCAAGACAACGCCATGCTGTCCAAGTGGGCCGGCGGTCTGGGCAACGACTGGACTCCGGTACGCGCCCTGGGCTCCTACATCAAAGGCACCAACGGCAAATCTCAAGGGGTTGTGCCGTTTCTGAAAGTGGCCAACGACACTGCTGTCGCCGTCAACCAGGGCGGCAAGCGCAAGGGCGCGGTCTGCGCTTACCTCGAAACCTGGCACTTGGATATTGAGGAGTTCCTCGAGCTGCGCAAAAACACCGGTGACGACCGCCGCCGCACTCACGATATGAACACCGCTAACTGGGTGCCAGACTTGTTTATGAAGCGGGTCTTCGAGGACAAGCAGTGGACACTCTTTTCCCCATGCGACGCGCCCGATTTGCACGACCTGTACGGCACTGCCTTTGAAGCCCGCTACGAAGAATACGAGCGTATGGCGGAAAGAGGTGAGCTGAAGCTGCACAAGAAGGTGCGCGCTCTGGACCTGTGGCGCAAAATGCTCGGCATGCTGTTCGAGACCGGCCACCCCTGGATCACCTTTAAAGACGCTTGTAACCTGCGCAGCCCGCAACAACACGCCGGCGTAGTGCACTCATCCAACCTGTGTACCGAAATCACCCTGAACACTAAAGCCGACGAGGAAATTGCCGTCTGCAACTTGGGTTCCGTGAACCTGGCCCAGCACATCGAAGATGGCAAGCTGAATGAAGCCAAGCTCCGCGAAACCATTCGCACTGCGGTGCGGATGCTGGATAACGTCATCGACATCAATTACTACTCGGTGCCAGCGGCGCGCACGTCCAACCTGCGCCACCGCCCGGTGGGCCTGGGGGTTATGGGCTTCCAGGATGCGCTCTACAAAATGCGCATCCCCTACAGCAGCCAGGAAGCCGTGGAGTTTGCCGACCGCTCCATGGAGTTGATCAGCTACTACGCAATTGAGGCTTCCAGTGACTTGGCCGGCGAGCGCGGCTGCTACTCCACCTTCGAAGGTTCCCTGTGGAGCAAAGGGATACTGCCCATCGACTCCATTGACTTGCTGGCGCAAAACCGCGGTGAGCAATACATCGAGCAGGATCGCAGCCAGACACAAGATTGGAACCGCCTGCGCGAGAAGGTAAAAACTCAGGGCATGCGCAACTCCAACGTGATGGCGATCGCGCCCACGGCGACTATCGCCAATATCACCGGAGTCAGTCAGTCCATCGAACCGACTTACCAGAACTTGTATGTGAAATCCAATTTGTCCGGCGAGTTCACGGTGGTCAACCCCTACCTGGTACACGACCTCAAGGCGCGCGACCTGTGGGATATCGTCATGGTCAACGACCTGAAGTACTACGAAGGCTCGGTACAGAAGATCGACCGCATCCCCGAAGACCTGAAGCAGCTCTACGCCACCGCCTTCGAAGTCGAGCCGCGCTGGATTGTCGACGCCGCTAGCCGCCGGCAAAAGTGGATTGACCAAGCCCAGAGCCTCAACCTCTATATCGCCGGCGCCAACGGTAAAAAGTTGGATTTCACCTACCGCATGGCGTGGTTCCGTGGCTTAAAAACCACTTACTACCTGCGCGCCTTGGCCGCCACCACCACGGAGAAATCCACCGTTAACACGGGCAACCTGAACTCGGTTTCCGCCACTAGCGAAAGCTCGGCGTTAGGAGCAGCACCCGTACCCCAAGCCTGCTCCCTCGACGACCCGGACTGCGAAGCTTGTCAGTAACCCAAGTGGCGGCGCTGCGGCGCCGCGCTTGTCCGGATGTTCTCACTGAAACACGCAAATTAATATCAGACCTAGGAGCAACAGCATGCTGAGTTGGGACGATTATCACGACGATAAACCCCTATCCACCAAAGTGGAAAAAACCAAAGTCGAGCGCGACATTGCACCCGAAAAGAAAGTTGCACCTGAAGTCGTGCAGGCGGCCCTAGCCGCAGAGCGCGAAACGGAAGTGGCCCAAGCGGCACCTACTGCCAAACCTGCCGCTGGACCTTCAGTGGCGGCCAAGCCCGGCCTAAGCAATGCCGATGCCATCGACTTGGCGAAGCAGTCCGTACGCGATCTAGACCCGGCTCCCGGATTGGAAGAGCTGGAGATGGGAGCCGCACGCGTTGAGGTAGATGACAAGCGCATGATCAACTGCCGCGCCGACCTCAACCAGCTGGTGCCCTTCAAATATGAATGGGCTTGGCAAAAGTATCTGGATGGCTGCGCCAACCACTGGATGCCGCAAGAAGTGAACATGACGGCCGATGTCGCCCTGTGGAAGAGCGCCGACGGCTTGAGTGAAGACGAACGTCGCGTCGTCAAACGCTCCCTGGGCTACTTCTCCACTGCCGATTCTCTGGTGGCCAATAACTTGGTGCTGGCCATTTACCGTCACATCACTTGCCCAGAGGCGCGCCAGTACCTGCTGCGCCAGGCGTTTGAAGAAGCCATTCACACCCATGCCTACCAGTACTGCATCGAGTCGCTGGGCATGGATCAGGGTGAAGTCTTCAACATGTACCGCGAAGTGCCCTCGGTTGCTAAAAAAGCCGCGTGGAGTATCGCCCACACCCGCGGCATCAGCAGCCCTATGTTCCAGACCGGAACACCGGAAACGGACCACGAGTTGCTGCGCAACCTGGTTGGCTTCTACGTGGTTACCGAAGGCATTTTCTTCTACTGCGGCTTTACCCAAATTCTTTCCATGGGCCGCTGCAACAAGATGACGGGTGTCGCCGAGCAATTTCAGTACATTCTGCGTGACGAGAGTATGCACCTGAATTTTGGTATCGACGTGATCAACCAGATCAAGCTGGAAAACCCGCACCTGTGGACTGAGAGCTTCAAAGCCGAGGTTCGCCAAATGGTTCTGGAGGGTACAGAGCTGGAGATCCAATACGCTAACGACACTATGCCGCGAGGCATTCTGGGCATGAACTCCAGCATGATGAAAGAGTACCTGCACTTTATCGCCAACCGCCGCTTGGCCCAACTGGGGCTGCCAGAGGCGTTCCCCGGCGCGCAGAACCCATTCCCCTGGATGAGCGAAATCATGGACTTGCGCAAGGAGAAAAACTTCTTCGAAACACGCGTGATCGAGTATCAGACTGGCGGCGCCCTGAGCTGGGACTGAGTTTTCTATCAACCCTTACCCGTGCTGAGTACGGGTAAGGCCTCTTTTGGAGGACTGATTATGAGTGGCAAAACACACGATTCCCCTACCCTCGCCGACCACAGTGAAGCCGACGATCTGCGGCTGATCGTTAAAGAGCTCAATCAGAGCGTCACCTACCTGAGCAAGATGGTTCTGCAGTTACAACGCTCCCTGGGTAACAAGCAGGGCAAAGCCCCGGCAACAACTGAAAAGCCCGAAACCCTTCATTAAAGGTCTCATACCCCTTGGCCTCATCAAGGTACAGAACGGAGCTGAACCATGATTACCAACCAACTGCGCACTGACCCCACTAGCCGCACACGTCCACCCCACGTAGCGAATACCGGGGTACAGTGGCTTGCCGATATTATCTGCCATCTCCGCGATGACCTCGCGGTGGGCAATCCCGTCGGAGTCTGGCCACAAAACGGTGACATTCAGGGCTGGGTTGCCGAAAGCTTTTACCCGGGGCTACTGGAGCTCACTTGGGAAGAAGCCATTCACAGCTTGTTGACCCGCATGCAAAAGAGCACTCCCCGCCAGCAGTCGCGCAAAGCCGATTTTGCAGAAGAGGCCATGACACAACTGCACCGGGCCACTCAAAGTTCGCAGATTTGGCGACTTTAGTTGTCCAACCAGATTCATAAACAATAAGCCGACGCACGTTCCATCACCTTGCCGCTTAATTCAACACACTGACGATAACCCGGCGGCAAGGATGAGAAGTTTGGCTACAGTTAAGTCATGCGAATCCGACCTTACCGGCGGTTCTGGACCTACTCCTTGATAACGACGACAGTGCCATGCCAACAGTTTTAGTTGTGGATGACTCCGAAGACAACGCCAAGCTTTTGGAGTACGACCTGAATGACGACGGCTTCGACGTTCTCACCGCCCTCAGCGGCGATGAATGCCTCACCACCGCAGCGACGCGCCGCCCCGACCTGATCCTGCTGGACATGCGCATGCCCGGTTTGAGCGGCCTGGAGACCCTGGAGAAGCTGAAAGACTTTCCCGAAACCGCTGACATTCCGGTCATTATTATTTCGGCCAGTAACTCCGACGAAAATATCATCAAAGCGCTGGACCTAGGCGCCAGCGATTACGTCAATAAGCCCGTGGTCTACCCCATTCTCGCCGCGCGTATGCGCACGGCTCTTCGCGTTAAGCAAGCGACACTGGAGCTTGAGGTAGTCAACCAAGAGCTACGCCGCTTGGCAACCACCGATCCCTTAACGCGACTGAGTAACCGACGTCACTTTTTTGCCCTCGCCCACGCGGAGTTCGCCAAAGCACTGCGCCATAAGCGGCCGCTTTCCATCATCATGATGGATGTCGACGAATTCAAACTAATCAACGATACCTATGGACACGCCGCCGGCGACCGAGCGCTGGATATACTCGCTGATTGCTGCCGCGAGGCGGTGCGGGAGTCCGATCTGGTGGGGCGTATCGGCGGAGAGGAGTTTGCCATCTGCTGCCCCGATGCCGATCTGCCGGGGGTAACGGCCATTGCCGAGCGCATTCGCAGCACCTGCGAAAAGCGCACTATCCGATTTGGCCAACTGCAGTTTAATTTCACCGTCAGCTTAGGTGTCACCACCCTCAACGGCCAGGACAGTTGTTTTGAAGATATGCTGAACCGCGCCGATCAGCTGTTGTATCAAGCCAAAACCCGAGGGCGCAACTGCGCCGTGGCTTGCTAAAATCCCAAGCCCCCGACCGCGAACAAGAAAACGCGAACAAGAAAAACACCATGCGGCAACTGCGCAGGTGCTTCCCGAGAAGCTTTTGATAAAGCGTGTGCCGCCGTAATGGCTGACCGTTTTGCCATAGTTCCGGCGCGCCGGAACGGCTTCTATTACATCTTAGCCGCGAACCCGAAAGTCCAGCATGCGCTGCAACGGAATCATCGCACGTCGCGCCAGCTCTGGGTCGACGAAGATCTCGTTATCACTGCGCTCGAAAGCGGTGGTCATCAACTCTAGCGAACTCATTGCCATCCACGGACAGCTTGCACAGGAGCGACAGGTGGCGCCGGAGCCCGCCGTCGGCGCAATATAAAACAGCTTGTCGGGACAAGCCTGCTGCATCTTATAGAAAATGCCTTGGTCGGTTGCGACTATGATTTTTTTGTGCGGCAACGTCTGCGCCGCGCGAATGAGCTGTGAGGTGGAACCCACCACATCCGCCAGGGCGACTACGGCCTCTGGTGACTCTGGATGAACCAATACCGCCGCCTCGGGGTGCAGCGCTTTAAGGTCCTCAATTCCGCGAGCCTTAAACTCTTCATGCACAATGCACGCGCCGTCCCACAGCAGAACATCCGCACCTGTGGTTTTCTGCACATAACTGCCTAAATGCTTATCCGGCGCCCACAAAATTTTCTTGCCTTCGCGATCCAGGTGATCCACCACATCCACGGCAATACTGGACGTCACCACCCAGTCCGCCCTCGCCTTTACCGCGGCAGAAGTATTGGCATACACCACCACTGTGCGATCCGGATGCGCATCGCAGAAGGCGCTAAATTCATCTGCCGGACAACCGATATCCAGCGAGCAGGTCGCTTCCAGAGTCGGCATCAAGACGCGCTTCTCGGGAGAGAGAATTTTTGCGGTCTCTCCCATAAACTTTACCCCGGCGACGATTAAGGTATCGGCTGGATGCTCCTTGCCAAAACGCGCCATCTCCAGCGAGTCAGAGACACACCCTCCCGTCTCCTCAGCAAGTGCTTGCACCTCAGGATCCGTGTAGTAATGCGCCACGAGTACGGCGTTGTGCTGCTGTAGTAGCGCTTTGATTTTGGCCTTCTGTTCCGCCACCTGCCCGGCGCTGGGTCGGTTTTGCACAGGAATACGGTCCAAATAGGCGCGCACTAACTCAACCGGGCCGGATTGTTTTGTGGGCTCGACCCGAATCGGGCCTTCATCTACCAATGTCATTGATGTGTAACTCCAAAAGCAGTCTGACATGCGGGGGTGAAGTGTACGTCAACTGATCTCTATTTGATCAACTTGGCGACGAAATGTTGCTAAGGGAGGAGTAGAAGACAATAAAAAAAGGGAGCCGTGGCTCCCTTGGTATCAACAGTGGGTTCTAGCGGAGGAGCCAAATGTGTTTCAATCCATCTTCCTCAGCGACTTCAACCCTGTGGGCCTCTGTTCGAACCGAATATGGTGGGTCGTACTGGATTCGAACCAGTGACCAATTGGTTAAAAGCCAACT
>CAYZVN010000087.1:0-12053 GCA_964482025.1 uncultured Saccharophagus sp. | reverse complement strand
ACCTACGGCTTGTAAGGCCGTCGCTCTCCCAACTGAGCTAACCACCCTGGCTGAGCTGAGGTCGCGCATTCTACCCAACTTAAACAAGGTGTCAATCATTTATCGCGATTCCAAACGAAACTGGCTAATTTTTTGCCCGTTGTTAAACATTCGGGCAGATCGCTTATGCTGTCACCCCGCCATTCCACGAGGAACTGTGCGACGGTTTCCTGTGGCGTAACCCATATTTTTAAAAAGCGGAAGTTGTCGATGAGCCGGTACCGTTTGATTCCACCGATAATCACCCTCGCGATCCTATCGGTCGAGGTGACCGCAGACACGCTGACGGTCAGCAGCAGTCTCAAGGAGACCATGTGGACATGGATCTTGCTCGGGGTGTGCATCCTGCAAAGCGGCGTGCTTGGCTATCTGCTGATCCGACATTGGCGCCGCCGCCGGAACACCACAGAGCCTGACCCACAGTTGCAGAAAACCAAGTTCCAACTGCACCGGGAAATCGCCCGCCACGAGGCCACCGAAGAGCTGTTGCTGGAAACCCGCGACTATCTGAGCTGCCTTATCAACTCGCTACCAACGGTCATTGTCGGGGTCACAGAGGACGGCTATGTCACGCACTGGAACATTGCTGCGGAGGAAATTACCGGTCTATCAAGCGAGCATGCCCTCGGGCAGAAGATTTCCGATGTCTATAACGCGCCGCCGGTCCCAGCGGAACAAATTCGCACCACCATTCGCGAGGGTGTTGCTTATGTGCGGGAGGCCATTCCCTTTGGCCACGACGCCGACGCCCAGTTTCTCGACTTAACCATTCAGCCACTGGTTTCACCGGATACACTCGGCGCGGTTATTTTGGTGCAAGACGTCACCTTAAGGGTGCGCATGGAGCGCTCCTTGATTCAAAACGAGAAGATGCTGAGCTTGGGGGTTATGGCGGCGGGACTGGCCCATGAAATTAATAACCCACTGGCCGCCATTATGAGTAATCTGCAAACCATCAACCGGCGCTTGTCACCCGGGCTCACCGCCAATGCACAGGCAGCGGATGCCCTCGGTATGTCCCTGCACGATTTGGGGCAATATCTGGAGGAACGAGGCATTCCGCGCTTTCTCGATGAGATTCAACAAGCCGGCGAGCGCGCCGCAAAGATCGTTAAAACCATGTTGGAATTTTCCCATGCCAACAATTCGGAGTTTGCACCCCACAATCTGGCCGCTTTGGTCGATGAAAGCCTTGAGCTAGCCGCCAATACGCTCGAGCTGAAAACCGACGGCAAAACGCGTATGCCATTTATTATTCGCGACTTCGATCCCGAACTGCCTCTCGTCGAATGCTCGGCCTCCGAAATTCAACAGGTATTACTGAACCTGCTGCTCAATGCCGCACAGGCGTTTCAATTGGCGGACCACCCTGCCGTCACCCCCACCATTAATATTCGTTTGGCGACCGGCTCCCACCAAGTGAGCCTAGAAATTCAGGACAATGGCCCAGGCATGAGCCATAAAGTGCAGAAGCATATTTTTGAGCCGTTTTTTACCACGAAGGGTGCAGGCGTAGGCACCGGCTTGGGATTATCGGTGTCCTATTTCATCATCAAAGAACACCATCAGGGCTCGATAGAAGTGGAGTCTAAGCCGGGCGTAGGGACGCGCTTTACCATACGCTTGCCCCTAAACCAGCACTACCCGCCACTTGCGCGGCGGGGCTAGCCTCAGGGAAGAAAAAGATTGAAGCAACCGCCACCAAGCGGTGGGCCATTTTCTAAGCGAATGTAACCGACGCGATTTTTTTGCTTGTGGAGACGGGCAATCTCCTCGGCGAAATAGAGGCCGAGATGCGTATTCCCCTCGTTCACTTCGGCACTGTTAACGAGAATCGAAGGGCTCTCCAGCATATTCGGCGGGTAGCCGCCGCCATCGTCGGCGATAGAAATCTGGAGAAAGTCGTTTTCCACCTTGGCACTGACCAGTAACTGGCCGCGGGTATAGCGCGAGCAGTTAACAATCACGTTCTGCACCACGCTGCCGATCAGATCCGCATCAAAAAACCACTCGAGGCTATCGTCACACTCCAGGCGTGGATGAATATTGCGACCCTCCAACAAACTGTGGTTGCGGGCCAACTGATCTTCCAGCACATCAATGACGTAATGCTGATCCACTCGCAGCGGCAAGTGGTCGTTTTGCATACGGTATATGGTCAACAGCTGAACCAGTTCAGCATTAATTCGCGAAGCTTCGTAATGCAGCGTATTGAAATGTGTGGATTGCTGGTCATTGACGGGAGGGCATTCTTCGATAAATGATTCCAAGGATGCGACCAGCATACCGATGGAGTTTTTCATATCGTGAACGCTGGATGCGAGCACCAGCGAAAAGTCTACGGAATTGCTCGGTTTTGTCATTATTATTTTTCCTGTTTTTAACGTGCCATGCTGGTAGTTGCCATATCTCGCAACCGCTGGAATCTGGCGTATTGAGAGTGATCAGTCTCAATTAACGAGCCTATAGTGGCAAGCGCCTGCTCCGTCAAACCGATTGTTTGCGGGTCTTTTTGCCCGGCGCGAAGCTTGCCGATCAGCGACTGGACAATATTAAGGTGCACACCCACGTGGCGCGGAAATATACGTTGCACTTTTTCAAAGCACTCTACCGCCTCGTCAAAGCGGGCCTGATTATACAGATCGATTCCCTCCCGGTTAACCGTCGCTATCAAGGTTCGATTAGTTTCGCTTACCGGCTCTGTTAATAGCCTATCCAATTTCTCCAGAGCGTCCTCGTCGTAGGCGTAGCGCTGCAGCAACTCGCCCAGTAAGATTTCTGCCTCAGTGTGATCTCCCACGGCCTGTAGCGCCTGAACGCGCTCCAAGTTGACCTCCAGTGATATTTCCTCCCCCGGGCATAGCTGCGCTTCCGCCACTTGTATCAGGGATTTCGCCTGCGCCTGCTGACCGCCGCACGCCATAATCCGCGCCCTAAGCAGCTCAGCTCTGGCCAATTGTTCCTTCGATAGGGCAAAGCGCTCGCGGACGAAGGTCATCACCTCCCCCACCTCGCGCACCAGTGGCTCCGCAGGCTGTAGCCGCTTCTCGACCGATACCGTCGCCACTTGCGCGAACTGGAAGCCATCTTCCGGGCAGGCGTGACATGACAGCGCGCCCAGTTTTACCGTAGCCCGCAGAGCTTGCAGCGAGACGCCCAGATCGCCATTGAACTCAGCCACCTGCGCAAGGCGCTTTTGCCGCAGGATCGACTTGGGCGAAATTGCCACCGAGCGCTGGACGGTGGCCTGCACTTGCGCGCTGTGCCCCATCTGCTCCCAGTTGTTAGCCAGGATGTCGTAGGCCGGCAGGTAGAGAGGATTTTCCCGCACAATTTTCTCCAGCCAATCACCCGCCACCTCAAAGTCGCCCTTGAGATGTTTTACTCTCGCCAAGCCGAGTCGAGCCCAATCCACCAAACGCATCTCTAGCACACTGGTGTAGAGCTTCTCCGCTTTGCACAATTCGCCCTCGGCAATGAGGGTCTCGCCGAGCATCTTCTGGACAATCCGCGTGTGGCGATTGTCGGTCATCGCCAACTTGAGCAGCAGCGCCATAGCGCGGCGACGATCCTCCACCTCCAGAGCCATATAGACGTCCGCCAGCACCTGGCGCTGCCACAATAGACGGGCCACGCGCCGCTCCAACATCCGCGCGCTGATCGGCTTCATCAAATAGTCGTCCGGCTCGCAGTCGTAAGCGGCCATCACCACATCTTTGGCTGCATCTGCCGACACCAGAATAAACAGTGAGCGACGCGATATCAGGCGCCGGAAACGCAACTCCTCCAGCACTTGCTGGCCATTTTTACCGACTCCAAGGTCGTAATCGCAGAGGATCACGTCGTAGCGACTGCGCTGACACTTCTCCAACACCTCGGCGCCGTTGCTCGCCATATCCACCTGACCAACGCCAAGCTTGGTAAGCATGGTGTTGACCGTTGTGCGGAAGCTGCCGTAATCGTCGGCAACCAAAAAACGCAACTTGCTGTAATTGAAGTCACTCACCGTCTATTACCCTACAGACTCTAATATGTAACGATTTCCTTCAGCGCCTACAGCTCCGGCAAGCTGTGTTTTCTGTCGGCGAATTCACCTTTTCGGCTCGGGTATACACAGTGTAGATGATGAAAATCAGAAGTCCGGCGCCAAATCCTCCCAGGCGGATGATTGTTAGGCTTTCCTGCGGGGGGTAGAATTTCGGCCCTTCCCACTCTTGGTCCGTTGTCATGCCTGACTCTATTGATCGAATCTACGCCCACCCTCAGGAAGACGTGACCGGCTTTCGCTTTGATGATCGGGTGGCAGCCGTCTTTCCCGATATGATCAAACGCTCGGTACCCGGCTACAACACCATCATTCATATGATTGGCCAGATCGCGGAGCGCTATGCTCAAAGCGGCACTCAGCTTTACGATTTGGGCTGCTCGCTCGGCGCCGCTACCCTGGCGATGAGACACCGAATCACTACCGCAGAAACGCGCATCGTTGCGATTGATAACTCACAGAGCATGCTGGATCGCTGTCGCGCTCTGCTGGCGGATGACCCGGGGAAGGTGCCAGTCGATTTAGTATTGGGCGACATCCAAGACATTACCATTCAGCAAGCCTCCGTCAGCGTGCTGAACTTTACCCTGCAGTTCATTCCCTTGAACGAGCGCCGCGCGCTACTGAGTCGAATTGCTGCGGGCACCGTCAGTGGCGGCGTGCTGATTCTGTCGGAAAAGATCGCCTTCGAAGACCCGGAGCACCAAGAGCTCATGACCGAGCTGCACCACAACTTCAAACGCAGCAACGGCTACAGCGACCTGGAAATCGCGCAAAAGCGCACCGCGCTGGAAAATGTCTTGATTCCGGAAACCCTAAAAATCCATCAGCAACGCTTGCGAGAAGCGGGGTTTCGCTCGGTGGACTGCTGGTTTCAGTGCTTTAACTTTGCCTCTCTTATCGCGTTCAAATGATCGATTTTCAGCCCCTACTTCGCCAACTCTCCACCACTCCTCTGGCCCCTTTGGCCGAGGCCCTGCCTGAGGCTTTGGCCGCGGGCTTGTCCGTCGAGCGCTACGGTGATTTACCGAAATGGTACGCCGCTATGGAGCAGCTGCCGGACATTACCCCCAGCGTTATCGAGTTGGCAGATCGAGTGGCCATAGGCAAACCTGCTGACGCCTCCGCTGCAACTCTTGCACAGCTGGAGCAGGCCCTGCGCGCTCTGATTCCCTGGCGCAAGGGGCCGTTTGACGTTTTTGGTATTCATATTGATACAGAGTGGCGATCAGACTGGAAATGGCAGCGGGTTCTCCCCCACTTAAGCCCACTTGCGGGGCGCAGCGTATTGGACGTCGGTTGTGGCAACGGCTACCACTGCTTGCGCATGCACGGGGCTGGCGCGGCACGCGTCATCGGCATAGATCCCTCGCCCCGCTTTGTGGTGCAGTTTTATATGCTGAAGAAGTACCTGGGCCAGCTTCCGGTGGACGTTCTGCCCGTGGGTATAGAAGCCCTTCCCGCTTCCCTGGAGGCCTTTGACACCACTTTTTCCATGGGCGTGTTTTATCACCGCCGCTCGCCCATGGATCACCTGCGGGAACTGCGCGATACCCTAAAGCCCGGTGGTGAACTGGTGCTGGAAACCTTGGTGATTGAGGGCGAGGCCGGCCAAGTTCTCGTACCTGAAGGGCGTTACGCGATGATGAACAACGTCTGGTTCCTGCCCACCGCCGCGACGCTGCTTATCTGGCTGCGCAAATGCGGTTTTACCGATGTTCGCCTAGTGGACGAGTGCGTCACAACAGTGGAGGAGCAACGCGGCACGGATTGGATGCGATTTCATTCATTGCCAGAATTTCTCGACCCCGAAAATCCGGCGCTGACCCTGGAGGGCCATCCAGCGCCGCGCCGCGCCGTTTTCGTCGCGCGCAAACCGGCCTAGAGGAAAAAGAAAAAACAACGGAAGCACAAAACAAAAGCTGCGGCACTCAAGCCTAAGCGAGGCGTACCGCAGCTGATTCGCGCTTGTTTGAGTGCGTGGGTTACGAATACTGACGGCTCACCCAGTCTTTGTAGGACCCGTCCATCACCGCGCGCCACCAAGCATCGTTCTCCAAATACCAGCGCACCGTTTTACGGATCCCCGATTCGAACGTCTCAAAGGGTTGATAGCCCAGTTCGCGCGTGGTTTTCGCCGCATCTATGGCGTAGCGACGATCATGGCCGGGGCGATCTTTGACATAGGTGATTAGGCTTTCGCTGTTACCCGCAAGCGCCGCATTGGCCTGAGGGTACTTCTCTGCCCAACGCGGCTCTGCGGCAAACTCTTCGTCCAAAAGCTTGCACACCAATGTCACTATGTCGATGTTCGCCCACTCATTGTGGCCACCGATGTTGTAGTTCTCGCCGACCACACCCTTTTGCAGGACCAGATCAATGCCGCGGGCGTGATCTTCCACATACAACCAGTCGCGTACTTGCAAGCCGTCACCGTAAATCGGCAAGGCTTTGTTGTGCAGAATATTGGTAATCACCAAAGGAATGAGTTTTTCGGGGAAGTGGTAAGGCCCGTAATTGTTAGAGCAGTTACTGGTGGTAACCTGCAGCCCGTAGGTGTGGTGATAGGCGCGCACCAAGTGATCCGATGCCGCCTTGCTCGCCGAGTAGGGTGAATTGGGCGCGTAGGCGGTCTCCTCGGTAAAAGCGGGATCCTCCGGCGCCAAAGTGCCGTAGACTTCGTCGGTGGATACGTGGTGAAAGCGGTGAGGGCTTACCGTCTGGCCATCCAACCAAACGGTTTTCGCGGCCTTCAACAAGCTGTAGGTGCCCAGAATATTGGTTTGAATAAACGCGTCCGGGCCCAGAATAGAGCGATCCACGTGGGACTCGGCAGCAAAGTGCACCAGAGTATCCACCGCGTCTTCCACCAGCAGCCGCTCCACCATTTCCGTATCCAGAATATCGCCGTGAACAAATTTAAATTGGGCGTTGTCGATCACGCTGTCTAAATTTGCCTTGTTACCTGCATAGGTCAGGGAATCGAGCACAATTACACGATCCTGTGGATACTCCCGCAGCCAATAATGCACGAAGTTAGCCCCGATAAAGCCTGCGCCACCGGTAACCAATAATGTCTTTGCCATGTGTTATGCACTCACCTTTATAAAATGACGGGCTGCTCAATTAATCACTGTTGAACAGATCGCGGGTATAGACCTTATCCGCGATGTCTTTGATCTCTTCTACCATGCGGTTAGCGATCACCACATCGCACTGAGTTTTGAAGGTTTCAAGATCGCGAATTACAGGGGAATTAAAGAAGTTGTCTTCCGTCAATACGGGTTCGTACACAACAACCGGAATCCCTTTCGCCTTGATGCGCTTCATCACCCCTTGAACGGAAGATGCGCGGTAATTGTCGGAGCCCGCCTTCATAATAAGCCGGTAAATACCCACGCATTTGGGCTGACGACGCAACACGGACTCCGCAATAAAATCCTTACGTGTGCGGTTGGCATCGACAATTGCGCGAATCAGGTTGTTAGGCACTTCGTGGTAATTGGCGAGCAATTGCTTGGTGTCCTTCGGCAAACAATAACCGCCATAGCCGAAAGATGGGTTGTTGTAGTAATCGCCGATACGCGGATCCAAACAAACACCGTCGATAATTTGTTTGCTATTTAGCCCTAAGGATTCCGCATAAGTATCCAGCTCATTGAAAAATGCTACGCGCATTGCCAGAAAGGTGTTGGAAAACAGCTTGACGGCTTCGGCCTCGGTGGAATCCACAAACAACACTGGGACGTCTTTTTTGATTGCGCCTTCTTTCAGCAAATTTGCAAAAGTTTCGGCGCGCTCGGAGCGCTCACCGACAATGATCCGCGAAGGATAAAGATTGTCGTGAAGCGCCCTTCCCTCACGTAAGAACTCGGGCGAAAAAATCACTTGGCTAGTGCCCACGGTCTCTTTGATATTGTTTACAAATCCCACCGGAATGGTGGACTTTACAATCATCACCGCTTGCGGATTGATCGCGGAGACATCTTTGATGACGGCCTCCACCGAACGCGTATTAAAGTAGTTGGTAACCGGGTCATAGTCCGTCGGCGTTGCAATAACAACAAAATGCGCGCCCTCATAGGCCTCCTGCTTATCCAGAGTTGCCCTGAGGTTTAACGGCTTGTTGGCAAGAAAGTCTTCGATTTCGCTATCGACGATGGGTGACTTACGCGCATTGATCATCTCGACCTTTTCCGGCACCAAATCCAGTGCCACTACCTCGTGGTTCTGGGCAAATAACACCGCATTCGACAGCCCAACATACCCTGTACCTACTACTGCTATTTTCATTTCTGCTCCCACATTCGCGTCAAATATTTAAACCAGGTTTTCCGATATTTAGAAAACCACCATGTTTTTTAGCTTTGGTAAAAACCGCGATACCACTCAACAAACCGGGCAACGCCTTCGGTAACCCCAACACTTGGCTGGTAACCGGTCGCTTTATAAAGATTTTGGGTGTCGGCGTAAGTGGCGTAGACATCGCCGGGCTGCATTGGCATAAAGTTCTTTTTCGCCGTTTTACCCAATGCAGCTTCCAAGGCCCCAACAAAATCCATCAACTTCACCGGCTGCCCATTGCCAATGTTATAAATTCTATAGGGAGCACTACTGTCTCCTGGCGAACCAGACTCCACCGTCCAGTCATCCTCCCGCTGAGGTATAACGTCTTGAACGCGTAGGACACCTTCAACTATGTCATCGATATAAGTGAAATCGCGGCTTAAGTCACCGTTGTTGTAAATATCAATCGGCCGGTCTTCTAAAATAGCTTTGGTAAATTTAAACAGCGCCATATCCGGTCGCCCCCAAGGGCCATAGACGGTGAAAAACCGCAGGCCAGTGGTAGGCAGGTTGTAAAGGTGCGAGTAAGTGTGCGACATCAACTCGTTGGCTTTTTTTGTCGCAGCATAAAGTGATACGGGGTGATCCACCGAGTCTTCGGTTGAAAATGGCATTTTTTTATTCATGCCGTAGACCGAACTGCTGGAAGCGTACACCAGGTGCTCCACCTGATGGTGGCGACAGCCTTCCAAAATCGTCGCATGGCCCAGCAGGTTACTGTCGACATAGGCGAGCGGATTATCCAGCGAGTAACGCACACCCGCCTGAGCGGCTAAATGAATCACGCGATCAAATTTTTCGCTGGCGAATAGCTTGGCGATGCCCTCGCGATCTGCCAGATCCATACGCACAAAACGGAAATTTGCCTCGCGTTGCAGCAATGCTAAACGCGCTTCCTTTAAAGAGACGTCGTAATAATCGTTCAGATTATCCAGACCAATCACTTGGTGACCCTGATCACACAGTCGCTGGGCAACAAAAAAGCCGATAAAACCGGCTGCACCGGTGACAAGATAGGTTTTACTCATGTTAATTCCTCCAACATGGCCGCTAGCTGGCTCCGCCAGTGAGTGGTTTTAAGGCCTGAAACGTCTTCCGCTGCACGTTTATCGAGGACAGAGTACTTAGGTCGACAGGCCGGTACTGGGTAAGCTTCGGTAGGGATAGGATTAATGGGGATGGTTTTGTCGAGCAGACCTTTAGCAAGGCCAAGCTCTTGGATCGCTACGGCAAAATCGTACCAGGAGGCAACTCCCGCATCGCTCCAATGGAAAATACCTTTTACTTCCGGTTTTGCGGCCACAGCCCAAAGCCAATCGGCCAGTCCTTTTGCCCAGGTTGGGCTGCCGATTTGGTCGGCGACCACACCCACTTGCGGCTTTTCCTTGGCCAAACGCAAAATGGTTTTCACAAAATTATTGCTATGGGCGGAGTAAACCCAGGAGGTGCGTACAATAACCGACGATTCCGGTAGGAGCTTCGCGACCAGCTGCTCACCGGCATATTTAGACGCACCGTAAACCCCCAGAGGATTAGGCGTCGTCTCAGGGCTATAGGGCTGATGACTCTTGCCATCAAAAACAAAATCCGTCGATACATGCAGCAAACGCGCGCCGAGCTCAGCGCAAACGATCGCCAAATTGCGCACGCCGCCTTCATTTACACCATAGGCGGTAACGCAGTCGCTTTCCGCCTTGTCCACTGCGGTGTAGGCCGCACAGTTGATCACCACCTCGGGCTTATGGTGCGTAAGCTGCTGGCGAACCTGCTCCAGCGAGCGAATATCCAGCTCGGATTGCCCAAGTGCACTGACCTGCCAAGTCGCAGGAATGGAGCGCCCTAGCTCCCAGGCCAATTGGCCGTTCTTACCTATAACGATTGTGCGCATGGAAGCCTCAGTCAAATTTGGGTGCTTGGTTAAAGCTCAGACCCTGCAGATCTTTGGCGGATAAGGTTGGCGCAACGCCATTGACGAGTGGCCATTCGATACCTAAGGCCGGATCGTTCCACAGCAGCGATACTTCGGATTGGGGGTGATAGTAATCCGTGCACTTGTAGACGAACTCCGCGGACTCTGTCAGTACATAAAAGCCGTGAGCAAATCCGGGTGGCACCCATAGCTGACGCTTATTGTCCGCGGATAACTCCACGCCGACCCAACGCCCCAGCGTCGGCGATGACTGGCGCATATCCACCGCCACATCGAATACCGCCCCGGCCACTACCCGCACCAACTTTCCCTGAGTTTGTTCGAGCTGGTAATGCAAACCGCGCAATATGCCGTGAGCAGATTTACTGTGGTTGTCCTGCACAAACGGCTTAGCTCCCGTCTGCCGAAAAAATTCGTCAGCGCGAAAAGTTTCCATAAAAAAACCGCGCTCGTCGCCGAACACGGTAGGCTCTAAAATTTTGACATCCGCAATATCAGTTTCGATAAATTTCATTAGAACACCCGACTGTCGACCAGTCTCAATAGATATTCGCCGTAACCACTCTTGCGCAGCGGCTCCGCAATCTCACACAAACGCTCTGCCGTGATCCACCCATTGCGATAGGCAACTTCTTCCGGGCAGTTCACTTTTAAGCCCTGGCGCT
This sequence comes from uncultured Saccharophagus sp., assembly GCA_964482025.1. Lineage (GTDB taxonomy): Bacteria > Pseudomonadota > Gammaproteobacteria > Pseudomonadales > Cellvibrionaceae > UBA5868. The sequence goes on along the minus strand of CAYZVN010000087.1, from coordinate 1,027 downwards.
TATCGAGAGTGGCAATAAATTGAGCGGCCGCTAATAAATCGTCATGAGTCCCAGTATCCAGCCAGGCCGTCCCGCGCCCCATTACCTCCACACGCAGCGCGCCGGCCTGCAGGTATTGATTGATCACGTCAATAATTTCCAATTCGCCGCGCGCCGAAGGTTTAACATTCTTGGCGAAAGCCACAACACGTTCATCAAAGAAATAAATTCCAGGGACCGCATAATTGGATTTAGGCTGTGTGGGCTTTTCCTCAATAGAAAGCACTTTGCCTTCAGCATTAAACTCCACCACACCGTAGGCTTTTGGATTGGCCACGTGATAACCAAATACGGTGCCGCCGCCGGCTTGTCCAGCAGCGGTTTTCAGCGACTTCACTAAATCGTGGCCATAAAACAGGTTATCGCCCAACACCAGTGCAACGGATGAACCGTTTAGAAACGCTTCGCCGATAATAAAAGCCTGGGCGAGGCCATCCGGCGATGGTTGCACCGCATATTCAATATGGATACCGAACTGCTCCCCGTTGCCCAATAAAGCCGCAAAACGGTCATGCTCAGCAGGTGTGGTAATCACCAATATTTCGCGAATTCCCGCCTGCATCAAAGTGGCGAGTGGGTAATAGATCATGGGTTTGTCGTAGACCGGCATCAATTGCTTGCTGACGACCTGCGTGAGCGGATAAAGGCGGGTACCGCTGCCGCCCGCCAAGATGATTCCTTTTCTCAAACCGATACCCCTGTGTTGTGTGAACGAATGACGCCGCGCCGAAAAAAAACGAACGAGAACAAAAAACGATCAAGCAATTTTTTGCGCGACCTCTATAACGGGTCAAAACGCGTAGATATTAATGCAGGGTATAAGGGAATGAAACAAAAGATCGGAAATGCGAGTGCGAATTACCCCAAGATAACAACTATTAAGTTGCTAGCACCGACAAGTTCAGCAAGAAGAGAAAGGAAATGGCATAAATTGGATGGGGTGACTGACGGGGCTCGAACCCGCGACCACTGGAATCACAATCCAGGG
>CAYZVN010000086.1:0-12134 GCA_964482025.1 uncultured Saccharophagus sp. | reverse complement strand
TATTCCGTTGTGAGTAAGTAGCCGTTCTCATCACGCACATGGGTGCGCCGCCCCATTGCGTCATACTCATAGTGCAGGCTATTACCCAGATGATTCGTCACCTTTGTAACGTTACCCATAGGATCGTATTCAAAACGCGTCACCGCCCCGTTTATATCTGTGGTACTTGCTAGGAGATCAGCCGCATCGTAGCTATTTGTCTCGACAACACAGCTATGGTGACTGGGGTAGTTAGTATCAACCGCACACTCCGCATGTTTGGGAGAGTTGCCTTCAGCTAATAGCTTGTACCGAACAATTCTTTCTCTTACCTGGTTGTTCGCGTCATATACGGTCTCGCTGATATTACCGAGAGGATCCGTGGTTTTAGTAAGCCGCCCCAAAGAGTCATAAGCAAAGCTGGTGGTAAGGGTCAACAGTGTGGCGTCAGTCGCACTCTTCCGTCTTTGAGTTGTCGCGGAAACTTTACGCCAAAGAGCATCATATTCCTCTACCACACTGAGGGATTTCCCACTCCCCGAAACCGTCTTTGTCAACCGGTAGCCACCGTTATTCAAGTATTCATAGGCAAAATCTGTTACGCGCTTTTTACTGGTCTGCGCTGGATCGATGTATTCGATAATCCGCTTAGGTGTGCCGTCCGCGTGATATTTGTATTCACTCAACTTGACGTTAGCATGAACCACGCCGTTAACCGTCGCGCTGGATACAACTACGCTCTGCAGCTTTCCTTTGAAGGCGCCAGTGGAAGTATTCGTCGCGGTGTAATAGTTATTGGTAACGGTATTTCCGTTTTTGTCAGTTACTTTCTTTATCTGATTGAAGTTATTCGGATCGTAGTCATAATCAACGCTTTTACCCATGGCATCCTGCTCACGGGTTACCAACCCCTTTGTATTCGACGCTGCACCCGTCAGTGTTCGATCCGTGTTGTAGGAATAACGCGTGCGATTACCCATGGCATCGTATTTCAGGTAGCGCAATCCATCGTCGTTGTTTTCGAACTGTAATATACCCTTATCTGGCTCCACCAGTTTGATAAGTGCGCCGTTTTGGTCGTAGTAGTGCTCCGTGATCAAACCTCTAGGATTTGTTACACGTGTGCGGCGGCGGAACAGGTCATAAATCAATGATTCTTCATTACCCAGTTGGTCAACGTAGTTGTAAGCTTGGCCATTTTCATAATATCCAAAGGTCATTGTTTTCTTTTTGCCATCGCGAACCTGCGGATGAATGATATCTTTCAGCAGGTGCGTACCATCAACGTAGGTATACTCCATCCTGTTGCCCGCAGGATTTCGGACCTGCGTCAGCTTCTCCCCGGCATAGATGTACTCCCATTGACGACCGGTCCAGTCACGAAGATAGCGCAACCTATTTAGATTGGTTCCCGATGTGTAATAAACGAGTGTTAAACCAGTACGGCTACTGATATTTGCATTGTCTCTAACGGTGGCAAGCCTGCCGCTGGCATCGTAGCCAAAATTCAGCTGGTTGCCATACGGATCCTCAATTCGAAGCAAGCGCGCAACTTTCGCCGGTACGCGCATATTTTGGCCCTGACTATCAAAGATGTACTTAACGCCATTGGAAAACGTCAGGGTATGCTGGTTGCTTGCTGGTGAATTCAGCACCAAAGTATCGAAAGAAGCTCTTGGAGATGTCGGCTGCGATGTGGTTGAGCTGTCCTTAAGAAGGAAATTACTCTCCCCTCCCCGCTCATCAATAAAGGTGATTGACGACGTTTTATTATTCTTATTCTCAGGAGCAAGGGTCACATCGTAATTGGGATATTGCCCGTGGTCATTGGAAACCAACTTCATATTGTAGGAATGTGTCCAGCCCTGACTCAATGGCAAAGACTTTGGATTACCCGTGCCAACACCGGATGTGGTCGTTGGGTTGGAATTGTAAGTACGCGTGAAGGCATAAGGCATGCCCTTGCCTGGAATGACCAAATCGGTCTCGTCATGGTACATGTTGCCGGTCACGGTGCTGACTGGGTCTACCGTTGACGGCGTTCGAATTACGTCGTTGTTGGATATGGCAATTAGGTTTTTGTCGGTGAAAGCTTCGTTGTTAAAGGTTACGCCTTTGGTGTCGAGCGTGGTTCCAGAACCTTTAACGCCTTCCGTGCTGTCCGCGGGCTTAACGGGTTCGTCCTGAGGGGGGACATACCCGCCACCTGCCACTAAACGGCCGCTTTCGTTAACTATAATATAGGCGGATGACACTAAATTACTGGTGGACTTTTCAAAGACATCACTGATATACACATCAAAAAGATACCCGGGACCCACCACGGCCCTCGCCGGTGCAGTAACTTTAGCTCGATATGGAGAATTCAAGTTGTACAGAGAGAGGCGAAATCGGTTGATTCCGGCCATATTGTATTGGCCCAGCGGTGGCATGCTCGCAATATAAAATACCTTTGCAGGATCAAATCCTTTGTTGCGATCAAAAAAGTCAAAGAGATCTTGATGCTCGCTTTTAGTTTGGTTGAAACACTGATTCAGTTTTGTTAATGCTGAAGAAACAATAATATTCGGATACGAAACTCCACACGAGGTAAAACCTTGAAGGGTCGCCGTCGGTGGATATGCAAGAAGCTGATTCTCGAGGGAATCGAAATTTTCCAGGAATTCCTGGAAACCAAAAGACGGCTGATATAAGTACTGTGCAAAGTCATCCTGGCCGGACAGATATCGATCAAAATTCTGCCAAAAGACATAAAAGCTATCGCTATTCGGATTATTGCCAGAATACTGCCAAGATACATAGTTACCGCCAAATAATTGGTAATCTTTGCGAACAAAAGTCGGTGGGGGTTGATGAGATGCTCCCATTTTCAGTAAGCCCGCACCAAAGCTCTCAGAAGCTGAGTCATCGAACATATCCAAAAGCTCGACCGATGACTTATGTGAGAATTGAATCCCTCTTAATGTGGAAATCGCATCATAACCTGTCAACTCCTGCCAGACTTCATGCTCCAATGCTGAACCAATATGTCCGAGGAACTTAAATGCGTCATTCGAATACGATTCAGGCTTATCAGCTTCCCAGCTCCCATTGAGCCTCAGCCCCTTCAAATCAATTAGTAAGCCTCCAGGCAAAATTGAGAAAGGAGTATCATCAAGGCTTTCCACTTCGTACACAGAACTTACCACACCCATAAACGCTGAAATGGGGGAGATTATGTTTTTCAAGCGGCTGTAACGACGCGATTCCTCTTTAAGGCGCGTGTAGTAGTGTGCTTGTGCGATATAAAGTAGACCACCCGTCAGCGCATCTTGAGCCTCTTGGTGCTCAAGCAAAGGTACATCGATCGACACATCAACTGTCGAGTTTCTGTTTTCATCTACATAGACCAGTCCGTTGGTACTGCTGACCGTTGGATATACCTCAGTTGACGCCAGAAGCTGCTTATATGCTCTTCTAACCTGACTTGCATTCGAAGTTTCTCCTCCGGTAGCCAGAAGGTAATATCCACCCATCGTCAGATTTTCATAAGCGACCTCTATGGGATCTGCAAACGGAGACGCCTTCAAAGCCATTTTTAAATTGAATCTTGTTGAGCGGGAAACAGTCTCGACCCCGCCATTGCAAACAAAAGTAATGTTGCCGTTGATAACACTTTTCCGAACACCATCCAGTCTTGTTTCAAAAAGATCAACGTTCCAAGTAAGTGTGAGCCTCTTAGTCGACAGCTCAACTAACGAATAGTTACCGTTGATTGCTATTGACGAGCATTCTTGCCCATTAACTATCGGTAAGACGGTTATGGACAGATTTTTTTGCCACTTTGCGCCAATACCGGATAAATCATGGGATTCTAATGTGGTGTAAAAAGCTTGTGTTCCGATGATCTGAAAAGGCAGCGATTGCGGTATCGCACCCAACTCTTGCCTAATAATTGTACCAACATCCATCACATCTTCGAGTGTTACTCCTACGTGATTGGCGCGGAGATATTTGAGCGCTTCTTCCTCAAAAATCTCTAAGGGACTTTTGTCGCGCAAAGATTGGTTTGTTTCAGCACGATAGTAGGCGTCATAATCAAACGACAAACTTCGTAGTAAATTTCGGTATTGCGGCTTATAGGTTTTAAGCTTAAAAGACGGGTCCAGACCTATCCAACGACACTGATCATTTTCTTGGGTGCAGGGCTGAATCTGATTATTGCCGCCGCGGTAATTAGCAAAATTGATTAACGCCTCCACCCAAACATGCTCAAACACCACGTGCTCTGCACCGGTGTTATCGACAATATCAATACCCTGATTCTGCAAAATTGAAACCGCCAGTGACTCATTCTGCACGCCGAGCCAATTCGCTACATCCACACGAGGCAGTTTGACATTACCAACGGCATAGCGCGCTTTTACTCCCACGGACCTATACATGGCGATAAGTGTGGAGGCCAAATCCACATCGTTGCCTTCCATCGCCAAAAAGGTATTCAGGGAACTACTACGGGCGCCATGGTAAGGCACATATTCCGCGTTGTTGCGAAGGTACTCGTAGATCTTTACAACAGAACCCAGTGCCTGGGCTTTTTCTTTGATTATTACAGCCTCACCCGTCTGGAATTGTATTTCCGGCGTTTCGCAGAGGTAATCCGAGCAGGCAAAAGCACCCGAAACCGAAAAAAGTAAAACACTCGCCATCCAAGAGCATATTTTTTTCATGAGTGATTCGCCTTACTTCTTAATGTGTTTAGTGATAGTTGAAATGGTAGGATCCGGCTCAGCTCGGTCGACGGGCGGGTCTAAACGCCTTAATAAGCTTGCCAACGCTTCCTTACGATCCTTTGGTGGTTTCTTTTCCATGTCTGCCAGCTCAGCTTCTAGAGCTTGGAACTTCTGCGCGACTTGTTCCTTGGCGGGGTCTTTCTCCTTCCAAACCTCCCACACGGACGGCAGTTGTTTCTCAATTGTTTGGCGCCTGTTGGCTAACAATGATCGAGCCTCATGGATTTTTTGCGCACGGCTCTCAGGACGCGGTAATTCTTCATCTTCCGTCCACCCACGAATTTTCTTTAAAATCCCGCCGACAAACCCTGAGTTTTTGGCTTGCAGTTCTGTCTGGCTATTCGAATTAAGGTTTACAGCAGGGGCCCCCTTCAAATCCAGGACAGGAACCTCAAGCCTGTATTGCGCCTCATACAACAGGCCTTTCAACTTTTGCATGTCTGCGCGAACCTCTTCTGATTCTGCTATTGCAGCAGAACGCTGCTGACTGCGGACTGCCAACAATGCTCGTGACACATTCCTGACCTCTTTAAGCTCTTCAGCGGAGAATTCAGACGTTTCTTCTTGCGCAAAAACACTGGAGACAACAGCAATACAAAGAAAACCGACGATAAGAAATTTAGACATGCAAAACCCAGCCATTAAAAAATGGATTATTGATAACCAAGCAAAAAAGGGAACAGCTAAACCGGGGTGAAGTTCTCCATAACTTGAGGCCGAAAAACCTTATTAAATTAACTTACACCACACAAACAATTTTATTTCAACAGATAAATAAATTCATAGATCCAGCGCCAACCTCTTAAGTCTCAATATTTCTTTGCAAGACCATAACACCGATCACGCAGCAAAGAAGCAGCCATTGCCTGTTCACAGATATGCTTACCAAATACCATTTCAGCATCGTACCAGCGAATATAGATCTTATGCTTACGGACATCTTAGCGGCACAATTACTTGATATGTATCGAATCAATTTTACAGACATCATCGTTAGGGCGAGTTTTAGGATCTACAGTGATCAGCACCGAGCGCCCAGCCATAAATGCTGCGAGCGCTGCAGAATAAAGCTTGTTGTCACTGGGAATAATATCGGCCGCACTTGATCTACAGGTGGTTTCGCCCCAAGGAGCACTAACGAAATATAGCCTTACGATGCCGACAGACTTGAGACTTGATTTTCTCTCGCTGGAGATCACGTTTATTTTGGTAATTTTGATGTTATCGCGGCTTTCTGCGATTACATTTAGTGAGAGGAGAGCGAATATCACAAATGCTAGATATTTCATTGGTAATATCCTTGAACCAAATCGCAAGTCCGTTGCACAGCGCTATGGCTTTGCGTAAGCAAAAATCGAAATCACCGAAACCCAGCTGCACAGCCAATGATTCGGGCTCTGTTTATATTAAGGCGAGTAAAGGAGGGGTAGAACGCCTCATCCCTAAGATACTTGCTCCAGATATGTGGTCGGAATAGTAGCGCCACCTTTGGGTAATGGCAACCCTTTAATCCCTACTTTTTCTTCTTCACAAACTTCATCATCCGGCGCTTTTTTTCCACTTGGCGCTGGGTAAGTTTGTTTTTCTTTCCGGCGTAGGGGTTGTCGCCGCTTTTGAATTCGATGCGGATGGGGGTGCCGTGGAGGTCGAGGGCTTTGCGGAAGGTTTTTTCCAGGTAGCGAACGTAGTGGTTCGGGACTTCTTCGGTTTGGTTACCGTGGATGACAATGATGGGCGGGTTGTGGCCGCCGGGGTGGGCGTAGCGGAGTTTGATGCGCCGACCGCGTACAAGTGGCGGCTGGTGGGTCGCCACTGCGTCTTCGAGAATTTTGGTGAGAAAATTGGTGGAGAATTTTTCGGTCGCTGCCTGATAAGCTTTTTCGACCGATTTGTATAATAGACCTACGCCAGTGCCGTGCAATGCGGAAATAAAATGAATATCGGCAAAGTCGACAAAACGCAGACGCCGTTCAAGCTCGGTTTTTAAATAGCTTTTATGATCCTCTTCCAAGCCATCCCATTTATTGAGCGCCACCACCAGGGCTCGTCCAGAGTCGATCACCTGCCCCATTAAATGCATATCCTGATCGACGAGCCCTTCTTTGGCGTCGATCAATAAAATAACAACGTTGGCATCTTCGATGGCTTGCAGGGTTTTGACGATGGAAAATTTCTCCACCGTAAGCGAAATATTTTTGCGTCGACGAATGCCGGCAGTATCGATCAGCGTGTAAGGTTTGCCGTGGCGTTCGTAGCGGATATAAATACTGTCGCGGGTAGTGCCTGGCATATCGAATACCACCACTCGATCCTCACCGAGCATGCGATTGACCAGTGTGGATTTGCCAACATTGGGGCGCCCCACAACCGCAATTTTAATCCCCGCGTTGACGGCATCTTCTTCTGGCACCTCTTCTTGAACAATAGGTAACAGATTACTAATGGTTTCCATTAACTGATTGATGCCGCGCCCGTGGGCAGCGGCAATTCCATAAACCTCGCCGAGGCCCAGCTCAAAAAATGGTGCAGCGGCAATATCTGGCTGTTGACCGTCGATTTTGTTGGCGACCAGTAAGGTGGGCTTTTGTTGTGTGCGCAGATGCTGGGCAATTTGCTGGTCAGCCGCCGTCAGGCCAGCGCGGCTGTCCACCAGAAATACCACTAGGTCCGCCTCATCAATCGCCAGGCGAGCCTGTTCGGCCATTACCACGTCGACCCCTTCGTCTTCACCGCTCAGGCCGCCGGTATCAATAACGATAAATTTGCGCTCCTGAAAGCGCGCCTCACCGTATTTTCGGTCGCGGGTTAAGCCGGCAAAATCGGCCACCAAAGCGTCTCGCGTTTTGGTGAGGCAATTAAACAAGGTGGATTTGCCGACATTGGGGCGGCCGACCAGGGCGATAACAGGAACCATGTGTGTTTTATTTGACCCCGGTGGGTTTGGTGGAGATGGCGCCTTTTTGGCGATTGGATGGCATATCCCAGAAAGTTAAATTGGGGTCCGAGGCTTTCACTTCGTAGGCCATTAGCATGCCGTCTTGGCTTAATAAAAAGAGCGTTTCGTCAACGACTAACGGCTGGGCAAACACGGGACGGTCGCCCGTTCGCCGGCGCGCTACCACAGAGCCATCCTGCAATGACAAGCCGTGGAGATAACCTTCACGGTCGACCACAACCACCATGTCACCAAACACCGCTGGCGCGCTCAGGCCACGGCGATGAAGCGTTTTGTTTTCCCACAAGAGCGTGCCGTTAAGCGCATCAAACGCTTTTACATGGCTGTTAGCGTCGCTGACGAATATGCGATTGTCTGCCCCTGCTATATTCTCCGCGGTGGAGACATCTTGAGCCCAGGCAACGCGCCCCGTGCCTTTAGCCAGCGCCACTAAGCGGGCGTTATAGCCAGCGCCATAGATGTAAGGACCCACTTCGATGGGAGTAGAATCAACGTCGATCAGGCGCTCAAGCTCGGTTTTGCCTTGCGGCTGCCCTACCCGAGCACTCCAGCGCAGCTGACCGGAGTTACTATCGAAGCTCAATATTTGGCCGTTATCAAATGCCACCAGCACAACGTTGCCGAGGAACAAGGGGCTGGCGTTGGAGCGTAGACTGAGGACGGGGACCGGATGGTCGTACGTCCACAGCTGGCGACCATCTTCCATAGCAAACGCAAATACTCTTCCATCGATTGCGTGGGTGACAACGACCTCTCCATTACCTTGCGGCGTAGCTAGGACTTCACTGCTTGCCCGGGCTTGCCATTTCTGCTGGCCATCCGCCAAATCAAAAGCGATGACGCGGCCGTCCAGGGTTCCGACAAAACCTAGGCCTGCCGAAACGCCAACACCACTGCCAATCGCAGTTTTAAGCTTGTTGCGCCACAGGCGCTTGCCATTTTCGCTGTCCCAGGCTCCGATAACGCCATCGACATCCACCGTATACAAAACGCCGTCCACGTAAGCGGGCTGCAGCCTTGCATAGCGGGCGTCCTGACCTGCGCCGGTGTTTTTGCTCCAGTCTCGGACGAACTTGAAATGCGCGGCGATGGGCTCGAGCTTCACCGGCTTCAATTCTTCTTTAACGCTGCTACAACCGACCAGCAACAACGTGCCTGAACAGCAAAGTGCTGCCAGGGAACGGCGAAAAGTCATCAAGCATCCTCCGCCGCTGCGGCCTGAGCAGGTGTGTGCGGATTCGACGGATCACCGTGAGGCGAGGCGGCCGGCTGCTGAAGCAACAGCGGATCATCGGCAGCGGTCCGAGTGTTATCAATTTTCAGTTGCACCAAGTTGCGCCTCATAGGTTGGTTGGCCCCCATTGCCTGAAGGGCAGACTCATAAGCGGCACGGGCCTCAGCTAAACGCTTCTGTGACAACAACACATCGCCCTTTGCCTCAGCATAAGCGGCTGCGTAAGCTGCAGATGGCTTGTTGGATAGAGTGGTCAAGGCCACATCCACTTCACCGGTGGCCACTTGCACGCGAGCGAGACGCAAACGCGCCAAGTCTTTCACCGATTCGTTTGAACCCTCCTTACTCACTTTTTCCAGCTGCGCTTTCGCCTCTGTGTAATCCTGGTTTTGCACCGCAAGTTTGGCGAGATACAGAGCGGCAAAATCGGCATACAGAGTCGAGGCGTCATGGGCGATCACCTCGTTCGCCAACTGCTTTGCTCGCGCGGCTTGCTCGTCGGTAGGATCGACATCGAACTCCGATACAGCTGCGGCGAATTTTTCGTAAACCACGGACGCTTCACGAGCGACGTCCGCACGGTAGTTTTGATATTGATTCCACGCAAAAAACCCGCCCAGACCAACAACGGCCGCAATCACCACTGTAGTGCCGTAGTTTTTCCACCAACGCTTAAGCGCTTCAATCTGTTCTTCTTCTGTCAAATGTGTAGCCACTTTGGCTCTCCTATTATTGTGTGTTCTTGATCACCGAGGCTCAGCAGCCTCTTATTTAAGTCGTCAGGAGCGGTTGCGCGCTACAGGTCCAGCAGACCTTTGATCGCGCAAGCCGCCTGGGTTTGCTCAACTTGTTGCTGCGGCGCCTCCGTGCGCAGGGGTTTAATTCCGATTTCCCCCCGCATCGCCTCGTCCTCACCCAAAATAAGGGCAAGTTGAGCACCGCTTTTATCGGCCTTTTTCATTTGCGACTTGAATGAGCCGCCACCTAGATGCGTTACCAAACGCAGATACGGCAATTCCGTGCGCAGCGTCTCCGCCAAGGCCATGGCGTGGGCCTGGACGTCACCGACGGCCACCAAGTAAACGTCCACCAGATCGCCAATGGAGTTGGGGAGCACTTCAAGCACCTCCAGCAGCAGCACTAAGCGCTCGATCCCCATAGCGCAACCCACCGCCGGCGTGGGTTTTCCACCCAATTGCTCCACCAGCCCATCGTAGCGACCGCCGGCACAGACCGTACCTTGAGCGCCAAGTTTCGTCGTCACCCACTCGAACACGGTATTGCTGTAGTAATCGAGGCCGCGCACTAAACGCGGATTGATGGTGTATTTCACACCTGCGGCATCGAGCAGCTTGCAGAGTCCGGCAAAATGGACGCGCGAGGGCTCGTCCAGGTAATCCGCGAGTGACGGGGCACCATTTAGCAGTGCCTGTGTAGAGGCAATTTTGCTGTCGAGTATGCGCAAGGGATTGCTGGTTAAGCGGCGGCGACTGTCTTCGTCCAGCTGCTCAACGCGCTCCTGCAGATAGGTGACCAGGTCGGCACGAAACCGTGCCCGCACCTCACTGGTACCCAGGTTATTCAGCTGCAACTCTACCGCTTCGAGAATACCCAGCTCGCGCCAGAGGCGCGCCAGCATAATAAGCAGCTCGGCATCCACATCGGGGCCGGCCATGCCGAAGGCTTCAAAACCAAACTGGTGAAACTGCCGCAGACGGCCTTTTTGCGGTTTTTCATAGCGGAACATGGGACCTGTGTACCAGAGTTTCTGCGTCTGGTTGTAAAGCAGCCCGTGCTCTTCGGCCGCGCGGACGCAGCTGGCAGTCCCCTCTGGACGCAGGGTTAAGCTCAGACCATTGCGGTCGTCAAAGGTATACATCTCCTTTTCGACTATGTCGGTCACTTCGCCAATGCTGCGCCGGAAGAGTTCGGTCTGCTCCAAAATTGGAAAGCGGATTTCGCGATAACCGTAGCGCTCCGCCACTTCTGCGATGGAGGCCTCCACGTACTGCCATGCCGGAGCGCGCTCCGGCAATAGATCGTCCATTCCTTTAACGGATTGAATTTGTTTCAAAATGAATTCCCGTAATGCGTGCTATCTCTGGTTCGATTCCGAAGGTCAGATCGCTTTAGCAATCAGATCTTTTTCGCGCTCGGCCTTCGCTGCCGCTTTGGTGCGGATCAGCTGTTCGAGCTGGTCGACCAGATGTTCGTTATCAAATTTGTCTTTGGGCTCACCGTCGACATACACCAAGTTGCGCGGCGTACCGCCGGCCAGGCCCACGTCTGCTTCTTTGGCTTCCCCTGGACCGTTCACCACACAACCGATAACCGCCACATCCAAGGGGACGGTAATGTCTTCTAGACGGCTCTCCAGCTCATTCATGGTCTTGATCACATCAAAGTTCTGCCGAGAGCAACTGGGGCAGGCAATAAAGTTAATGCCTTTAGAGCGCAATTTGAGGCTCTTGAGGATATCCCAGCCGACTTTAACTTCCTCGACTGGATCGGCCGCGAGGGAGATGCGGACCGTATCGCCAATACCCTCCATCAATAGCTGACCGAGCCCCACTGCTGACTTCACTGTCCCGCTGCGCAACCCGCCCGCTTCGGTAATGCCCAAATGCAAAGGCTGCTCAATCTGCTGAGCCAGCTTGCGATAGGCGGCGACAGCCATAAACACGTCCGAGGCTTTTACACTGACTTTAAAGTCATGAAAATTCAGCTGATCGAGGATCTCTACATGGCGCAGCGCCGACTCCACCAAGGCGTCCGGCGTCGGCTCGCCATATTTTTTCTGCAGGTCTTTTTCCAGAGAGCCGGCATTGACACCTATACGGATAGGAATGTTGAGATCGCGCGCTTTATCGACTACCGCCTGGATACGTTTCTCGCGGCCGATATTGCCGGGGTTGATGCGCAGACAGTCGACACCTAAATCGGCGACTCGCAGCGCTATGCGATAGTCGAAGTGGATGTCCGCCACCAGCGGAAGGCTTACCTGCTGACGAATGGCACCAAAGGCTTCGGCAGCCTCCATGGTCGGTACTGATACCCGCACTATGTCGGCACCCGCCGTTTGCAAGCGCTGGATCTGTGCGACTGTCGCAGCGACATCCGTGGTTTCGGTATTGGTCATGCTCTGCACCGAAATCGGGGCGTCGCCACCCACAGCCACATTGCCCACCATGAT
>CAYZVN010000085.1:0-12374 GCA_964482025.1 uncultured Saccharophagus sp. | reverse complement strand
GACTTGCACGGACAATCGTTATTAGCAGATGCCATGTCCAATTCGATAGACAAAATTACCGGGTCGCTTTTTTGTGATAGAGAATAAGCGGAGATCTTCATACATCCGCTGATAGTGTTGTTTATATCCACGGCTCCAAGAGAGGACGCGAATGCACAAGCGCTCAGTAAAAGTGCAATGCAGCAATAACTCAATTTGTGTACCACCACTCAACCACTCACCCAGCCCAAATGCTCATCCAGCAAACGCTTAACTGCCTGTGGATGAGTGTAAGGGCTCATGTGGCCGGCGCCTTTAATGGTGAGGTGGCGGGCATTGGGGAGGTGGGTTTGTAGGTGTTGATTCAGGGCCCGTACGATTGCGGGCGAGCGGCTGCCGGAGATAAGGGTTACGGGGCAGTCCACGATACGGTGGTCGTCAAAGCGGTGGGAGACGGAGTCGAGGATAGCGAGTTCGTAGGCGATCTTGGTCATAGCGCTGGCCATGCGCTGCTTCTGCCAGCGTGGGGCAAAAAACCAGGGCAGGTGGCCGATCCAGAAGCCCATAAACGTCCGCGCCGCTTGTGTGAGGTTATTGTGGTTTACCGCAGTGAGGCACTTCGCTTTAAGTCGCTGAAACTTCTGCCAGTGGTGGCTATCCCGCAGTAGATAGGTGGCCGGAGGCTCGATTAAAAACAGACTCTGCGGCACTTGGAAAGCACCGGAAAAGGCTTGCCGCGCCGTTTCCAAAGCGAGGACGGCACCGCAGGAGTGGCCCACCAGATGATAGGGGCCTTCGGGAATCAGCGTTGCGAGCAACTCCAAATCGTCCACCGAGTGGGGGTTGGTCGGGCTGGTCCAGGGTGGATTGGCGCCGTAGCCGAATAGGTCGGGGGCGATTACTTGAAAATCGCGGCTGCAATCCTCCAGGGCAAAGCGCCATTCTTTGTGACTGCCGCCGGAGCAGTGGACAAAAATCAGCGCCGGGCCGGAGCCTGTGCGGTAACAGTTAAAGGTCACGTCACCAATACGAACACTTTCTTGCATCAGCGCTTCCCAGCCGTCCAATCCACCGAGCCATCGGCGTTGACTGGTGCGCGCGCACCTCTTTGGATAGCGTCGATCCGCGCCTGGCGGAGTATAGCCTCGCGCTCACGGAGAATTTTGGCGTTGTCGACCCGCAGTTGCTCTGCATCAGCAATACCCTGGCGGTGGTAGGCGTGCAGGGTGACGTTGTCGCAAAGTTGCGCGAAATCATCGAACAGCAGGTGCGCAGGCTGCGGACAGGAAATGAAGGCAGCACCGGTGAGTGCGCTCACGCGTTCGATGCGGGCGCTGTCGGGAATATGTGGCTCCCATAGGGGCGCGGCGACTGGGTGCGTGTTGAGCCGAGTGGAGGCCGGTAGGCTATCGCGGATGGCGGCGGGTAGATCGAGCAGTAACTGATCGCGCCCATAGAGGGCAAGGTGATTAAGCTGGTGAATCTCCTGCTCGGCGACCATCAATGCCGCCTGTTTCGCGGCGGTCGTGGCAAATGCTTTAGTGCCGCTTACGCGGGCTTGATAGAGATCCGCATTCCGCTCCAGCTGTAACAGGGTGCGCTCGGTGGTGCGGGCGTTTAGAGCGGTCAAGCGGCCCAGTAGGCGGCGAATCCATAAGGTGAGCCGTTGCGCTCGGCCAATCGACCAGCGCAGCGGCGTCGCCGGATAGGCTTCCGCCCAGGCTTCGAAGCGCTCATCCCACTCAGCAGGAATGCGCGCATGATGCGCAAACCAGCCGTTAATCGTGTGAATCCACGTGGCGGTGCGAGTGGCCTTGGAGGATGAAAAGCGGCCGAACTCCCGTGCGATCAGCCCCATCAATTGGTCCAGACTGCAGCTGGCGAGGGCGGCCAAGCCCAATGTCAGACGCAGATCGCCGCGGTTGAGGCTGCGGATACCCCGGGCCGGCGCAACGCGTACCTGAGAGCCTGCCGTAATCTCGATAAATTGCGGCGCGGGCACATCCATGGCTGCGGTCATTTGGTTGATCAGGTGGTGAAAGCGGATGTGGCGTTTGGGGTCCAGCCGCAAATGCGGTGCTGGGATTCGGCGCGGCCAGAAGGGGTAGAGCAAGCCTATAAGCAAGCCGCCACCGAGCAAGGCTGGCAGTAGCCACGCAATCAACCAGAGCAGTGTGTCTATCGCCGGTGGCAGGCTCAACCCGCCAAAGAGTAAAGCGTAGCCCCCGCCCAAATACCCAATCAGGATAAAGCTCCACACTACTAAGAGCCCCCCGTAGATCAGCGGTGCGGGCAGGGCGCTGAGTAGTGACAGAGGCGAGGTCCTGCCGGCGGGCTCAAGCGTGTCCACAGGCTGTACAGGTTTGGTAAAGGCTTTGAGTAGCGTCTCGTAAAGCTGGTCTCGCTGCTTGCTCTCGGTGTTGGGGGTGGGCGGGGCGGCAATTTCATACGCTTCGATGCGCACCTTCAGGCCGGCAGTCGCAAAGCGTTCGGCATAACCTTGAGCCTCGGGCTCTGTCAGGGCTTTTTTGATGACCAGGGGTTTTTGCAGCAAGAGCTGAACTTGTTCGGAGGTTAAGTTCAGCTTGAGCAGGGCTCTGTGAACCTCTTGCTGCGTTTTGCCCGCCAGCGGGGTGGCCTGGGAAATAACACGGAATTTCTTCAGCATGAGCGTCGAGTGGTCAGCGAATAATAAAAGGCCTCAGCATGACAGAAAAGGCGCGCTGGGGCACGACCGGCTCGGCAATTTTTAGTTTATCAATGGACGGAGGTAGCAAGCGCCTTGATTCAAATCATATGCATAGGAAGCTTTTCTGTTAGCCTTAGCCCTTTGTATTGCCGCAGTGAAAAAGAGTACGATCGCAACCGAAAGTCGGTATTAGGGTTGCGCTAAAAACAAACAATAATTGCACCAAATAAACATTAAATCACGCGAATAAATGTTGGCTGCGTGAGGCGCGGTTTTTTTGTTGATGGATATGGCGACAAAAGCACATGATTTTTTGCAGTGGTGGTCGCTTTGACTAGACTGAAAAAAGTGGCTGAAAAGATGCATCGAAACGCGCTGTTTTTATATGACTGCGAGATGACAATAACAAGAGGTGCTCCGTGAAACAGCACGATAATGGCAACGACATCACTGATCAAAAGACCAAAGAGTGGCGTCTTTTTATCTTTATTATTGTTTTCTTATTTCCCCTGTTATCCGTCGCCCTAGTGGGTGGCTACGGCTTTACTATCTGGATGTATCAACTGTTCATGGGGCCACCCGGCGCCGCTTGATTATTACTCAAACCCAGGATCAACTTGTGACTTCCAGCGTATCGCCTAAAGACACTGCCGTATTGATTGCTTCTCAACCCGCAGAACCTCTTCATATTGCCAGCATCATGGCTCAGGTCCGCCCAGAATATATCGCGGATATTAAAGCGTGGCTCCGCATCCAGCCGGGGGTAGAAGTGCATGCGGAAGATGACCAAGGCAAGCTGGTGCTGGTGGTCGAGACGGAAAACGAGCGCAACATTCTCACACTACTCGATGAGTTTACTGCGCAGCCAGGGGCGCTCAATGCCGCACTTGTCTATCACGAAATATTGACCGGAGACTGAAACGATCATGACTCTGACGCGCAGGATGTTTGCCAAAGCCAATGCCGCTGCTGTCGCTGCTCTAGCCGCCGGCTTGCCAGTGCCCGCGAGCGCGGCGAACCTGATAACCAATCGCGAGTTGACCACACTTAAATGGAGCAAGGCGCCCTGTCGTTTTTGCGGTGTCGGCTGTGGGGTGATGGTGGCCACTAAAGAAGGCCGAGTAGTGGCGACGCACGGCGATGTAAAAGCCGAAGTGAATCGCGGTTTAAATTGTGTAAAAGGCTATTTTCTGTCAAAAATTCTCTACGGCAATGACCGTTTACACACACCACTGCTGCGTATGAAGGATGGAAAATACGATAAAAACGGCGATTTTGCTCCCATATCCTGGGATCAAGCTTTCACCATTATGGCGGACAAATTTAAAGAAGCGATTCGTGAATCTGGGCCAGAAAGTGTCGCCATGTTGGGTTCGGGACAGTGGACGGTATGGGAGGCCTACGCGGCGAGCAAGTTATTTAAAGGCGGCCTGCGCACCAACAATTTAGATCCCAACGCACGCCACTGTATGGCGTCGGCCGCCGTTGGGTTTATGCGCACTTTTGGTATCGATGAGCCCATGGGGTGTTACGACGATATCGAGCACGCGGATGCCTTCGTGCTGTGGGGCTCCAACATGGCGGAAATGCATCCGATTTTATGGACACGCATTACCGACCGCCGTTTGTCGTATGAACATGTGCAAGTGGTGGCCATGTCACCCTACGAAACGCGCACCTTCGAGCTCGCCGACATTCCCATTATTTTTAAACCAAATACCGACCTGATTATTCTCAATTACATCGCCAATCACATTATTCAAAGCGGTAAAGTCAATCGGGAATTTGTTAATAAATACACGCGCTTCGTTCGAGGTCAGGACAATATCGGCTATGGGTTGCGCGCGGAAGACCCGCGCCAGATCAGCGCCAAGGGGGCCGACAAGGCGAATACCTGGACAGATATTACCTTCGATGATTTTGCCGCGTTCGTTAAGCCTTACACGCTGGAGCACACGGCGGAAGAAACGGGCGTGCCAGCGGAGCGCTTGCAGCGTCTTGCGGAAATTTATGCCGATCCGAAAACCAAAGTGATGTCATTTTGGACCATGGGATTCAACCAGCACACACGCGGTGTGTGGGCCAATAACATGGTCTACAACATTCACCTGCTCACCGGAAAAATCAGCGAGCCCGGCAATAGTCCATTCTCCTTGACGGGCCAGCCCTCCGCCTGTGGCTCGGCGCGGGAGGTCGGCACATTTTCCCATCGCTTACCGGCAGATATGTTGGTAACCAACCCTCAGCATCGCGCCAAAACGGAAGAAATCTGGAAGCTGCCGGAAGGCACTATTCCAGACAAAGTGGGGTTTGCGGCGGTCACTCAAAGCCGCAAATTAAAAGATGGTGTGCTGCGGGTTTATTGGACTCAAGTGTGCAACAACATCCAGGCTGGGCCTAATTTGATGGGCGAAACCCTGCCCGGCTGGCGCAACCCCAAAGCCTTTGTCATCGTCTCTGATGTATATCCCACGGCCTCTGCACAAGCGGCGGATTTAATTCTGCCTAGCGCCATGTGGGTGGAAAAAGAAGGGGCGTTTGGCAATGCGGAGCGGCGGACACAATTTTGGCATCAGCTGGTGCCACCGCCGGGGGAAGCACGTTCCGATTTATGGCAGTTGGTGGAATTTTCCAAACGTCTGAAAACCGATGAAATCTGGCCGCAAGATTTACTCAATAAAGCCCCCGAATACAAAGGTAAAACCCTGTATCAAGTGCTATTTGCCAACGGTCAAGTTGACCAATTTCCGCTGGCGGATATGAACGCCGATTATGAAAATCACGAAGCTCGAGCTTTTGGCTTTTATTTACAAAAAGGCCTATTCGAAGAATATGCCCGCTTCGGCCGTGGCAAGGCCCACGATTTAGCCCCCTTCGATGTCTATCATCAAGAGCGTGGTTTGCGCTGGCCGGTGGTGGATGGCAAGGAAACCCGCTGGCGTTTTCGCGAGGGCTTGGATCCCTATGTTGAAAAAGGCAGCGGCGTGCAGTTTTATGGCCACCCGGATAAACGCGCACTGATTTTTGCTTTGCCTTATGAGCCACCGGCCGAAGAGCCAGATGCGGAATATCCATTTTGGCTCAGTACCGGTCGCGTGTTGGAGCACTGGCACACCGGCTCTATGACCCAGCGCGTACCCGAGCTTAATGCGGCGGTGCCACAAGCGTTGATTTACATGAATTATGAGGATGCGCGAAAACTGGGCTTTCGCCGCGGCAGCGAGATCCGCGTGGTCAGTCGCCGCGGTGAGATGATTGGCCGGGTCGAAACGCGCGGTCGGGTAAAACCACCGCAAGGCTTGGTGTACATCCCCTTTTTCGATGCCAATCGACTAGTGAATAAATTGACTCTGGATGCCACGGATCCGATTTCCTTGCAGACGGATTTCAAAAAATGCGCGGTCAGGCTTGAACTGATCAAACTGGCGTAGGGGGCTTAAATGAATAAGTGGCTTTTTCTGATGCTGTGCCTGCCGCTGGTAGTGGTGGCAGACCAAACTCTGGATGCACCCGCTCCCGATGGTGTTCGCGCTGGTGGTACCTTAAGCCAGGAATTTTCCCCGCCGGTGATTCCGCGCGAGCTCAGTCAGGGGCCGCGCTCGCCGCGCAATTATCCCGAGCAACCACCCACCATTCCCCATTCCATTCGCGACTATCAGGTGGACAAAAACTTCAATCAGTGCCTGAGTTGCCACAGCCGCAGTCGCAGTCCAGAAACCGGTGCCCCTATGGTGAGCGTCACGCATTTTTGGGATCGCGATAATCAGGCGTTGGCTGCGGTGTCGCCGCGTCGCTATTTTTGCCTGCAGTGTCATGTGCCGCAGCACGATGTGGCACCGATCGTGGGCAATGATTTTCAAAGTATCGACACCGTTCTGCACAAGAGTGCGGAAAAAAACGCGGAGTAAATTATGTGGAGAATGCTCGGCGAATACTGGCGCATTTTTAGAAGACCTTCGGCCTATATCAGCTTAGGCGCTTTGAGCATGGGCGGATTTATCGCCGGTATTATTTTTTGGGGCGGATTTAATACGGCGTTGGAAATTACCAACACCGAGCCGTTTTGTATCAGTTGTCATGAAATGCAGGCCAACCCTTATCAGGAGTTGATTCCCACCATTCACTACACCAATCGCTCCGGGGTTCGCGCTATGTGTTCCGACTGCCATGTGCCACACGATTGGACCTATAAAATCGCCCGCAAAATGGAAGCCTCCAAAGAGGTGTGGGGTTGGATATTTGGCAGCATTGATACCCGCGATAAATTCGTCGCCAAGCGCCGCATGTTAGCGGAGCGGGAGTGGCGCCGGCTCAAGGCCAATGATTCATTGGAATGTCGTAATTGCCACAATTTCGAGTATATGGACTTCACATTGCAATCGCCCAGAGCGCGGGAAATGCATTCCACGTTGCTGGCCAGCGGTGAAAAAACCTGTATCGACTGCCACAAAGGGATTGCGCACCATTTGCCGGATATGAGTGGCGTGCCGGTTGGGCACGCGGAGTTTGAGAGCGAGGATCTACTCGCAATTGCCGATGCCGTAAGCGGCGGGTGAATGCACTCGCCGTACCGACTTTACATTTCTTTTCCCACCTCTGAGGAATCATAAATCCCCCGGCCACTCTATAATCGGCGCTTGTTTCATCCAAATTGATCGCTGAGGATCTGCATGAGTGTATTGTCACCGGGGGTATTCTCCCGCTTCAAATGGCCGATTTTGCTGTTATTAGCGCTGTTGTTGATCAGTATTTGGCTGTTTTCCCGCAGCGGCGACAGCCGCGCCCGTTTCAGTACCACGCCCGTTACCCGCGGCACTATTGAAAATCTGGTGACCGCCACCGGGGTACTGCAGCCGCGAGATTACGTGGATGTGGGTGCGCAGGTGTCAGGTCAGCTGAAGGTGTTGCATGTAGACGTGGGCAGTGAAGTGACCGAGGGGGATCTGCTCGCCGAAATTGATGCGACCGTCTACGCCGCGAGGGTGGAAGGCACGCGTGCGCAGTTGCGCAATCAGCAAGCTCAAGTAAAAGATCGGGAAGCGCAATTGAAGCTTGCGCGCGTCAATTACCAGCGACAAATCAATCTGCGCAAAGAGGACGCCAGCACGGCAGAAGAGTTGCAGCGCGCCGAAGCGCAGCTGCAGTCGGCAGAGGCGCAGCTGGAGTCAATAAAAGCCCAGCTCGCGCAGACGGAATCCAACTTGCGTGCGGAAGAGGCCAACCTGGAATTCGCGCGGATCTACGCCCCCATGTCCGGCACCGTGGTGTCGATCACCTCGCGCCAGGGGCAGACACTCAACGCCAACCAGACTGCACCTACTGTTTTGCAGATAGCCGATCTGTCCGTGATGACGGTGCAAGCGCAGGTCTCTGAGGCGGATATCGGCAAGCTGGAAGTGGGTATGCCGGTGTACTTCACGACCTTTGGCAGTGGTGGTAAGCGCTGGTACAGCACCCTTAATCAGATCGAGCCCACGCCCACTATCCTCAATAATGTGGTCTTGTATAACGCCCTGT
Organism: uncultured Saccharophagus sp.; assembly: GCA_964482025.1. Taxonomy (GTDB): domain Bacteria; phylum Pseudomonadota; class Gammaproteobacteria; order Pseudomonadales; family Cellvibrionaceae; genus UBA5868. The sequence continues at coordinate 4,189 of CAYZVN010000085.1, read as the reverse complement.
TCGATGTACCCAATCCAGATGGCATTTTGATGACGCAAATGACCACCCAGGTCTTCTTTGTGGCCTCGCAAGCACGCAATGTATTACAGGTTCCGGTGGCAGCGCTGAACTTTCAGAAGGCGGCAGGCCAGCGAGAAAGTGATAGCCCCCGCAGCGAGGCGCGGCCCTCGGCGAATAATCGAGGGGACAGGGGCGAAACACCCCGTCCGGAGCGCGCCGCTGCGGCCGCTGCTGGTGCACCGCGCATCGCCACCGTGCGCGTGTTGCGCGGGAAGAGCCAGATAGAAGAGCGCACAGTCAGTGTCGGTGTCGGCAACCGGGTGCGCGCGGAGATTCTCTCGGGTTTGGAAGAAGGTGAGCAGGTGATACTCGGTGATGCTCAGGATCCACAGCTGCAAAGCAACAACCGCAACTGGGGCGCGAGGATGATGCGCTGATGGTGGCATCTGTAGAAAACCAGCCTTTAATCGAGCTGCGCGGCATTACCCGCACTTACTACAACGGCGAAATCGCCACCCAGGTATTACATGGGGTGGATTTGAGCATTTACTCGGGCGAGTTCGTGGCGATTATGGGGGCGTCCGGGTCGGGCAAATCGACTCTGATGAACATTATCGGCTGTCTCGACCGGCCCACGAGCGGCGAATATTTATTTGAAGGCCGCGATGTGGCGGATTTCAGCGGTGATGAGCTGGCACGCCTGCGGCGAGAGTTCTTCGGTTTTGTCTTCCAGAGTTACAACTTGCTGCCGGGGCTCAGCGCAGCGGCCAATGTCGAGATGCCGGCCACCTATTCCGGTATGACCCACGAGGCACGCCATCAACGCGCTGCCTCGCTGCTGGCGCAGCTGGGCTTAGGCGAGCGGCTGCACCACAAGCCCAACCAGCTTTCGGGCGGCCAGCAACAGCGTGTTTCCATCGCGCGCGCGCTGATGAATGGCGGCCGTATTATCCTTGCCGACGAGCCCACCGGCGCTCTCGACAGCCGCAGTGGCGAAGAGGTCATGAAGCTGCTGCGAGAGCTTTCGGATCAGGGCTATACCATCGTCCTTATTACTCACGATGCGGAAGTTGCCGCCCATGCCGATCGCTTAATTGAAATTCGCGATGGTCGCGTGGTGGCGGATCCGGGCACGGCGACCAAGCGCCCCTCGGCTTCGGCCAGCAATCTCGTTGAACATCAGGCTCCATCACTTCTCGATGAAATCCGCGCTGGCGGGAAAACCGCGTTGCGTTCTTTGATGGGCAATGTGTTTCGCACCGTGCTGACGTTGCTGGGGATTGTAATAGGGGTCGCGTCGGTCATCACTATGCTGGCGATTGGCGACGGCGCAAAACGAGAAGTGGTAGAGCGCATCAGTGCCATGGGCAGTGACTTGTTGCTGGTACGTCCAGGCGGACCCAACCAACGCGGTGGGCGCTGGGGTATTTCCACCCTAGTGCCTGATGACGTGAACGCGCTGAACGAGCTTCCCAATCTGATCGCCATTCCCGAGTTGACCGGCAGTCAGACGTTGCGTTACGGCAACGAAGATCACAGCGCCGATATCAATGCGACCTCTTCTGCCTTTCCGATTGCGCGCAAATGGCAAGTTGCTCACGGCACCTTCTTCAACGAGGAAGATGAAAGCGCCTATGCCACTGTGGCGGTGCTGGGTAAAACCGTCGCGGATAAATTGTTTGGTCAGCGCGATCCTTTAGGGGAATATCTGATCATTAACAATATTTTATTTCAGGTGATCGGCGTGATGAGTGAACGCGGCGCATCACCCATGGGGCAGGATCAGGACGATGTAGTGCTGGTGCCATTTACCACCGGTAGCCTGCGAATTTTTGGTCAGAGTTTTTTGCGTAATATCACCATCGCCGTTACCAATCCCAGTTTAATGGATGCCACGCAGGCAGCCGCGCACGAGTTGTTGCTGGCGCGCCACGGCACCGAGGATTTCACCATCCGCAATATGGCATCACTGATTGATACGGTATCGGAAACTCAAAATACCATGACAATTTTATTGGCTTCCATTGCCGCCATTTCGCTGTTGGTAGGGGGAATTGGTGTAATGAATATTATGCTGGTGAGTGTAACCGAGCGGACGCGGGAAATTGGCGTGCGCATGGCAACCGGCGCGCGCCAGCGGCATATTTTGCAGCAGTTTTTAATCGAAGCCCTGGTGGTGTCGGCTTTGGGAGGCTTGCTCGGCGTGGTTTTAGGTTTGGCGGCAACAGCGCTGGTGGGATTTTTGAGCACACCGGTTTCCTATTCCGTGATGCCGGTGGTGTTGGCATTTAGTTGTGCATTTGCGACAGGGCTTATTTTTGGATTTTTACCAGCGCGTAAAGCAGCGGGATTGGATCCGGTAACGGCGTTGGCTTCGGAATGATTCTTGGTTATTTCCGACCACCGTCTCAGAGCTCCACCACTGATTTTTGGGGCCGCCGCGGGTACGCCCCTGTCGGTGAGGGTCCCAAAGATCACTGCTGAAGCTCTTGCGCTCTGAGGTAATTTTTAAAATTCCAGATCGAAGCAGAAATGCAGATTCACCAGGTGATATTTGAGGTCATATGAATTTATTTTTTTCTTTTCTGAACCTCGCTCTTAATTCGCAGCGACGGGTCCCGGATGGGTTTCTGAACGCCCCATGCCGTGGCAGGTCCCAGGGGTGTTGTCATGCGTTTACAAAGCGCCGCTTTGTGCATGACAGAACGCCAACTGCTTTATCAAGTTGGCCGGGCCCGGAGGGGGTTCACGCCGACTTCGGAAGCCCATCCGGGACCCTGAGTCCTGCAAAAGTAAAAATGAGGCACCATAAAAAAAACGTTATAAGTCGAACGCTAATGACAGGCGCCATCATGACAATTGCCGCCTGCACCTCCATTCCGAAAACCGAACGACCCAATATTCCCTTGGAAGCAGCGGCCACACAATCCGCTCAAATGGTTCCCGCATTTGAAATTGAAAAAGACTGGTGGCAATCCTTTCAGTCGCTCCAGTTAAATCAACTGATCGATTTGGCGCACAAGCAAAATCCCGATTTGCGCATTGCGGGTGAGCGGGTGCTGCAGGCGGAGTTGCAAATGCGCATCGCCGGCGCGTCTTTATTTCCCTCATTCACCATTAATGGCAGCACCGGCTCCGGCCGCAGCCGTTTCGACAGCGGCGAGTGGGATAGCAATGAGAACAGCCGGGTGGGCTTGGGCGCGAGTTACGAAGTGGATTTATGGGGCCGGGTGTCTGCGGGCATAAGTGCGGCCCGCGCCGGTTATGAATCCCGTCAGTTCGATGAGGCGGCAGCGCAGCTGAGTGTCAGTGGCGCGGTGGCCAGTGCCTGGTTCCAGTGGCTGGCATTGCAGCAGCGTATTGCCAGTGCGGAGGAGAATATTCGTATTGCCGAACGCATCTCCCGGATTGTGCAAGTGCGCTACGACAACGGCGTCGCCACGGCGGCGGACGTGTCGCGCCAGCGCACCAATTTACTCAGCCAGCAGTCGGCCTTATTACCGTTGCAATTGCAGGCGCGTCAGACGCGCGCTGCGCTGGCGTTGTTGTTGGGTGAGTCGCCGCTGCAGTTTGATGTGTCGGCGCAGGAGCGGTTGCTGGATCTCGCGTTGCCGGAGGTGGGTGATGGAATTCCTGCCGATTTACTGACTCGCCGGCCGGATCTTGCCAGTGTGGAAGCGCAGTTGCAGGCGGCGGATGCGGATGTCGCGGCAGCGCGCGCCGCACTTTTGCCGGGCGTGCAATTGTCCGCGTCGGCCGCGCGCTCCTCCGCAGCGCTGCTGTCCCTTAGTCCACCGACCGACAGTTTGAGCTGGAGTTTAGGTTTGGCGCAGACGTTGTTTAACGGCGGCCGTTTGCGCAATCAAGTCAAATTGAGTGAGTCCCAGCGAGTGGCGCTGGTGGAGCAGTACCGCAAAGCAATTCTCACCGCCCTGCAGGAAACCGCCGACGCCTTCGACCGCCGCGCTGTCAGTGCCGAACAGGAAGGCCGCCAGGGGGAAATTCTTGCGGAAGCCGAGCGGACTTTGCGTTTGGTAGAAACCCGCTACCGCGAAGGCACCGACGATTTAATGAGTCTGCTGGAAGCTCAGCGCACCGTCTTCCAGGCGCGCGATCAGCTGGTGCAGCAGCGCCGAGATCGGCTGGATGCGACGGTGGATTTGTATTTGGCGTTGGGAGGAGGGTGGGG
>CAYZVN010000084.1:0-12967 GCA_964482025.1 uncultured Saccharophagus sp. | reverse complement strand
CGGTGTCGCTGCTTTGATAAAACTTCGTCAGCCGCGCTTTGAACTCGCTCTCCGGCAGCTCTTCCATCTCTAAGGGAGCATTCATATAGCGGCGCAGCTCGCGCAGGGTCTTGAGCTTTAGGCCCGGCAAATGCAGCAGACGGCCGTTTTCGATCATCACACCATTGCTCGATGCATAGGAGTACGGCAGCCGCACCCGCACCGGAGCAACAACAGGCTCCGGTGTGTCCAGGTTTATTGATTCGTTGACCAACTCCATATCCATAGCGACCCTACTCTTCGGCCTGTTCGGATTTGGTGCCCACGGCGGCTTCGGCAGCCGGCGTCACTACCACATCTTCGTCTTCCACTGGCAACAGTGGCAATTTGAGGTTGTAGTGATCCATTGCCGGTAGCAAAGGCACCCCTTTTTCTTGGCGCCGCATAAAGCCCGAATTTCGCTGCCTTATTTGCTGATCCCTAAGATACTGGTACTTCTCCGCCGTCACACCTGCCAAAGACTCAGTATCGCGAATAACCGTCACTTTAAGAAATACCATCAAATTCGTACGAGTCTTCGTACGACCGTCTGTACGGAATAAACGACCCAGAATTGGAATGCGCCCGAGCACAGGAACCCGCGATTCAGAACTATCAAGCTGCTCTTCAATCAATCCCCCCAGAACCACAACTTCACCATTTGACGCCAAGATCTTGGTTTCAATCTTTCTCACTTTTGTCGTAAAGCCCTGCTCTGTAGGCATCGAAGTATCGATGCTAGAAACCTCCTGCGCCACGGTCAAAAGAATGGTGTCGCCCTCATTGATTTGCGGCGTAACCGTGAGTTTGATCCCCACATCTTGGCGCTGAATGGTTTGAAATGGGCTGCTTAGGCCATTTGACATAGCCGAAGAGCCGGTGAGAATCGGGATATTCTGACCGACGACAAAGCTGGCCTCATGGTTATCCATGGTCAGCAAGGAAGGAGTCGACAAGATATTGTTTTTACCGTCGCTCTCCAGGGCATTAATCAGAGCAATAAAGCTATTGTCATTGTTTTGACCTACGACTCCCAGTAGCTGCCCTGGTGTGTCTGCAAGTGCCTTAGCGAGCCCTCCTATGGCCGCTGTACTATCCTCTGCTCCCTCCAATGCTAGAGCGCCGGCACCGATACCCGCCATGCCGCCGCTCTTACCCCGGGACGAGCTACCCATAATCCCTTTGCTACTGTCGAGAAATAACCATTGAACCCCAAGATCCTTCTTAGCGTTTTCCCCAACCTCCGCAATAACCGCCTCAACCAATACCTGGGCACGACGAACATCCAAGCGTGCCACCACATCCAATAACGACTCCAGGTCATCACCCGATGCTGTAATCAGCAAGGAGTTAGTATCTTCGTCAGCTTCTACGGTAGCGGCGACATTGTTTTCCTGCTTACCGCCCGGCCCAAGCTTAGCGAGGTTCGCCATAACCTTGGTTAGGGTTTCCGCGACACTCTTGGCTTCGGCATATTCCAGATACACCACTCGCACATTGCCCGTCTGCGCCCGCGGCTTGTCGAGCCGGTTGATCAGTGACTTCATGCGCTGCCGTTGCAGGTCTTCACCGGTAATCAAAACCGCATTGTTGCGCTTGTCGGCGGTGAGATTGAGCGAGTTATTGGGCAGGTTGCTGTTGTTCGGATCGGCCTTCTCCAGCCCTTGTAACACCTGCACCAAGTCCGCCGCGTTGGCGTACTTCAGCTCGATGATTTCGGTAACGGGGGTCGCTGACTTGTCCAAGCGCTCGATCAGGTCGCGGATACGGGCAATGTTTTCCGCCGAGTCCGTGATGATGATGGCATTGGACGGATCGTAAGCGGAAAGGTGGGAGTGTTGAGGCACCAGCGGGCGAATGGACGGCAAAATCTTCGCTGCAGCAATGTTCTGCAACTGGATCACCTGCGTTAGGTAGCCCTTCTCCATAGTGTTGCCACCAACCACCGGCACGGGTGAAGAGCGCGCATCCTTAAGTGGAATGATGCGCAGCACCCCCTCGACATCGACCATGGAAAAGTCGTGCATTTCGAGAACGGTACGGAACAGCTGCAGCAGTTCTGGCTCGTTCAGCGGTTTCGAGGAGATGACTTTGACACGGCCCTTAACTCGGGGGTCGATCACCACCGTGCGACCGGTCGCATCGGCGACAAACTTGATCAGCTCCTGAATATCCGAGTCTTTGAAGTTGATCATCCATGTCTGTTGGGCCCAGCTGTTGACGGCGAGCGTCAAGGCCAGCGCACCAGCGGCACCCAAGCGTATTATTCTTCGCAACACTTTTACCCCTCGGAACTCATGGTAATTTGGATTGAATGCGTGGAGCCATCGCGCATCACCTGAAGATTCGCCTCAGTGGCATTCTTCAGTGCCTGATACACTTCGCGCACCTTTTGCGGTTCATTTACTTCGATACCGTTGACGGAGACCACTATATCGTCCGCCTGCAAGCCAACCTGGTCGAACAGTTCGCGTTTGCGCCCAGGTCGGACTTTATAACCGATCATGCGCCCGTTCTCCGTTGCCACCATAAACCGCACCACATCGCCAATGTTTCTGGCCTGCTCCAGCTGACCTCGGCTGACGTTGGCTTGCACATCAGGCTCGGGGCCGGAACTCGCGGGCGGAGTGTACGTTTGTGGCGCAGTACTGGCGACCTTGGTGCCGTCTTCGCCATACAGCCAGAGTTCTTCTAAGTTGCCATTGTTGTTGAGAATGACTTTCAGGGCATGGATTTCGGCGATTTTCACACCGCGGGCATCGTCAATTGGATCGCCGATCTTGTAGAGCTTTTGATTGTCGGCGCGGCCGATGATGGCCCAGGAAAGTTTTGGATCATTGGCGGCAATAATACCCTGCAACTCCAGGTTGAGTTTGGTGATTTCGATGCGGGGCTGTTCCACCACGGGCTGCTCGACCACAGGCTGGGCGCTCGCATCACCGAACAGGTTTAGCTGTTGCGTCGCGGCAATATCAATGTTGCGCCCCGCCGAGCTGTCCGTGCGCACAAGGGTGGTTGGCACTACAGGCGCCACGGGTAAATCAGGGGCAGGTGCTAAATACCAGACGAGAACCGCAAGATTATGGCAGATCCAGAAGAGTACCAACGCCAGCACACCCAGGCGCCAATATTTCAATGGCACCTTTCTTAAGGCGTGACTCCCATGGGCCAAAGCGGCTTCTGCGCTGGCAATATAGGAATGGTTGGCGACATTTTTCAGAGCCACCATGATTCTCCATGTTGGGGCAATTGAACGTAAATAGAAGAAACCTGCGCCAGATCGGGGCCGCGGGGAGCGCAAGTATGCTGCCAAATTGTTATAAATTCATCACAATATCTCTTAATTCGACTAAAGCTGTAAACACTTTGCATCAAATATAGCCTTTAAATTCCGCATTTTGGGGGCTGTTCCTCATCCTAAGTCTCAACCTTGTTTCACCCCAAAACTGTTTGTATCCTAGGCAACCTTCGCACTGAGGTACCCGCATGTCAGAGGTCTATATCATCCGCAATCAGGGCCATCTCTACCTGAGCAAGCAGGGGGAGTGGGTAGACGGCAGCGACCGTCACTGCCTGTTTCGCACAACCCATAAAGATGAAGCGCTCAATATGAAAGTGGAACTCTCGGTTCGAGACCCACAACTGCGCCTGACCCTAGTGACCAGCGCCTTAGACGAAAAAGGCCACTTGCTGCTCCACTCCGACGAAGCCGCAAGTTCCGCTATTGACTCAAGGCCCAGCGGTTTGTTCAGGCCCGCTAATGAACAAACTGAAGAATCCGGCATGGATCACACCGCCGACCTTTCCCGCCGCGAGCAACAAACCGCAGACTCCGACGTCTGACCTACCTTTGACGGCACACTCCCCTAATATTAAGGGTACCTTACAAGACTAGCTGCAAAATTCGGCTGTGGCCGTTCCTGATTAATCGAGGATGACAAAGTGCGTAAATATGTGGGGCTCGGCCGGGAGCAAATTCCAGAAGGACTGTTTCACCCAAACAACGCCCCTTTACTGAGCGGCATATTGCGCGGGGTGGAAAAAGAAAGTCTGCGGGTGACACCAGAGGGGCGCTTAGCGATGAGCGGACACCCCAGCGGACTCGGCTCCGCCCTGACCCACCCGCAAATAACCACCGATTTCAGCGAAGCCTTACTGGAATTTATCACTCCGCCATCACACCTACTAAGCACCCTGCTGGAACAGCTCACTGGCCTGCACAAGTTCACCTATCAACACATAGATGACGAACTGCTGTGGAGCCACAGCATGCCGTGCATGATCACGAACAACGACGATATACCGGTCGCCCTGTACGGCTCCACCAACCGCGGCCAAATGAAGACCGTCTACCGCATCGGTCTGGGTCATCGCTATGGCCGAGTGATGCAGACGGTCGCGGGGGTGCATTACAACTTTTCTTTGCCGGGCTCTTTCTGGGCCTTTATGCACCAGCATGAAGGCTCGGTTGAGGAGCTGGACCAATACACCACCCGCCGCTACTTTGACTTGATCCGCAACTTCCGCCGCCACTATTGGTTGCTGATCTATCTCTTCGGCGCGTCGCCGGCCATTTGCCGCAGCTTTGTTAAAGGTCGCGATCACAACCTGCAAATCTTCGGCGACGATGAACACACCCTCCATCTGCCCTACGCGACCTCTCTGCGCATGGGCGATCTCGGCTACCAGAGCAAGGCGCAAGAGAGTCTTTACATTTGTTACAACACGCTCGACAGCTACGTCAAAACCCTTAGCTCCGCCATTGCCACCCCTTACCCGCTTTACGAAGAAATCGGCGTGCGGGACGCCGCCGGTAATTTCAAACAATTGAATACGGGTCTGCTGCAAATCGAAAATGAGTTTTACAGCGCCATACGGCCAAAACGCACCGCTCAAAAAGGTGAAACGGCCCTCACCGCTCTTTGTCGTCGCGGGGTCGAATACATTGAGGTGCGCTGTCTGGATATAGACCCATTTTCTGCCACTGGGGTCAGTGCTGAACAAATCCGTTTTCTCGACACCTTTTTGGTGTTTTGTGCACTACAAGAAAGCCCCTACTGCGGCTTGGCCGAGTTCCAGAATATTCTCAGCAATCAAAAAGCTGTCGTCACCGAAGGACGCCGTCCGGGTTTAGAACTACTCACTCCAGCGGGCGACCAAGTGTCTCTACAAAGCTGGGGCCAGGAGCTACTGGAGGCACTGCTGCCAATCGCAGACTTGCTCGACCAAGTTCACGGCGGAACCGAGTATCGCGAGGCGTGGAAAATCCAGGCGGAGAAGATTGCCGATCCAGAGCTGACCCCATCGGCACGAGTACTCCAGGAATTGCGGGAGCAGAAAATCACGTTTCATCAGTGGGCAAAGAATCAGGCTCAAAGCCACCGGGATTTCGTGTTGCGCCAGCCGCTCTCGCCCCGACAGGAAAAGCGTTACAGCGATATGGCGGAAGAGTCACTAGCGCTGCAAGCGGAAGAGGAACAACACTCGGAGGTGCCGTTCGCGGATTATTTACGCGCTTATTACGAACAGTATCAGGCGTGTTACGGCAGCCAAAATCCCGCCACCCCACCGGGAGACTGCAGCGCTATTTTTGAATCAGAAATGCGTTGAAATAAAGATCGACAACTCCTTCTACTTGATCTTCTTGCAGAAGGACATCCTTGACTGTCTGCAGCGCTTCCTGGCGAAGCGCTTCTTTGCCTTCTTGGGAGGAAATACTCTCCTCCGTTTGGGCGGACAGCAACATGATCAAGTTATTGCGAATGTAGGGCAGGTGATGGCGCACCGAATTTGCCGCAACGCTATCGCGCAAGCGCAGAGAAATATCCGCTCTTATATATTTAAGGCGCCCCTCGCCACCGTAGTTGACGACAAATGCCGGCGCGAGCGGAATATAAATCGCCGCCTGATTGATTGCCGGTGGCGCTTCCGCTGAGCGCTCTTCTGGGGGCGCCCCAGGTGCGGCTTCGGCTGCTTCGCGCTCTTGATCTTCAGCAGCCCATACAGAGGGCGCCAGCGCGGTTAGCAGCCAAGCGTACACCAGCAATCGGGTTGCTCTGAATACCATATATCGACCTCGCCACTTTGCCTCAACAAAGAATAGTAGAAACCCGCAGAGTGCGCGTTCACATAGCGGACGACTTCACGCTGCACGGGCTTGAGTTGCCGGGAAACTTTCACTACCGTAGCGCATCAATAACACTCTCTTGCTACGGACTTGGTATTTATGTCTCTGCCCTCCTCCCGCCTGACATTTCTCATTATTTTTCTAGGCTGCGCCGGCCTGATCCTGACGGCGCTCTATATGCAGTATTTTATGGACCTGTACCCCTGCCCGCTGTGCATTACCCAGCGCGTTTTTGTGGTTGCAGTGGGTATGACGGCGCTCTTGGCATTTTTGATCAACCCCCGCACCACAGGTCGGCGGATATTTGGCGGCTTGGGCATCCTCTTCGCGCTTATCGGCAGCGCCTTTTCCATGCGTCAGCTTTGGCTGCAAAGTCTGCCCGAAGATCAAGTGCCCGCCTGCGGACCCGATATCGGCTATTTACTCGATAATTTTCCGTTGATGGATGCCCTATCCGTGCTGCTGCGCGGCGACGGAAATTGCGCGGAAGTGGTTTGGACCTTTCTGGGCATTAGCATTCCCGGCTGGACCTTGGTCGCCTTTATCGGTTTGGCCGGCTTTAATCTTTGGCAAGTGTTGCGACGCGACCGGTAACAGTAAGCACATCGAGACATTTTTGCGGGCTGCGCCTTGATGCGCCGCCCAGGTCCGCAAGCGCTCTCGATACCGACCACAATATGACATTCGCCGATCAAGCACCTGCCCCTAAGAACCGTTTAGGGCTTGCCCTGCCTCTAGAGATCCCCTATCTTCTGTCCAAGTCTGCACAATTTTCTGTTCGTAAAAGTGGCTCTATAACCGAGGAATAATGCATGTTAGAAGATTGTCGATCGGCGCGGGAACGTTGGGGTGGCACGAGCGAAGCGGTTGATCGTTGGCTACAGGAACGCCAGGACCTCTTGGTGCTGTATTGCAAACTCTCAGCGCAAAAAGACGATAATTTTTCTGGTGAAAGTACGCAGATGCTACAAAGTTTTTGCCAGATCTTGGTGGACTATACCTCGGCCGGCCACTTTGAAATCTACGAACGATTGGTCGCAGAAGGCCGCCAAGCTGACGATCAGGACGGATTGTCCAAGGCCAAGGTTCACTATAAAACCATCGATTCGACAACCGAGTGGATTCTGGATTTTAACGATAAATATCAAGAGATCGATGATCTGAGCACACTCCTGCAGGATCTCTCGAAACTCGGAGAAACACTGGAGACCCGCTTCCAGGCCGAGGACCGGATGATCGAGGCACTGCATAATCCGCATAAAGATCAGATTATTTGATATTGCCCTGGCAATTGATAATTTCGTAGAAAAAGCAGCGCAACGCTGCTTTTTCTACCTTGATACCCAGCAACCGGACAACGCCTGCTAAGCTTTGTGACAAGCATTAAAAAAATAAGCACCTGACGAGCGAACAGCAAGTTGCGCGAAGGCGGTTTAACGCATGCTATGTCCAATCGACCAATCATTCTCCAGCGCTGGCGAACGTGCCGCAGCGACTCACCCCCCCGCTTTGCTCAAGGTGCTATCACTGTGCGTGGCCGTCGCCCTCAATGGCTGCGACCGACCATTGGAGCCAAGCACACACATTCCCGTCGCCAATAGCGCAATCACCGCCGGCGCTCTCGACGATCGCGGTGAGTTCGCCGTCGTCGGCGCACTGCACCATGGCGTCAGTTATTGGCGGCTCGACGATTACGAGCGGCTCTACGACTGGAAACATGCAGACAACACTGACACGGTCCTCGCCGCCGCCGATTTTTCGCCAGACGCCGACTGGGTACTGACGGCCGAGACCAACACCTTGGCGCTGTGGAACACGGCAACCGGTGAGGCACCGAGATATTGGCAAGCGCCGGGAGAAATTCTTGCTGTACAACTTAGTCGTGCAGGCAATCGTGCGCTCTTGGGGCTTGCAGATCACACTGCGGTTATTTTTGATATAAGACGCGGCGGGGTTTTACACACTCTGCGGCACTCCGGTCCCGTCAACAGCGTCGCTCTGGATACCGCAGCGAATGTCGCGGTAACCGGCTCGGAAGATCGCACAGCCATTGCCTGGGACTTGCGCACCGGAAAAAAAATAGCCTCTTTGCGTCACCGCGAAGCCGTTCAGCTTGTCGCAATTTCGGCTGACGGCAGCCTCGTATTATCGGTCAGCAAATATGACAAGGCGGTTGTGTGGCGGAGCCACGATGGGTCCGTAATAGCGGAGATGCCATTGCGCGCAGGGAGGTTAAAACGCGGCTTGCGCTTTACCAGCGCTCGCTTTAGTGCCGACAATCGGCTTCTGCTGAGCGGACAAACCGATCAGACAGTAGTGTTGTGGCAACTGGAGAATCTAAATAAGACGTTGTGGAAAATCGGCACCAGAAGACTGTGGAAACCCTATGGAGCCGCCATCATAGATGTGGCTTTCACGGCCGATCCGAATCGGTTCCGCGCCATGGCATCCAATGGGTTTGTGTACGACCTGGAAGTTTCCGAGACACCATAAAAAACGGGGCTTTTAAGCCCCGTTTTTAATCAGTGTGGATGGCCTTCGATTTCGGGATTAATTTCCAACAATTCAACCTCGAATATCAAGGCCGCATTGGGGCCGATTTTCCCGGAGGTTCCGCCCTCGCCGTAGCCGAGCTCTGGCGGGATGTACAACTTAAACTTGTCGCCAACCTTCATCAGCTGTAATGCTTCAACCCAGCCTTCAATCACACCCTTAACAGGAAAACTGACGGGCTGGCCGCGATCGACCGAGCTGTCGAAGACTGTGCCATCGATCAAGGTGCCATGATAGTGCACTTTAACCACAGCATCTTCTTGCGGAGATTCCGCACCTTCTGGCGCTGCCTGCAACACTTCATATTGCAAACCACTTTCGGTGACCTCTACGCCTTCTTTTTTGGCGTTCTCTTCCAGAAACGCTTGCGCTTCTTTCAGATTAGCTTCAGCGGCAACTTTCTGCTCTTGCTCACGCTTGCCCTGCTGCTCTTCCTGAAACGACATCATGATTTGCTGCTGGTCAGCCTGCGCAATGCGCGGCTCCTTGTCGTCCAGAACATCCTGAATAGCGGCGGACATAACGTCTTTTTCGAAATTCAAGCCGTTTGCTTGCGCCTGCTTCGCCATGTTGTAGCCGACGATATAAGTCACTTTCTGCTCGGTAGTATCGAGTTTTACTGTGGCCGGGGCGGTCGGGGCCTGCGCCTCTTTGTTGCAGCCGGCGGTTACCAGCAACGCGGCAACCGTGGCGCCCAGGACACTTGCTTTCGCTAAATATAACTTCTTCATAGTGGTTTCCAGTGAGCACTTATTATGAGTGAGTTCCCAGCTCTAACGGGCAAGACATACTTCACGGGTGCCGAGAAAGCTGCAGGTGCGCCATGGTAACGCAAATCGCAGCGACTTCGCAGACCGGCCGCACATTTTTTTGCCAGAGCCGCCCTTTAAATCTCACTTATTGCAGCAGTCGGGACAATCTGAACCGAGCGCAACTTGAGTCGCTGACGTAGCGCCCCTTCACCGGCCCTGCATGATCGACGCGCAGAAAGAGATTCCATTACAATGCGCCAAAAATCGCCGGGCGAAAGAGGGAGAGTCAGAGCTCAAAAAAAGCGATACATCCGCCACCCTTTCGCAGGTAGTCTTAGTTACATTCCCACTATGTCGAATTTTTCCTAAAACTTTCACGTGAAAACTTGCAAATTGCCCAAAAACCGTACATTTTTCATCTGAACCGCGCTATTATTTTGCGCCTCACTCACACTCCTCTTGTTTAACATCAAACAGGTATGTCCGTATGGCTGCGCAGAGAAAAAAGATGGTAGATCCCGTTCTTGATCTCGAAAAACAGATCGAGAAATTGCAGGAAAAATTGGCGAAGGCCCGTGCGAAAAAAGTTAGCGATGCAGAGAAGGCATTAAAGGCTGAGCAAAATCGCGTAGAAAAAAATAAAGCCGCCACCGCAAAGGCACGTGAAAAATTGGCCGCAGCAACTGCTGCGAACAAACAGCGAAAAACTGCAGCCACGCAAAATCGTGTTCTGAAAGCGAAAGAGGCTTTGGCTACCCTGCGCGCGACCGGCGCTGAATTGAGGGAAGCGGCAGCCGAACTCAAAGCGGAACTGGCACAAGCCAAAGAGGCGTTAAAGACAGACGGCACCGCCAAGCCCGCAAAAGCGGCTAGCAAAGCGACGGCAACAACCGCGAAGAAGCGCGGCCGCAAGCCAAAGGCGCAGACGGCCAGCAAAGAGAAACCCGCAAGCAAAACGACAGCGAAAAAAACACCCGGCCGCAAACCTAAAACAGCCAGTGCGAGCGCTGCCGCGCCAGCCGCCGAAGCGGCCGCACCGCGCAAACGCGGACGCCCCAAAAAAGTAGCAGAACCAGTGGAAACGTCTGCTGCCAAGGAAACCGCCGCAAAACCCAAAAAAGCCCCGGCAAAGAAAAAGCCTAAGGCCAAACCTGCCACGCAAGCGGCAAAAGCGAAGCCGGTAAAACAAGAAGCGCCAGAGGCCGCCGCTCCACACCAGGAAGCTCCGGCAACATCAACTCCCGAGACTTCCGTAGAAGCACCTCCTCCGGCGCCTGTTACTGAGCCGCCAGTAGTGGAAACAGCAGCGAGCGACGTCAGCGCGCCGCCCAACAGCTTATTTAACGACGACCTCTAAAGTCCGCGCCGGCTGTCACCCAGTGGATGGCCGGCTTTCCGTCATTTCCCTTTAAAGATCCCCGGACTCTGTACTGACCGGTACGCCCGACCGTCAGAGGCCCGGCTCTACGCCGGCACCAATTTTCTAGCTCGACCTACCCCAACCTACCCCGAGGCAACATCGTTAAATATTGGCGGGTAACAGATGCGCTTAAGAATGCGCTCACGGTTGCCGGTGTTATGACGTAGCGCGGCGAGATTAAAAACGGACTTGATAGCCAACAAACAGGTAGGAGTAATCGATACTAATTTTCTCATCGACGTGGCGTATCACCTCATTCCCCCCTTCCAAGCGCAGCTCTGTGTTTCTCCAGGGTCTATAGATCAAGGCTAAACTGCCGCGCAGATTGGTCCTTGCTGTATCGTCGGATTTTCTTTGATCGTATTTGAAATGCACTCGCGGCGTGACAAAAACGCGATCACGGAACAAGCGGAAGCGCTCACTGATATGCAGCATGTTCGACGTGGACTGTGTGGTATCGGAAACCCGCACCCCCAAAGTCGCTGAATCCTTAACGCCAAAAAAGTTATCCACCACCGCTTGCACGCCGGCTGCGGAGTAGCGGTACTCCCCATCCTTCGATTCCACATGAGTCTGCAAACCGTCATCGCTCAAACTGAACAGCGGCATGTCCTTGCTCACCGACTGGTAGACATCGAACATAATTTGCAGGCTGTCGTCCACCTGCCACTGGTAGTTCAAGGATGCATATTCCAAGAGCGAGGTGCGCTCCAGAGCGCGATAAAGCAAGTAGTCGCGGTTGAATTGATTGCGCAGGTGTTCTTCGAGATTCAAATAAGGCTGGCTGAGAAGAATATTAGTGGCGGTGAGAAACGGAGACCTCTGCCGCCCATAATGCAGGGCAACGCGATTGGTGGCATTGAGGTGATAAGTGCCTTGCCAGCGCAGAATGTTGAGCTCGGCAAATTCGTAGTCGTAATCGAGATTAAGAAAGCTGGAAAACTTCGGCGAAAAATAACGCACGCTGCCGCCGTACGCCGCCCGGTCGACTTCGCTGTAAACCGTTTGCTGGGTGATATAACCGGTAAATTTCCAATGTTCATCCAAATCAAAACTGGTTTGCAGACTGTAGAACTTGCGATCCATATGATCGTAAAAGCGCGAGAACTGCACCGGTACGCCGGCATTAAAACCAACTCGCCAGCGCTGCGTGAGCGGGTATTTCACGCTCAAACCATCGAAATATTGATACATCCCACTGTCGTAATCTCGCTGTCGTCCACCAATTAAGTTGAGCCCGGTATCGACGTGAGTGTAATTGAGATAAAAGCGTTTAATGGCGGTTTTATCGTCGTCCACATGATCGAGCAGGTCCGCTTGATCATAGCCGGCAAGACGCATCTCCAAGTGGTGCTCCGGGTGGCGATAACCGGCGGTAACATCGTAGTTGGTGGCGAGCACGGCAAACACATCTTCATCGGGAATGTATTTACCGCCGCGCTCCATGTAGTTATAGGATTGGCCGAGCAAGCCGCGCCAATAAAACTTTGGATTTTGCTCTGCATACTTGGATTTTCTCAGCGCATCCCGGCCGTCATCTGCGGCCGTTTCCAGCGCGCGCAGACGCTGATTCACCCGCGACTCCCAGCTTCCGCCTGCACTGTTGCTCAATAGCGTTCGGTAGGCTTGCAAGGCAAGCTCCGTCTGTCCAAGACGCTCATAGGTCAGGCCCATCAACTCTTGTGCCCAGGCGGAAACTTCTTTGTCCGAAGCCAGCGAAAGTACTGCGTAATGATTCAGCGCCTGTTGATATTGCTGATTCATATAGAGGTTTTTCGCTTCCGCCAAAATAGCTTGTACACCGGCGTGGCGGTCTTCGGTTGAGGGGCTCAGCCAATACCCAGATTTTTGCTCTCCTCCAGAAAAGAGCTGCTGGTGCTGCGTCTGCGACACTTCGATCACACGCATACCCGCAAACGCTGACGCATTATCGACAACAAATTTTTGCGCCTCAGAGCGAGTGCGAAAAAATCCGAGATTCACCAGGGGGAGCGGCTTGTTTTGCAGTTGCTGAGGAGAGGTGAAAAAGGCCAGATACGCGTAGCGCCCGAGGCGACTGCGCACCGCATTAACGCCACCGGCGCTCACCGGCCACTC
>CAYZVN010000083.1:0-13234 GCA_964482025.1 uncultured Saccharophagus sp. | reverse complement strand
CTGCCCATCAGCTGCCTTTTTTCCAAAAGAGCAGAAACCGTCCCACCAGCAAGCGGCTCTGGCCGATCAGCGCAATAACGAACCCGATACCGCCCAGAACAAGGCCTCCTAGGACCACCAGTTCTTGTTGCAGTGAGGGCTCCATGTAGACATTGGCCATAAGAAGGGTGCCCAGGCCGACGGTAAAATAAATCATACCGGCGCGGAATTGGCGGAAGGAGACGGCGAAGGGCACGGCGTAGTAGGCGCGGATGGCGTTCGCCAAGCGTTGCCAGGTCATGAGTCGTGGTTGGAGTCGGTTCGCCAAGTGTCGGCGGCGGCTTGATCGCTATCTTTTGCGGCGACCCAGTCGTCGCCCTCGCGCTTCCAAAAAGGCGCTTCAGTTTTGAGAAAATCCATTACGAATTCACAAGCCGAAAACGCCGCGTGGCGGTGGGCGGAACTGACGCCGACCAAAACAATTTGATCGCCGGGGGCGAGCCGACCTACACGGTGAAGAATGGTGGCACCAAGTATGGGCCAGCGCTCCTGGGCGCGGCGCACAAGATCCGCAAGAACCTTTTCGGTCATGCCGGGATAATGTTCAAGCCAGAGTGTTTTGTCATCCGCAGCAAAATCCCGCACTCGGCCGACAAAGGTCACCACCGCGCCCGCCTCGGTGCCACGGGCCAGCTCGCGATATTCCGCACCCTGATCAAAATCCTCCGTCTGCACGCGAATTTTGACGCTCATTAGGGGGCCTTCAAGATAATGTTGGCGTTGGTCAGCACTTTGTTATTGATCACTTCGAGAAACCCGTCCGGCCTATAGCTCGCGATGTAAGTGCCATCCAAATGCGAGAAAAAGACGGTAGACAGGACATAGCGTGCATCGGGGTCGATTAAGTCGCTGTTGTACGCCAGCTGATAAGGGATAGGTTGGCTAGCAATATTGTTTAAGCAGTGAGTGGCGATTAAGGTCACCTTGGTGTTATCGCGAATTTCCAGCAGGCTGATATGCAAAATATCCGCATTCCAAATATCCACATAACGGGTGAAATTAACAGTGCCGCTAATAGAGCTGCTCTCATCGGCGTTAATGCACGTCCAGGTTTCGCCAAAGCTATCTTCAAATACCAGGGGAAGTGTTGCGGGCTTATCCAGTGTTATAGGGTTCTTTTTACCGCTGCCATTTTTGCAGCCGCCGCTGCCGACGATAAGCGCCAGCAGCATAAGAGGGAGGAGTGATTTCATCAGAATGCCCTTGCTCAACCACCAGTGACAGGAGGGAAGAAGGCGACCTCGTCGCCCGCCTTCAATCGGTGGTCCATTTTGACGATTTCTTGATTGACCGCGCAGCGAAGTTGATCACTCCTTAACACATTCCAGGTCTCGCCGTTTTGCTCGATGAGGCTATCGCGCACTTGGCTGGCGGACATGGAGGGGGAGGACAGCGGCAGTGTGAGAGAGCGGCACTTGAGTTGGTCCGCAAGAGAAGCAAAAAATAGTACGGTAATTTGGTTGCTCATGGTGAAGGCGATTCCGACGGTGTTTGCCAATTGCCGGAGCGACCGCCACTTTTGCTCAGCAAGCGGGTGGGGCCGATGGCCATATTCTTATCCACGGCTTTGCACATATCGTAAAGCGTCAAAGCTGCTACTGAGACGGCAGTAAGCGCTTCCATTTCCACCCCGGTTTGCCCGGCAAGGCCGCAAGTTGCCTGGATGCGTACCTGAGACAATTCCGGCTGGGCTTCCAGTTCTACGGTAATTTTGCTGAGCATTAAGGGGTGGCACAGCGGAATCAAATCACTGCACTTTTTCGCCGCTTGGATGCCGGCGATGCGCGCTACCGCGAAGACATCACCTTTCTTGTGCCCGCCTTCCTGGATCAACCTCAACGTCTCTGCCGACATGGCGACAAAGGTTTCCGCCGTGGCGCTGCGGTGAGTAATGGCTTTGCTGCCCACATCGACCATATGGGCCTCACCTTTGGTGTTCAAATGGCTCAATTGATCGCTCATGGTTTTATTCCTCTATGACACCAGCAGTTCGCGCAATATGCGCTCGTACATCTCGCTGAGCAGGTCCAGATCTTCTGCTTTTACACACTCATCCACTTGGTGAATGGTGGCGTTGACTGGCCCTAGCTCCACCACTTGCGCCCCGGTGGGTGCGATAAAGCGGCCGTCAGATGTACCGCCAGCCGTGGACAATTCCGTCTCCCGTCCTGTGACCGCGCGAATGGCGTTTTGCGCGGCGGCGACAAGCGCGCCGCTCGCAGTCAGGAAAGGGTGACCCGACAGTTTCCAGGTCAGCTCATAATCGAGGCCGTGCTTTTGCAGAATGGCCTCGGTACGGCGGCGCAGATCGTCCTCGGTTAACTCGGTCGAAAAGCGGAAGTTAAAAATAATCTGCGCATCGCCGGGAATCACATTGGTGGCCCCGGTACCGCTGTTGAAATTGGAAACCTGAAAGCTGGTGGCGGGGAAAAAGGCATTGCCGCGATCCCATTCTTGGGCAGCCAATTCCGCTAACGCCGGGGCGACCAGATGAATGGGGTTGCGCGCCAAGTGCGGGTAGGCGACGTGTCCTTGTTTACCTTTCACAATCAGCTCGGCGCCCAACGAGCCGCGCCGACCGTTTTTAATAACATCACCAACGGCGGTCGTGCTGGAGGGCTCGCCGACCACGCACCAGGTAATCTTTTCATTGCGGCTTTCCAGCCACTCGACCACTTTTACCGTGCCGTTAGTGGCAATGCCTTCTTCGTCGCTGGTAATCAAAAAGGCGATGCGCCCCGAGTGATCTGGATGCTCAGCCACAAAGCGTTCGCACGCCGTCACCATAGCGGCGAGGCTGCCTTTCATATCCGCCGCGCCGCGCCCGTAGAGCATGCCGTCGCGGATCGCTGGGGCAAATGGTGGAACCTGCCATTTCTGCTCGGGGCCGCTGGGCACCACATCGGTGTGGCCGGCGAACGCCAGAATCGGTCCGGAATCACCGCGCACCGCCCAGAAGTTGTCGACATCTTCAAAGCGCAGAGACTCCACGTGGAAGCCGATGGCTTGCAGGCGCTGAATCATAAGGGTTTGGCAATCCGCATCCGCCGGGGTTACCGAGCGGCGACGGATTAAGTCCATGGCAAGTTCTAAAGTAGGGGAGAGGGCTGTCATCAGTTATTCGCGTGCAGTTCGTTATTGAGCGCGACCGCGCTGCGATTGGTTTTACATTCCACCGCACCGGTGAGCGAATTGCGGCGGAACAGCAGATCGCTTTTGCCGGCGAGATCCCGCGCTTTGATGTGCTGGACCAGTTGATTCTGATCGTCGAGCAGCGCCACCTTGGTGCCAGCGGTAATGTAGAGGCCGGACTCCACGGTGCAGCGGTCGCCCAACGGAATACCTATACCCGCATTGGCGCCGATCAGGCACTTCTCACCGACACTGATGACAATATTGCCGCCGCCGGAGAGGGTGCCCATAGTGGAGCAGCCACCGCCTAAATCCGAACCTTCGCCGACCACTACGCCCGCGGAGATGCGCCCCTCCACCATGCTGGTGCCCAGGGTGCCAGCGTTAAAGTTGACGAAGCCCTCGTGCATGATGGTGGTCCCTTCGCCGATGTAAGCACCCAGCCGCACCCGCGCTGTGTCGGCAATGCGCACGCCCGGGGGCAGGACGTAATCGGTCATCTTGGGAAACTTATCGACGCTGTCCACGCAGAGCAGTTCGCCGCTCAAGCGCGCTTGTAGTTGAGCTTGGGGAAGGTCGTGGATATCGATGGCGCCTTTATTGGTCCAGGCCACATTGGGCAGAGCGCCAAAGATACCGTCGAGTTTGGTGCCGTGAGGCTTCACCAAGCGGTGGCTGAGGAGGTGTAACTTTAGATAGGCTTCGGGAACCGTCTTGGGGCCTTGGTCACTGGCCAGTAGAACCGCTACCAGAGGTTTGCGACTGTCCTGGAAGGCGCGCAATAAGTCGTTGAGCGCGCCGACTTTGCCGTCCAATTGACGCAAGTGACTTGGCGTTAACGCAAGAGTGCTGTTGCCCTCTTTATAGCCCAACGTATCAGCAACCACACTTGCGAGCACTGGGTCGGGGTTCAGCAGCGGTTGGGGGAAAAAAGCTTCAAGCCATTCACCTTTGCTGTTCTGAGTACCCACGCCCAGGCCGAGCGCATAGAGTGTGGTCATAAAACGGGCCTTATATTGTTGAGAGGAAAGACAGTGCCGGTGCTCCGGTGAGGATCAATCGGCACGGGAAGAGAATTGGGTGCGCCGGATTCAAAGCAGTTCTTCGTACTCCTCCGGCTTATAGCCCACCAGGAGCTGGCCTTTCATTTCCACCACGGGACGCTTAATCAAAGTGGGGTTGGCCAGTACCACGGCGGCGGCGTTTTTGCCCATGGCGAGCTTTTGGTCTTGCTCGTTGAGCTGCTTCCAGGTGGTGCTGCGATTATTGATGAGAACTTCCGCGCCGACACGATCGAGCCAGGCTTGGAGCTGGTCCTTGCTGAGTCCGTCGACGCGGAAGTCGTGAAAGTCGTAGGGAATGTCCCGCTCCTCAAACCATTTGCGGGCTTTTTTGACACTGTCACAATTCTTGATGCCGAATACCACTGTCTTATCTGACATACTCGCTCCTATTTATTGCGGGCGCTGCAGGTTACGAGCGCAGCAGGATAGCACAGGGCCATTAGTTGGAGAAAATGCAGGTGCGCTGAGCGGGCGGCAACAATAGTCCCTATGTACTCGGCCTTGCAAGCGCACCGCCAAGGCGGCAAAAGCGCGCTGTTGCGCGACTCATACATCGAGTCCTCGTTTTTAATTGAGAGATCCAATATGCCTCACCCCAGCGGTTCAGAGCATCTGGCCGATATCAGCGACCTAGCGCTTGCCGATTTGATGTCGACGGAGGTGTTAACCGCCTATGAAGGGTGGTCAATCAAGCGGTTGGCGGAGTTTTTTGTGCGCCACAGTATTTCCGGCGCGCCGGTGGTTGCCTCCGACGATTCCCTGGTGGGGGTGGTCACCCAAGCGGATGTGGTTCGCTTTGAGAGTCGCACGCCGTCGGATGCCGAAATTCAGAAATTGATGCATTTTTATTGCGGCCCCAATTCCCCCGGGTTAACCCGCGCGGATATTCAACGGCTAAAGGAGCGCGCCACCCAGACCTGTACCGTCAACGCCATTATGACCTCGCATGTCCAGGCTCTGGACGCCAGCACCCCTGTTGTCACGGCATGTCACTATATGGTGAGAGAAGATGTTCATCGATTATTTGTGACCTCGCAGGGCCGGGTTATAGGTGTCGTGACTGCCATGGACGTACTGCGGCGGATGGTGAGCGTGTAGCCGCCTTGCACGCTGTGTCTTTTTTTGGCTCAATGCGCCGCCTGTGATCCGCGAGAGTTCGCCCTTGTCTGCTTCCTCAAGTCCCGCCACCAAAAGACCCGGCCTGCTGCGCTCCAGCGCGGTGGTCAGCGTAATGACCATGCTCTCGCGGGTGCTGGGGCTGGCGCGCGATGTGGTGTTCGCTTGGTTTATCGGGGCTAGCGGTGGGGCCGACGCCTTCTTTGTCGCCTTTAAAATCCCAAACTTCTTGCGTCGCCTGTTTGCTGAAGGCGCATTCGCCCAGGCGTTTGTGCCGGTGTTATCGGATTATCGACAGAAGGGCAACATCGCCGCCGTCCGCCACTTAATCGACCGCATCGCCGGCTGTTTGGGCGTCACCGTCATCAGCGTGTCGGCACTTGCGGTGGTCGGCGCGCCAGTGTTGACCATGATTTTTGCGCCGGGGTTTTATCTCAACTCGCCGGAAAAGTTTGCCCTTACCGCCGACATGATTCGCATCACCTTTCCCTACTTGGCGCTGATATCCCTCGCCGGCTTCAGCAGCTCCATTCTTAACAGTTACGACCGCTTTGCCGTACCCGCACTAACCCCGGTTGTGCTCAATCTGGTACTGATTGCGGCCGCAGTCTGGGTATCGCCTATGTTGGCAACGCCGGTGATGGCGCTGGCCTGGGGCGTATTGGTAGCCGGCATTCTTCAGCTGTTGGTACAGCTGCCATTTTTGGCGCGACTTCACCTGATGCCGCGCCCCAAAGTGGACTGGCGCGATCCGGCGGTAAAAAAAGTGTTGATGTTGATGGCGCCCGCGATGTTCGGCGTGTCGGTTTCCCAGATAAACCTGTTGTTGGACACAGTGCTGGCGTCGCTGATCTCCGACGGCAGCGTGTCCTGGTTGTACTATTCCGACCGGTTGATCGAACTGCCTTTGGGGGTTTTTGGCATCGCCATAGCGACCGTCATACTGCCCACCTTGTCCCGCCAATTCAGCTCGGCCTGCGAATACTACAGCCACACCTTGGACTGGGCGTTGCGTACTGTTTTGCTGATCAGCTTGCCCGCCACAGTTGCGCTCATAGTGCTAGCGCAGCCGATTATTGTGTCGTTGTTTCAGCACGGCGAGCGCTTCTCCGTGTTCGATGCCCGCATGGCCTCCTATAGCCTGATCGCCTATGCCTTGGGCCTTACCGCTTTTATGCTGATCAAAGTATTGGCCACGGGCTACTTCTCCCGTCAAGACACCAAAACACCGGTCAAAATTGGCATTCGCGCCATGCTCGCCAACATGGTGTTCAATCTCGCCCTGGTGGTGCCGTTCCACTTCTTCTGGCAGATTGGCCACGTCGGTCTAGCGCTTGCCACTTCGGCATCAGCATTTTTGAACGCCGGCTGGTTATTGGCCGGGCTAAAGCGCAGCGGTGTTTACCTGCCGCGACAGGACTGGCTGAAGTTTTTAGCGCTTTTGGGTGCCGCCAGTGGCTTGATGGGCGTTTACTTGAGCGTGTGCCTGTACTATCTGCCGGACTTCACCGCTCTGGTTTGGTGGGTACGTCTGCTGCACGTGGCGTGGCTGTGTGCGACCGGCTTTCTGATCTATGTGTTGGTGCTGCTCACCGGCGGTTGGCGGCCGCGGCATCTGCGACCGGATTTTGCCCTCGCCGAATAGCCGTGGTGTCACACCGGGATAGCCAGTCCCTGGCGCAAACTTCATACCCGGCTGCCCCTGCGTTATACTCGCGCCCTCGCGTTTCCAGCAGGTTGGCCTCGATTTGAACAATTCTCAGCACGAATTTATCGCCGGTGTCGCGGGTTTGGAGCCTCGCTATCGCGGTTGCGTGGCCACTATAGGATCGTTTGACGGCGTTCACCTCGGCCATCAGAAGATTCTCACCCGCTTGCGGGAAGAGGGGAAAAAGCGCGGCTTGCCGACTTTGGTAATGGTGTTCGAGCCCCAGCCCCACGAATATTTCGCGCGCGAGCACGCTCCGGCGCGCTTGATGCGCCTGCGGGAAAAAGTCGAGGCATTGTTTGCCCACGGCATTGACCGGGTTTTGTGTCTGCGCTTTAACAAGCATCTGCGCAGCCTTTCCGCGCAGGCGTTTATCGAGGAAATTCTGGTGCGGCGATTGGCGGTGGCACATTTGGAAATCGGCGACGATTTTCGTTTTGGCTGCGATCGCGCCGGCGATTTTGCGCTCTTGCAACAAGCGGGGCGCATACACGGTTTTGCGGTGCGTGATGCGCGCACGTTTTTACTCGATGGTGAGCGCGTCAGTAGCACCCGGGTACGTCATTTACTTGAGGCGGATAAATTAGCAGAGGCCGCGACCTTATTGGGTCGCCCATTCAGCGTTGCCGGCCGAGTTGTCTATGGCAGGCGTCTGGGACGCACTCTCAATGTGCCAACGGCGAATATTGGCTTAGGTCGCTATCGATCGCCGGTGCAAGGGGTGTATGTGGTGGACGCCTACCTGCGCGACCGCGATGAGCACTGGCCGGCGGTGGCCAACGTGGGTGTGCGACCAACCGTTGATGGCGGTACTAAACCTCTGCTGGAAGTGCATTTATTGGATTTTTCCGGCGAGCTTTACGGACAGTGTCTATCGGTCGAGTTTCGCCACAAGTTGCGCAACGAAAAAAAATTCAATTCGCTGGATGAATTGAAGCAGCAAATTCAACAAGACATCACGTCTGCCCGAGAATACTTTGCCAAGGCAAAGTAAATGGCGCAGGCGCGACCCTATTTTTGACCAGGCTTAAAACAGAAGCGAAATGCGATGACCGACTATAAAGGCACACTGAATTTACCGGCGACCGAATTTGCCATGAAGGCCAATTTGGCACAACGCGAGCCCCAGACACTGGCGCGCTGGCAAAAAGACAATCTGTATCAAGCCATTCGCAATGCGCGCGCCGGTCGACCCAAGTTTATTTTGCACGACGGCCCCCCCTACGCGAACGGCGATATTCATATCGGCCACGCGGTTAATAAAATCCTCAAAGACGTCATTATCAAAGCGCGCACCCTAAGCGGCTTCGACGCGCCTTATGTGCCCGGCTGGGACTGCCACGGCTTACCGATTGAGCACAATGTCGAGAAAAAAATCGGCAAGGCCGGGGTTAAAGTGGACCACGCCACCTTTCGCGAGAAATGCCGCGAATATGCCGCCAAGCAAGTAGAGGGGCAGAGGCAGGACTTTATTCGCTTGGGCATTTTGGGCGAATGGGATAAGCCTTATCTCACCATGGACTTTAAAACCGAGGCCGACATCATTCGTGCGCTGGGGCGTATTGTCGACAACGGCCATTTGCAGCGGGGTTTTAAACCGGTTTATTGGAGTGTGGTGGGCGGCTCAGCGCTGGCGGAAGCGGAAGTGGAATACCACGATAAAACCTCCTTCTCGATTGATGTGCGCTTCCCGGTTGCCGACGAACAAGCGCTGGCCAAGCAGCTTGAGGTTGAGCAATTGCCCGGCAGCGGTCGTGTATCCGTTGTTATTTGGACGACAACGCCGTGGACGTTACCCGCCAACCAGGCGGTCAGCCTCAACCCCGAAATAGACTATGCGCTGGTGCAAGCGGGCAGCGAACGCCTGTTGCTGGCGGAGTCGCTGCTGCCGGCCGTCAGCAAACGCGCCGGCCTGGACGCGCCACAAGTGCTGTTGCAGTTTAAGGGGCAGACGCTGGAAAAACTGGCGCTGCAACATCCTTTTTACGATCGGCAAGTGCCGGTGATCTTGGGCGATCACGTGACCACCGAAGCGGGAACAGGCTGCGTCCACACAGCACCGGATCATGGGGTAGACGACTTTGTCGTGGGTCGCAAATACGGTTTGGGCACCCTGAACTACGTGGATGAAAACGGCAGCTATCGCGACTTTGTCGATCTGTTTGCCGGCGACCACGTTTACAAAGTGGATGAAAAAATTGTGGCCTTATTGGAGGAAAAAGGGCAGCTCCTGCATCAAGGCAGAATTACCCACAGCTATCCCCACTGCTGGCGCACTAAAACCCCGCTGATTTTCCGCGCGACCCCTCAATGGTTTATCAGCATGACCCAAAACGGTCTGCTCGATAAAGTGAAAAAGACCGTGGATCAAGTGCGCTGGGTGCCCGATTGGGGCAAGGCGCGGATTCAGTCGATGCTGGAGGCGAGCCCAGATTGGTGCATCTCACGGCAGCGTACTTGGGGCGTGCCCATTACCCTATTTATTCATAAAGAAACCCAAGAGCTGCATCCGCGCACTGCCGAGCTGGTCGAGCAGATCGCGCAAAAGGTCGAAGAGCAGGGCATGGAGGCGTGGTTCTCTATGGACGTCAATGAATTGCTCGGCGATGAGGCTGCCAATTACAACAAAGTGACGGACACCCTCGACGTGTGGTTCGACTCAGGTGTTACCCACTTCTCCGTATTACAGCAGCGCGACTATCTGGCCTATCCGGCCGACCTCTATCTTGAGGGGTCGGATCAGCATCGCGGCTGGTTCCAGTCCTCGCTAAAAACCGCCGTCGCCATTAATAACAGCCCCCCTTACAAACAGGTGTTGACCCACGGGTTCACGGTGGATGCCGAAGGGCGCAAAATGTCCAAATCCCTCGGCAACGTAGTGCCACCGCAAAAAGTGGTGAACGACTTGGGTGCGGATGTATTGCGCTTGTGGGTTGCCGCAACGGATTTTAGCGGCGACATGAGCGTGTCCGACGAGATTCTCAAGCGTACCGCCGACTCCTATCGCCGTATCCGCAATACCATTCGCTATTTGCTCTCAAATTTGCCGGACTTCCAACCGGAATTCGCCGTCGATATCAGCGAAATGGTGTCGCTCGATCGCTGGGCAGTGGAGCGCACCGCGCAGCTGCAGAAAGAAATCATTGCCTGCTACGACAATTATCAATTCCACCTGATTTATCAGAAGCTCCACAACTTCTGCGTCGTGGACCTGGGCAGCTTTTACCTCGACATCACCAAAGACCGCGTGTACACCACCAAAACGGACGGCGATGCGCGCCGCTCGGCGCAGACGGCTCAGTTTTATATCGCCGAAGCCCTGGTGCGTTGGATTGCCCCCATTTTGTCGTTCACTGCCGATGAAATCTGGCAGACCCTACCGGGGGATCGCTCGGCGCCGGTGTTTACCCAAGAGTGGTACACACTACCCGAAGCGCGTGAGCCAGGACGGATGGACGCGCAATATTGGGAGCTGGTGGCCGATGTAAAAGCGGCGGTCAATAAAGAGCTGGAAGCCCGGCGCAGTGCCGGCGAGCTCGGCAAAAGCCTGGAGGCCGAAGTCACCTTGTTGTGCAGCGGCGAGTTGCAGAGCAAGCTGGCCTTATTGGGAGAGGAATTGCGCTTTGTGTTGATGGCCTCGAAAGTCAGCATTCAGCCAGATGACGGCGCGCAGCCTGTAGCAAAAACCGATATGCCCGGCTTGCGCATTGTGATCGAGCGCACCAGTGCGCCGAAATGCGTTCGTTGCTGGCATCACTGCTCGGATGTGGGCACACACGGCTCACACCCCGAACTGTGTGGACGTTGCGTGCAAAATGTTGACGGAAGCGGGGAGCGGCGCATTTATGCATGAGTCTTTAAATACACAGCGCAAACTGCCGTGGTTGCTGTTCGCCATTGCGTTCATTGTCATAGTGCTGGATCAGCTTACCAAGCATCTTTCGGTCGCCTATTTGGAATATTTGGAGGTTGCGCCGGTAACCCCATTTTTTTATCTCACGCTGCGTTTTAACGAAGGGGCCGCCTTTAGTTTTCTCGCTGGAGCGGGCGGTTGGCAGCGCTGGTTTTTTGCGGTGCTGGCCTTTGTCATCAGTCTGGTACTGATCGTCTGGGTGACGCGGATCTACCGACAAAAAGGTAACACCCAAGAAGCACTCGCGTTATCCCTTATTCTCGGCGGCGCAATCGGCAATCTTTACGATCGCATCGTGCTTGGGCATGTGGTGGATTTTATTGTGCTGCACTATCAAAAATACGAATGGCCAGCGTTCAACATTGCCGACTCCGCCATCTGCATTGGCGCAGTTCTTCTGATACTGGATATGTTTAAAGGACGAAAGACAAACGATGAATGATTTAACGATTGGTCCCGGAACTCAGGTGACGCTGCATTTCGCCCTTGAGCTGGAAGATGGCTCGGTAGTGGACTCCAATTTTGATGCCGAGCCGGTCACTTTTGTTGTCGGCGATGGCAATTTGCTGCCGGGTTTTGAAGAAGCCCTAATGGGCTTGCAAGCGGGTGATGAAAAATCCTTCACCATTAACCCCGAAAAAGGCTTTGGCGGTTACAACCCGGAGAATCTTCAGGAAATTCCGCGCAGCCAGTTTCCCGCAGATGTCGAGTTGAGCGAGGGCTTGGTTTTGTCATTCGCCGATGCGCAAAGTAACGAAGTGCCGGGAGTTGTACAGGAGTTTGACGAACACACAGTGACCATTGATTTTAATCACCCCCTTGCTGGGCGCGACATTGAATTCAGTGTCCACATCATTGATGTCAGTCCCGCGATCACTCACTGAGGAGAGCGCCATGGAGATCAAACTCGCTAATCCACGCGGCTTTTGCGCTGGCGTCGATCGCGCCATCGACATAGTCAATCGCGCGCTCGATGTTTTTGGCGCCCCCATTTATGTTCGCCACGAAGTGGTCCATAACAAATTTGTTGTGGAACAACTGCGCGATCGCGGAGCAATTTTTGTCGACGAACTGGACGCCGTTCCAGACGATGTCATCGTCATTTTCAGTGCCCACGGCGTCTCCCAAATGGTGCGCAAAACGGCCGCAAACCGTGGGCTCAAAGTCTTTGATGCCACCTGTCCACTGGTCACAAAAGTACACGTGGAAGTCGCCAAATACAGCGGCGAAGGTTGGGAGTGCGTGCTGATCGGTCACGCCGGTCATCCCGAAGTTGAAGGTACCATGGGCCAGTACGACAGCAGCACTGGCGGCGCCATCTATCTAGTCGAAAACGAAGCCGATGTGGCTAAACTGCAAGTCCGCAACCCAGAAAAACTGGCCTACGTTACCCAAACCACTCTGTCGGTTGATGACACGGCGCGCGTCATCGACTGTCTTCGATCACGGTTCCCCAACATCCAAGGACCGCGTAAAGACGATATCTGCTATGCCACCCAAAACCGCCAGGACGCCGTTAAGCAACTGGCTTTAGAGTGTGAAGTTGTGCTCGTAGTGGGCTCGCCCAACAGCTCCAACTCCAACCGCCTGCGCGAATTGGCGGAACGCTGTGGCGCGCGCGCTTACTTGATCGACGGCCCAGATGATCTGCAAGAGCAGTGGTTCACCGACTGCCGCGCCATTGGTATCACGGCGGGCGCTTCCGCCCCGGAAGTGTTGGTGCGCGACGTGATTGAAGGCTTGCGCAAACTCGGGGCCTCTGCCCCCATGGAATTGAGCGGCCGCCTGGAAAACATCAGCTTTACCCTGCCGAAAGAGCTGCGGCTGAACGAAACCAGCGTCTGACGCTACACACGATTGATATGGGCTGATCGGGGGTACCATTCGCCGGTCAGAAAAACTCACCGGACTCGGCGGTTTGCGGACAAAATAAAAATGTGAAGCGCCTCACGCTTACACAGATTCCCGCTTATTTCAATGCCACCGGTCGCAGATCCGGTCCGCTTGTCCCCGCCCCAATGACAACCCAACCTGCCTGTTTTACTGTGCTTTTAGCTAAGCAGGCTCTTTTATACGTTAACGAGAAGAGAGACGCATTGTGATAGGCCCATCCAATAAAAACCAAGGCTTTACCCTGATCGAACTTATGGTGGTCATCATCATCGCCGCCATCCTGCTCACCATTGCCGTTCCTTCCTTCACCAGCCTGATAAAGCGCAATAATGTGGATAGTTTGCAATCCAAATTTGCCAGCGCACTGGC
>CAYZVN010000082.1:0-13364 GCA_964482025.1 uncultured Saccharophagus sp. | reverse complement strand
CTGGCTTGGAGTTTTAGCCAAGACTAATTTGAACTTCTACGCCCGCAGCCAAATCCAGCTTCATCAGGGCATCCACAGTCTTTTCGGTCGGCTCAACAATGTCTAGAAGACGCTTGTGAGTCCGAATCTCATATTGATCTCGCGCATCTTTATTGACGTGCGGGGAGATCAAAATGGTATAACGCTCTTTGCGAGTCGGCAGAGGAATCGGGCCGCGAACTTGCGCGCCTGTTCTCTTGGCCGTATCAACTATCTCTTGCGTCGAAGCATCAATCAGTCTGTGATCAAATGCCTTCAGGCGAATCCGAATACGTTGATTCTGCATAGGAACCAAAACTCCAGTCGTTTTTTAAAGAACCCGACTACTTTCGAGGTGGCCGGTCAAAGGAGGCGCAATTCTAATGGGGGTCTTTTAGGCTGTCAACATCGAAACAGAGGATTTCAAATGTTTTTTATGCTTATTGATCCAATGCGCAATATTGGATCAATAAGCATAAAAAAAGGGGCCTTTCGGCCCCTTCGCACTAAGAGGTCAATCACTCAAAAATTTTGGCTACGACGCCCGCGCCAACGGTACGACCGCCTTCGCGAATCGCAAAGCGCAGACCTTCATCCATTGCAATGGGTGCAATCAAAGTTACCGTCATCTGAACGTTGTCGCCCGGCATAACCATTTCCACGCCTTCTGGCAACTCACACGAACCGGTCACATCCGTAGTACGGAAGTAAAACTGTGGACGATAGCCTTTGAAAAATGGCGTATGACGGCCACCCTCTTCTTTTGACAAGACGTACACTTCTGACTGGAACTTAGTGTGCGGCTTGATCGCGCCTGGCTTACTCAATACTTGACCACGCTGAACTTCGTCGCGCTTAGTGCCGCGCAACAGAACGCCAACGTTCTCGCCTGCACGACCTTCGTCCAACAGCTTGCGGAACATCTCAACACCGGTACAAGTGGTTTTGACCGTCGGGGTGATACCCACGATTTCAATCTCTTCACCCACTTTAACAATGCCGCGCTCTACACGACCGGTCACAACCGTACCGCGACCAGAGATCGAGAACACGTCTTCAATCGGCATCAAGAACGGCTGATCAATCGCGCGCTCTGGCTCCGGAATATAAGCATCCAAAGTCTCAACCAGCTTGCGAACAGCTGTCGTACCCAGGCCGTTGTCGTCCTGGCCATTCAGCGCCATCAAAGCAGAACCGGTGATGATCGGTGTGTCGTCGCCGGGGAAGTCGTAGTTGGACAGCAGCTCGCGCACTTCCATCTCAACCAGCTCCAGCAGTTCGGCGTCATCCACCATGTCCGCTTTGTTCAAGAACACAACGATGTAAGGTACGCCTACCTGACGAGACAACAGAATGTGCTCGCGGGTTTGCGGCATAGGGCCGTCCGCTGCTGAACATACCAGAATGGCTCCGTCCATCTGCGCCGCACCGGTAATCATGTTTTTGACGTAGTCCGCGTGTCCGGGGCAGTCAACGTGAGCGTAGTGACGGGTCGGGCTCTGATATTCTACGTGTGACGTCGAAATCGTAATGCCGCGAGCCTTCTCTTCCGGTGCCGCATCAATACCGTCGTAACTTAAGGCACTGCCACCCCATGCTTCAGCACATACTCGTGTCAAAGCCGCTGTCAAAGTCGTTTTACCGTGGTCAACGTGACCGATGGTGCCCACGTTTAAGTGGGGTTTCGTGCGTTCAAATTTTTCTTTTGCCACTGTGATAATTCCTCTAAATAATAAAACGGATTAATTAGCCAGCGTCTTTGGCGATTTTGCTTTTCGCGATAACTTCGTCCGCAACGTTGCGCGGCGCTTCCGCGTACTTCAAAAATTCCATGGTATAGGTTGCGCGACCCTGGGTTGCCGAGCGCAGTGCTGTGGCATAACCAAACATCTCTGCCAGCGGAACCTCGGCGTTTACCACTTTACCGCTTACGCTTTCATCCATACCAAGAATCAAGCCGCGTCGACGGTTCAAATCGCCAACGACGTCACCCATATTCTCTTCTGGAGTGACAACTTCCACTTTCATAACCGGCTCGAGCAAAACCGCGCCGCCATGCTGCGCCAGCTTTTTGGTCGCCATAGAAGCAGCGATCTTAAATGCCATTTCCGATGAGTCAACATCGTGATAAGAGCCATCGTAAACCGTCGCCTTCAGACCCAGCAGAGGATATCCCGCCACGACACCGTTTTGCATCTGCTCCGCGATACCCTTCTGAATAGCAGGAACATATTCTTTGGGAACGACACCGCCGACGATTTCGTTAACAAACTCAAGTCCTTCTGCACCTTCATCAGCACCGGGCTCGAAGCGGATCCAACAATGCCCGTACTGACCTCGTCCACCCGATTGACGCACGAACTTGCCTTCGATTTCACACTTGTTGCGAATCGCTTCTCGATAGGCCACCTGCGGCTTACCAATATTGGCCTCAACGTTAAACTCGCGACGCATACGGTCAACGATGATGTCGAGGTGCAACTCACCCATGCCGCCAATGATGGTTTGGCCAGTTTCTTCGTCCGTTTTTACGCGGAAAGAAGGGTCTTCTTGAGCAAGCTTGCTCAGCGCGATGCCCATCTTTTCTTGGTCAGCCTTAGTTTTCGGCTCAACCGCTACGTGGATAACCGGCTCCGGAAATTCCATACGCTCCAGCGTGATAATGTTCGCCGGATCACAAAGAGTGTCACCCGTGGTTACATCTTTAAAGCCGATACCAGCAGCGATGTCACCTGCCAATACTTCTTTAATCTCCTGGCGCTGGTTTGCGTGCATTTGCACCATTCGACCGACGCGCTCTCTTTTGCTTTTGACCGGGTTATACACCGTGTCTCCAGAGTTCAACTTTCCAGAATACACGCGGAAAAAGGTCAGAGTACCAACGAATGGGTCTGTCGCAATTTTGAAAGCCAGCGCAGAGAATGGCTCCTCATCGCTCGCGGTACGGGAGGAGATGGTCTCCCCATCTTCCAGCACACCCTCGATTGCTTTAATTTCGGTCGGTGCCGGCAGGTACTCGATAACCGCATCCAGCATCGCTTGCACGCCTTTGTTTTTGAATGCTGAACCGCCGAGCACCGGAATAATTTCGTTCGCCAAGGTGCGCGCACGCAGACCGGCTTTGATTTCCGCCTCTGTCAGCTCTTCGCCTTCGAGGTATTTGTTCATCAATTCTTCAGAAGACTCAGCTGCAGCCTCGATCAGCTGTTCACGCATTTTGTTACAACTATCCAAAAGCTCTTCGGGAATATCCACATACTTAAATGTTGTTCCCTGATCTTCTTCGTTCCAAACGATCGCCTGCATTTTTACTAGATCGACGACACCCTTGAAGTTTTCTTCAGAGCCAATCGTCATTTGCAGCGGCACAGGATTTGCGCCCAAGCGGGTTTTCAGCTGCTCAACAACGCGCAGAAAATTTGCCCCGGTACGATCCATCTTATTGACGAACACGAGTCGCGGCACTTCATATTTATTCGCTTGACGCCACACCGTTTCGGTCTGCGGCTGAACGCCTGAGGAGCCGCACAAAACGACTACTGCTCCGTCGAGCACGCGCAAAGAGCGCTCAACTTCAATGGTGAAGTCAACGTGTCCAGGAGTGTCGATAACGTTGATTCGATGCTCATCAAACTGCCCCCCCATGCCTTTCCAGAAGGCGGTAACGGCTGCAGAGGTGATGGTAATTCCACGCTCTTGCTCTTGAACCATCCAGTCTGTAGTGGCAGACCCATCATGGGTCTCGCCAAGCTTGTGGGACAACCCGGTATAAAACAGCACCCTTTCAGTGGTAGTCGTTTTACCGGCATCTACGTGTGCGCAGATACCGATATTGCGATATCGCGCGATAGGAGTTTTACGTGCCACGGCTGTATTCCCCGTATAGTTTGGAATTTTGTTGACAACGAAAAGGCAGCGAACATAGCTGCCTTCTGTTGCGGTCTTGCGAAGATATTAAAAGCGGAAATGGGAGAACGCTTTGTTGGCCTCTGCCATACGATGAACATCTTCACGCTTCTTAACTGCACCACCTTTGTTTTGTGATGCGTCAATCAGCTCACCTGCAAGACGCTGCGGCATAGATTTTTCTCCGCGACCTCGAGAGTATTCCACCAACCAGCGCATAGCCAGTGCAGTTCTACGACTGGGGCGTACTTCCACAGGAACTTGGTAGGTGGCGCCACCCACGCGACGAGACTTCACTTCCACCAGTGGCGATACATTTGCCAGCGCCTCATCGAACACCTCAACCGGGTTCTTTTTCAGACGCTCACCGACGATCTCCAGCGCACCGTAGACAATGCGTTCAGCCACGGCTTTCTTTCCGCTGGTCATGACGTGGTTTACAAACTTCGCCAAGGATTGGCTTCCGTATTTGGGATCCGGAAGAACTTCGCGTTTGGCGACGACTCTTCTTCTAGGCATAAATAAAACTCACTTAAATTCAGGTTGCCTGAGATACGGCGCGAAGCACCCACTCAGCCTTACTGATGATTAATCGAAAAATGCAGATGCCGAGCTAAGCTATTAAGACTTAGGACGCTTGGTACCGTATTTAGAACGAGCCTGCTTACGGTTGTTAACACCCGACGTATCCAAGGAACCGCGCACAGTGTGATAACGCACACCCGGCAAATCCTTAACACGACCACCGCGAATCAACACCACACTGTGCTCTTGCAGATTGTGGCCTTCACCACCAATGTAAGAACTCACCTCGTAACCATTGGTCAAGCGTACGCGACACACTTTACGCAGCGCTGAGTTAGGCTTTTTCGGTGTAGTGGTATAAACGCGGGTGCACACACCACGGCGCTGGGGGCACTGTTGCAGTGCCGGAACATCGCTCTTTTGTACCTTGCGTTTTCTCGGCTGACGAACCAACTGGTTGATCGTTGCCATGAAACTAAACTCCAGACTTTAAAAAACTCTCCCCAAAGGGAAGATTATTAAGGTTAAATCAGACAATAATTGCCCGCCCACAGAAATCGCGGGTGGCGCATTCTAATTGCGCTCCCCGCGATCGTCAAGGCGCCAAAACGGCGCCTTTCTTCATTCGGCGCTAGACTTCAGCGCCTCGGTCAGAGCAGCTTCTACTTCTGCCGCACTGACACCATCCACTGCCGACGCAGAAGCTTCACGCTTACGACGACGCTCGCTATGGTAGGCCAAGCCGGTACCAGCCGGAATCAAGCGACCCACCACAACGTTTTCTTTCAGTCCGCGCAGCTCGTCGAGCTTGCCGGTGACCGCAGCTTCGGTCAGTACGCGAGTGGTTTCCTGGAACGATGCCGCCGAGATGAACGATTCCGTTGCCAGTGACGCCTTGGTGATCCCTAAGAGCTGGCGCTCGAACTGTGCCGGCTGCCGATCTTCGGCTCGCAGTTTTTCGTTGGCTTCCAAGACGCGGTTGTACTCCACTTGCTCGCCTTTGACGAAGTCGGAGTCGCCCATCTCCATGATGTCGACCTTGCGCAGCATTTGACGAACGATCACTTCAATGTGCTTGTCGTTGATTTTCACACCCTGCAGACGGTAAACGTCCTGAATTTCATTGGTGATATAGGCCGCCAAGGCCTCTACACCTTGCAGACGCAGAATGTCGTGCGGGTTAGCCGGCCCGTCGGAGACCACTTCCCCTTTGGCCACCATTTCGCCCTCAAACACGGTCAACTGACGATGTTTCGGAATCAGCACTTCATAGTGACTGGAGCCATCTGGCATCAATTCGCCGTTGGGCGGCGTGATCACCAAGCGGCGCTTGCCTTTCGTTTCTTTACCAAAGGAAATGGTGCCCGATATCTCCGCCAGAATGGCGGGCTCTTTCGGCTTGCGCGCTTCGAACAGGTCCGCTACGCGCGGCAGACCACCGGTAATATCCCGCGTCTTCGAACCTTCTTGCGGGATACGCGCGATAACATCGCCAACCGTTACCCTATCCCCGTCGTTCAAGCTCAAGATGGCTTTGGCAGGCAGCATGTAGTGCGCTGGCTGGCTAGTGTTGGCCAGCATCAACTCTTTGCCGTGCTCATCCACCAAGGTCACCGCGGGCTTGAGGTCTTTACCGGCAGACGGACGCTCGGCCGGATCCATAACCTCAATGGATGACAGACCGGTGATTTCATCGGTTTGACGGCGGATGGACAAGCCCTCTTCCATTCCAGAGAACATCACTCGCCCTGCCACCTCAGTGATCATCGGGTGAGTATGGGGATCCCATTTCGCAATGGTGGTGCCACCCTTCACTTCCTGGCCATCTTTCGCCGAAATTACGGCGCCGTAAGGTATCTTATAGCGCTCGCGCTCACGGCCCGCGGCGTCGGCGACAGCCAATTCGCCAGAGCGGGAAACCGCGACGAGATTGCCATCTTCGCGCTTGACCACTTTGACGTTGAGCAGACGAATGGTGCCGTCCTGCTTGATCTGGATACTATCGGCCAGTGACGTTCGGCTGGCCGCACCACCAATGTGGAACGTCCTCATGGTCAACTGGGTGCCCGGCTCACCGATGGACTGTGCGGCGATAACGCCAATCGCTTCACCCACGTTCACTCGATGGCCGCGCGCCAAGTCACGACCGTAGCACTGGGCACAAATGCCGTAGCGGACTTCGCAGGTGATCGCAGAGCGCACACACACGTCGTCGATGCCCATACCTTCAATGCGCTCGACCCACTTTTCATCGATCATGGTGCCGGCGGGGACCAGAATTTCATCGGAACCCGGACGCATAACATCACGCGCAACCACGCGACCAAGTATCCGGTCGCCCAGCGATTCGATAACGTCGCCACCTTCGATCACCGGCGCCATCATCAAGCCCTGGTCCGTGCCGCAATCGACTTGGGTAATAACCACGTCTTGCGCAACATCGACCAAGCGACGCGTCAAGTAACCGGAGTTCGCGGTCTTCAATGCGGTATCCGCAAGACCTTTACGGGCACCGTGAGTCGAGATGAAGTATTGCAATACGTTCAAACCTTCACGGAAGTTCGCGGTAATCGGGGTCTCGATAATGGAGCCATCAGGACGCGCCATAAGTCCGCGCATACCGGCCAACTGACGGATCTGCGCTGGTGAACCCCGGGCGCCTGAGTCGGCGTACATAAAGACGGAGTTGAAGGAGTCTTGAACTTCTTCTTTGCCTTCACGATTGGCGACTTTCTCTTTTGAGATCCCTTCCATCATCGACTTGGCAACCAAGTCGTTGGCGCGCGACCAGATATCGATCACCTTGTTGTACTTCTCCCCTTGCGTCACAAGCCCGGAAGAGTACTGGGATTCGATTTCTTTCACTTCATTTTCAGCCCGATCGATGATTTCGACCTTATCAGCCGGGATTTCGAAGTCGTTAACACCAATGGACGAGCCAGACTTGGTACTGAAGTCATAACCCATGTACATGAGTCGGTCCGCAAAAATAACCGTCGCCTTCAGCCCAACCACGCGATAGCAGAAGTTGATCGAAGCCGAAATGGCTTTCTTCACCATTGGCCGGTTGATCATCTCAAAGGGGATGCCGTCCGGAACAATCTCCCACAACAGGATGCGACCAACAGTCGTGTCGACCAGCCCTGCCTTCTCTTCACGTTCGCCATCTTCACGCAGAAAAACCTCGCGGATGCGCACTTTGATACGCGCCTGGAGATCCACACTGTTTGAATAGAAAGCGCGGCTCACTTCTTTGGCGTCGGAGAACACCATGCCCTCGCCCTTGGCGTTGATGCGCTCGCGCGTCATCCAGTAGAGCCCCAAGACAACGTCCTGTGACGGCACGATAATCGGCTCACCAGAAGCAGGTGACAGAATGTTGTTGGTGGACATCATCAAGGCGCGAGCTTCGAGTTGCGCTTCGATGGTCAAGGGTACGTGCACCGCCATTTGGTCGCCGTCAAAGTCCGCGTTATATGCAGCGCAGACCAGAGGGTGCAACTGGATCGCTTTACCTTCAATCAGCACCGGCTCAAACGCCTGGATACCCAAACGGTGCAAGGTGGGAGCACGGTTCAATAATACGGGGTGCTCGCGGATCACTTCGTCGAGGATATCCCATACCACCGGCTCTTCACGCTCGACCATTTTCTTGGCCGCTTTAATGGTGGTGGCCAGGCCGCGCAACTCCAGCTTGCTGAAAATGAACGGCTTAAACAGTTCGAGTGCCATTTTCTTTGGCAGCCCGCACTGATGCAGTCGCAGCGTGGGACCGGTCACGATTACGGAACGGCCCGAGTAGTCCACTCGCTTACCCAGCAGGTTCTGACGGAAACGACCCTGCTTACCTTTGATCATGTCAGCCAGGGATTTGAGCGGACGCTTATTAGAGCCGGTGATCGCACGACCGCGGCGACCGTTGTCCAGCAGCGCGTCTACCGATTCTTGCAGCATGCGCTTTTCGTTGCGCACGATAATGTCCGGTGCGTTCAAGTCGAGCAGGCGCTTCAAGCGGTTGTTGCGGTTGATCACGCGGCGATAGAGATCGTTTAGGTCGGACGTCGCAAAACGGCCGCCGTCGAGCGGTACCAGCGGACGCAGATCTGGCGGCAACACCGGCAGAGCTTCCAGCACCATCCACTCCGGCTTGTTGCCAGACTGGAGGAAAGCTTCGATCAGCTTCAAGCGCTTGGAGAGCTTTTTAATTTTGGTTTCAGAGTTGGTTTCGGGGATTTCCTCACGCAGTCTCTGAGCTTCGGCCTCCAGGTCGATATCGCGCATCAAGGCCTGGATCGCTTCGGCACCCATTTTGGCTTCGAATTCGTCGCCAAACTCTTCCATAGCTTCGAAATACTGCTCGTCGGTGAGCAGTTGACCGCGCTCCAGAGTGGTCATGCCGGGCTCGACTACCACGTAGGACTCGAAATAGAGTACGCGCTCGATGCTGCGCAAAGTCATATCCAGCAATAAACCGATACGGCTGGGCAGCGACTTCAAAAACCAAATGTGCGCAACAGGGCTCGCCAGCTCAATGTGCCCCATGCGATCGCGGCGCACTTTGGCCAAAGTGACTTCCACGCCGCATTTTTCACAAATAATGCCGCGGTGTTTCATGCGCTTGTACTTACCGCACAAGCACTCATAGTCCTTGACAGGGCCAAAGATCTTGGCGCAGAACAGACCTTCCCGCTCTGGCTTAAAGGTACGGTAGTTGATGGTTTCCGGCTTTTTAACTTCGCCAAAGGACCAAGACCGGATCATGTCGGGCGATGCCAGGCCAATGCGAATGCCGTCAAACTCGTCGGGCTGTCCCTGGTTTTTCAGTAGATTCAATATGTCTTTCAAGCTCTTGCCTCCAGTGGGTGCAGTGCACAGTGGGTGCCGACCGGCACCCACCACCCTTAATGATCAAATCGCTTAGTTGTCGTGTTCCAACTCGATGTTGATGCCGAGCGAGCGGATTTCCTTCACCAATACGTTGAAGGATTCCGGCATACCCGGCTCCATGCGATGGTCGCCATCGACGATGTTTTTGTACATTTTGGTTCGACCGGCCACGTCATCCGACTTAACGGTGAGCATCTCCTGCAAGGTATAGGCCGCACCGTAAGCCTCCAGTGCCCACACTTCCATCTCACCGAAGCGCTGGCCACCAAACTGCGCCTTACCACCCAGCGGCTGCTGGGTAACCAAGCTGTAGGAACCGGTAGAACGGGCGTGCATCTTGTCGTCCACCAAGTGGTTCAGCTTCAACATGTACATGTAACCGACGGTGACGGGACGCCGGAAGGCATCACCTGTACGGCCATCGTACAGGGTCATCTGGCCAGATTCCGGCAGATCCGCTAAACGCAGAAGGGCCTTAATTTCCGGCTCCTCTGCACCGTCAAACACGGGCGTCGCCATAGGCACACCTGCACGCAGGTTGTGAGCCATATCGATCAGCTCCGCATCACTTAAAGTATCAAGCTGTGTCTTAGCCTGGGAGTCACCGGTGCGGTTGTAGATTTCCTCCAGAAACTCGCGAACTTCAGCCACTTTGCGCTGCTCCTGCAGCATCCGCTCGATTTTCTCGCCCAGACCTTTAGCCGCTAAGCCCAAGTGAGTTTCGAGGATCTGACCCACGTTCATCCGCGATGGCACACCCAGTGGGTTGAGCACTATATCCACGGGCTCACCATGCTCGTCATAGGGCATGTCTTCCACTGGCATGATCACCGAGATAACCCCTTTGTTACCGTGGCGACCCGCCATCTTGTCACCGGGCTGAATGCGACGCTTCACCGCCAAGTACACTTTGACGATTTTCAGAACGCCGGGCGCCAAGTCATCACCTGTGGCCAATTTGCGCTTTTTATCCTCAAAACGCTCATCCAGCTCTTTGCGACGCTCTGCCAGTTGCGCCTCAGCTTTTTCCAGCTGCTCGTTCAGGCTCTCCTCCGCCATGCGGATTTTGAACCACTCTTTTTTATCCATTTCGCCGAGCAATTCCGCAGTGATCTCGGTGCCTTTTTTCAGGCCCTTTCCACCCACGGCCTTCTGGCCAACCAAAGCTGCACTCAAACGCTCGAACGTAGCGGCTTCAACGATGCGATATTCTTCGTTGAGGTCTTTGCGCACCTTATCGAGCTGGATTTTTTCGATTTCCAATGAGCGCTGATCTTTTTCCAGACCGTCGCGTGTGAACACCTGAACGTCGATCACCGTGCCGCGAGTCGAAGTCGGCACACGCAGCGAAGTATCTTTAACGTCAGAGGCTTTCTCGCCGAAGATCGCGCGCAGCAGTTTTTCTTCTGGCGTCAGCTGGGTTTCGCCTTTGGGCGTCACTTTGCCGACCAGAATGTCGCCGGGGCCAACTTCCGCACCTATGTACACGATGCCGGACTCGTCGAGCTTCGCCAGCGCACCTTCACCCACATTTGGGATATCCGCAGTGATTTCCTCGGAACCCAATTTGGTGTCGCGCGCAATGCACGTCAGTTCCTGAATATGAATGGTGGTAAAGCGATCCTCTTTCACCACTCGCTCAGAGACCAGAATGGAGTCTTCGAAGTTGTAGCCATTCCAAGGCATAAACGCGATACGCATATTCTGGCCCAACGCCAACTCGCCGAGGTCGACGGAAGGGCCATCAGCCAAAATGTCGCCGCGGGCGATAGCATCGCCAATGCGTACGATGGGACGCTGGTTGATACAAGTATTCTGGTTCGAGCGGGTGTATTTGGTCAGGTTGTAGATGTCCACCCCTGCCTCACCTGCCACTACCTCGTCGTTGGCCACCCGGATAACAATGCGAGCAGCATCCGCGCGCTCTACCACACCGCCGCGTTTCGCCACCACGCACACGCCAGAATCGGACGCCACGTGGCGCTCCATCCCGGTGCCCACCAGGGGTTTTTCCGCACGCAGGGTCGGCACCGCTTGGCGCTGCATGTTCGAGCCCATCAATGCGCGGTTCGCGTCATCGTGCTCGAGGAACGGGATCAGTGACGCCGCTACGGAGACAACTTGGCGGGGAGAGACATCCATATACTGAACATCTTCCGGCGCTTTCAGGGTGAATTCGTTTTGGTAGCGCACAGAAACCAGGTCATCAACCAAGCGCCCTTCGTCATTCAGTGCTGCCGATGCCTGAGCAATGACATACTGTGACTCGTTGATCGCTGATAGATATTCGATCTGGTCCGTTACTTTACCATCGACCACTTTGCGCACTGGGCTTTCGAGAAAACCGTAGTGATTCGTACGCGCATAGGTCGCCAATGAGTTGATCAGACCAATGTTCGGACCTTCCGGTGTTTCAATCGGGCACACGCGACCGTAATGAGTCGGGTGTACGTCGCGTACTTCAAAGCCCGCGCGCTCACGGGTCAAGCCACCCGGGCCCAACGCCGATACACGACGCTTGTGCGTAATCTCAGAGAGCGGGTTGTTCTGGTCCATAAACTGAGACAGCTGGCTGGAGCCGAAAAACTCTTTTACCGCAGCAGCGACCGGCTTGGCATTGACCAAATCCTGGGGCATTAAGCCCTCGCTTTCCGCCATGGACAGGCGCTCTTTTACGGCACGCTCAACACGAACCAAGCCGACGCGGAACTGGTTTTCTGCCATCTCACCCACGGAACGCACACGGCGGTTACCCAGGTGGTCGATGTCATCTACAGTGCCTTTACCGTTGCGGATATCGACTAGGGTTTTAATAACGTCGACTATGTCTTCATTAGACAGAGTGCCTTCGCCGGTCTCAGCCTCGCGACCCAAACGGCGGTTGAACTTCATGCGACCGACCGCAGACAGGTCATAGCGCTCATGGCTAAAGAACAAGTTCTGGAACAGGGTCTCGGCGGACTCTTTGGTCGGCGGCTCGCCGGGGCGCATCATGCGATAAATTTCGACGAGTGCTTCCAACTGGGTGCGGGAAGGGTCGATGCGCAAGGTTTCTGCGACGAACGGACCACAATCCAGCTCGTTAGTGTAGATCGTTTCGATTTCGGTGATGCCCGACTTGGTAAAGGCTTTGAGTGTGTCTTCACTGATCTCAGTGTTACATTCCAGGACCACTTCCCCGGTAGCCGGATCGATAATATCTTTTGCCAGGGCGCGCCCCAGCAAGTATTCGCGCGGAACCGATAACTCTTTTACACCTGCTTTTTCCATCTGGCGAATATGACGCGCCGTGATGCGGCGGCCATCTTCGACTATGACATTACCGTTTTCATCGGTAATGGTGAAAGTGGCGACGTCACCGCGCAGACGTGCCGGAACCAACTCCAACTTAACGGTTTTGTCATCCACTAAGCGGAATTTGTTGGTCTCGAAAAACATGCTAAGAATTTCCTCGGAAGTGTATCCGAGGGCGCGCAATAAAATAGTTACCGGCAATTTGCGGCGGCGATCGATGCGCACGTATACGAGATCTTTGGGATCAAATTCGAAATCCAGCCACGAGCCGCGATAAGGAATAATCCTAGCGGAATAGAGAAGTTTACCCGAGGAGTGTGTTTTACCTTTATCGTGCTCGAAAAATACACCGGGCGAACGGTGAAGCTGAGACACTATGACACGCTCCGTGCCATTGATCACAAACGTACCGTTATCCGTCATGAGCGGAATTTCGCCCATGTAAACTTCCTGCTCTTTAATATCTTTAATCGTTTTGGTGGACGATTCTTTGTCGTAAATGATCAAGCGTACTTTGACGCGCAGAGGCACTGCATAGGTCGCACCGCGCAGCACGCATTCGCTGACATCAAAAACAGCCTTACCCAAGGTATAACTGACATACTCCAAAGCAGCGTTGCCGGAATAACTTACGATGGGAAATACTGACTTAAAAGCCGCGTGCAATCCCATATCAAATCTTTTGTTGGGAGCGACGTCAGCCTGAGTGAATTTTCGGTAGGAATCCAATTGAA
>CAYZVN010000081.1:0-13365 GCA_964482025.1 uncultured Saccharophagus sp. | reverse complement strand
AGCGCCGTGCTCGCCGCTTTTTTTTCACAGTTGGCGTGGTCGATCAAGAGAATATCTGGGTGTTGTAATGCTTGCTCGATCCAGGCTTCGGGAGTGCGGCAAAGCAAAAAATTGTCGATGGCTTGGAGCATCAGGTTGGCACCGCAAAATAACGCTCGTAATGAGCACAGGAAAGTTGAAAAAACGCGTCATCCATACGCCTTTTGATTTCGCTAACCGGCAGGTCACGACAATTCGGCGCGGCTTCACAGCCAATCCAGTTCAGATCTTTTAGCTGACCGCCAAAGGTGCGTATCGCTTCAAACGCCTGACACTGAATATTCAAGCCGGGATAGACTCTCACCCGCTGCTCTTCGAGCTGCTGTTGAAGCTTCGCGCTGTCCACCACGCGAATGTGGTTTTCCACCACCTGGCTCAGCAGCGTTTCAATGCGGCGCATAATCAGCTGGCGCTCTTCCTCGGAGTAGCGATTCCAGCCGATCACCTCATGGGCAAAACGCTTGCAACCCCGGCATACGCTATCGCCCAAACCTGTGGAGCAAACGCCTATGCATGGAGTTTTGATACGAGTGAGCATGGATTAAGGGTTCTCGCCGATTACTGCAGAATCGCCGGCTGCCGGCAGCGCGCGGAACTCCTTTTCAAGCGACTTTAAGGCTTTATTTCCCACCCCACCGAGAGCGTCTATCGCGTGGCGCAAGCGTGCTCGAGTCATATCAGAGCCGAGCAGCTCCATCGCATCGGTGACCGAGATCGAAGCGGTGGTGCCGGCAATCGCAATAAATAGCGGCGGCATCAGGTCCTTGATTTTTATTTGCATGCCATCGGCGAGGTTTTTTAATTCCGCAAAAATTAGGTCTTTGTTCCAGTCCGCCAAAGTATCGAAACGCCAGCTGCAGAATTGCAAAATTTTAATCGTGGCTTGCGCATCGGTTTTTAGGCCGTTAAAGCTCGCTTCTGTTAACGGAATTTGGCCCGCCAACAAAAAGCCCACCAACGGCATAAAATCACTGAATGTATTGATGCGTCGCTGTGCGTGGGGGATCACCGCTAGCAGATTATCGCGGTTAAGCGCCCACTGCTGAAGGCGATCGGCCAGGGTATCCGCCGATAAATCTTCGCGAATCCACAGGCCGTTCAACCAGTTCAGCTTTTCAATATCAAAA
Source organism: uncultured Saccharophagus sp. (assembly GCA_964482025.1). Classification (GTDB taxonomy): domain Bacteria; phylum Pseudomonadota; class Gammaproteobacteria; order Pseudomonadales; family Cellvibrionaceae; genus UBA5868. The sequence continues at coordinate 12,199 of CAYZVN010000081.1, read as the reverse complement.
ATCGGCCCGCCCAAGGAAACCCGCTGGATATCAAAATTCGTTTGCATATCGGCGAGGGAGAATTTTTCTCGTTCGTCCGGCATAGACCAGCCCATGCGGCCGAGGTAATTCAGCAGCGCTTCTGGCAAATAGCCCATGCGCTGGTAATACAAAATGCTGGTGGGATTCTTGCGCTTGCTGAGTTTGCTTTTATCTGGGTTGCGCAGCAGTGGCAGGTGGCAGAGCTGCGGCGCTTGCCAACCGAAGTATTGGTAGAGCAGCAGATGTTTCGGCGCGGAGTTGATCCACTCTTCACCGCGAATGACATGGGTAATGCCCATCAAGTGGTCGTCCACCACATTGGCTAGGTGGTAAGTGGGCATACCGTCGGATTTCAGCAGAATTTGCGCGTCGACTTGGCTCCAATCGAGTTCAATCGTGCCGCGCAGCATATCGGGCACCGGACAAGGACCCGCCTCTTCCGGTACTTTCATACGCACAACAAACGGCTCCCCCGCTGCTTCGCGACGCTTAACCTCTTGGTCGGGCAGCTGCAAGTCGCTGGGCTTGAGCGCTGTATGCAGCCCCTGGGCTTTGCGCCCCTCGCGCAGTTCATCCAGCTCCGCGGCGGTGCGATAGCAGCGAAACGCGTGGCCCGATGCCAGCAGCTGCTCGGCGTATTGTGCATAGAGGTCTTTGCGCTCGCTCTGCCGGTAAGGTCCATTTTGCCCACCCACATCCGGCCCCTCATCCCATTCCAGCCCCAACCAGCGCAAGGACTGTAAAATGGCTTGCTCGGACTTGGCCGTCGAGCGCGCCTGATCCGTGTCCTCTATGCGCAGCAAGAATTGCCCGCCGTGCTGGCGGGCGAAACAGTAGTTAAATAAGGCGATATAGGCCGTGCCTACGTGGGGGTCACCTGTGGGGGATGGTGCAATACGGGTGCGAACGGTCATGGTATCTCCGGGACCTGTCAGACAAAGGGCGGCATTATACCCAAGACCCCTCCCCTGCGCAGCGCCGCTGCGATTGAGCCCGCCGTCCCAGGGCGGTATGCTGCGGCGCTTCTAGCCCAAAACCCAAGGAGTCCTCATGAGTAGTCTGCTCGACACTATTACCACCCGCCGCTCGGTGATGGCCAAAGATATGAGTGAACCCGGCCCCAACTCCGAGCAACTGCAAACCCTTCTGCAGGCCGCTCACCGAGTGCCGGACCACGGCAAGCTCGGCCCCTGGCGCTTCGTCATTTTCCAGGGACCAGCGCGGGCGAGTTTCAGCCGCAAGCTGGCAGAGATCTATAAAGAGGAGAATCCCGAGGCGACTGATAAGCTAATGGAGTTTCAGGCGAAACTGTTTACCCGCGCGCCGCTGGTGATCGCCGTAATCTCGACTGCTGCGCCGCACGCCAAAATTCCCGAGTGGGAGCAAGTGCTTTCCGCGGGCGCGGCCTGTCAGAATATTCTGTTAGCGGCCCATACCATGGGGTTCGGCGCTCAGTGGCTGACCGAGTGGTACGGTTACAGCAAAAAAGTGAATGCACTTTTGCAAATGGAAGATCATCATCGCATTGCCGGTTTCATTTATATTGGCAGCTATCAGGAAAAGCCCGAGGAGCGGATACGACCAAGCTTGGAAGAGCGGATTACCTATTGGAATGATTGAGGTGCTTCCATGACGACACATATCGACATTCAGCATCAACCCGAACAACGGCGTTTTATTTTCGATTTTGATAAGCAACAAGCCGTGCTGGAATACGCACTGGAAACCAACCCTGCCGGCAAGACCACCATCGATTTTTACCACACCTTCGTGCCACCCGAATTTCGCGGCAAAGGGTTTGCCGAAACGCTGGTGCGCCACGCCATGGCGTGGGCGAGAAACCAGGGCTACGAGATAGAAGCGAGCTGTTGGTACGCGGAGAAGTTTTTGCGCAACTAGCGTCCCACACCGCGCCTGTCACCTCGGTGTGCTGATACGACATGTCTGACCAGTATGTTCAGTGACGTCTTGTCCCGGCGGCAATCGCCGGCGCTTGTCTTGTGGATTTGCCACTAGGTTCGCGCCCTGCTGCCGGGAGATGACCGATAATGCCTAGACCGACTTCAATAACAATTAACGGTATGGCTTATGCGCATCTGTCCCAGCCCTTGCGGCATCCTCTTATCTTTCCTGGCGCTAACGCTGGCCGGTTGTGGCGGTGGAACTCCGACACCCGGCAGCAGCGCCTCGAGTTCATCGAGCAGCAGTTCATCCTCGTCGTCATCAAGTAGCTCATCAAGTAACTCATCGAGTTCGAGCAGCGCTTCGAGCTCTGGTAGCTCTTCTTCCGGCAGCCCTGTGGCCACCGGCCGCTATTTTATCTACAACCGCCTGAGTGGCTTGCCCATGGATGTCTCGGACGAGAGCAGCGAGAACGGTGCGAACCTGATTCAGTGGGCCTTTACCGGTAAAACCAACCAGCAGTTTGAAGTGGTGGATCTGCAAAACGGTTACTACGCCATCATGCCCTATCACAGTGGCAAGTCGCTGGATGTCTGGGATCGCAACACCGCCGAGGGTGCGGATGTCCGCCAGTACAACTACTTGGGAGAGCACCACCAGCAGTGGCGCATCGAGAGTGCCGACGACGGCTATGTCAGCATCCGCTCCCGGCTCAGCAGCAAGGCGGTGGAAGTGGTCGACAGTGTCACCACCAACGGCGGGGATATTCGCCTGCGAACCTACCAAGGCGGGCAGAATCAACAGTGGCGCTTAGAGACGGTACCGGGACAGAAGCAATATAGCCTGGTGTGGTCCGATGAGTTCGACGGCGAAGGCTTGCCGAATGACAGCTATTGGAGCTACGAACAGGGCATGGTGCGCAACAACGAAGCCCAGTACTACACGGTGGCGCGCCCGGAAAATGTCAATGTGGCCAACGGGGTGTTGACCATCACCGCGCGGCGGGAAAACTACATGGATGCCGCCTACACCTCCGCTAGCTTACACACCCGCGGCAAGGTGAGTTGGACTTACGGCCGCTTCGAAATGCGCGCTCGTATTCAAACCCGCAATGGCCTTTGGCCGGCCTTCTGGATGTTGGGCAATGGCAAATGGCCCGAAAACGGTGAGATCGACATCATGGAGTATTACCAAAACAAAATACTCGCCAACGTCGCATGGAAAGCCAATAACAGCGATGCCTGGTCGGCTGCCTGGGATTCCTCGACACGCTCCATGGATGCTCTGCGCCATCAGCACCCGGATTGGGAGTCGCGCTTCCACGTCTGGCGCGCCGACTGGGATGCGCAGAGCATTCGCTTATATGTGGATGATGTGCTGATGAACGTCACGGATACCAATCAGACGATTAATCCCGATGGCAGTAATCCCTTTCGCGATAAACCTATGTACGTGCTGATTAATCTGGCCATTGGTGGAAACAATGGCGGCAATCCGGCGCAGACGCCCTTTCCGGCGACATACGAAATCGATTATGTAAGGGTTTATCAGTAAAAGCCGCGGCGCAATGTTCGTCTGACGATTGCGCCGCGACACTCCCCGCCTCTCCCAATCCCAGCGTCTGTTGCAATACAGTTTTTTACGGATATGCATCGGCCATTTTGTTAGATTGTGCGTCCGTTCCCGCAACAACACCGTCAACGAGGGCCGCATGCGCTTTAAAACTCTGAAAGCTTCTCTATTTACCGGCTTGTTAGCCGCTAGTGTCGCTACTCACGCCACCATTGTGAGGTTCGAAACCAGTCTCGGCGATTTTGATGTCAATCTATTCGACGAGTACACCCCGGAAACCGTGGAGAATTTTCTGGCCTATGTGGAAAGCGGGGCTTACGACGATACGTTTATCCACCGTTCCGCGCCCAACTTTGTCGTGCAGGGCGGCGGCTTTATCTATGACGCCAATTTCACCAGCCTCGCCAATATAGCGGACACTCCCAAAGTTCCTCAGAGCGCTCCCGTCATCAATGAGCCTGTTCTGTCCAATCAGCGTGGCACCATTGCCATGGCAAAAAGAGGCGGCTACCCCAATAGCGCCACTTCAGAATGGTTTTTCAACCTTCAGGATAACAGTGGCGGCGGCCCCAACCTGGACAACCAGAATGGCGGCTTTACCGTTTTTGGCCAAGTCATGGGTGACGGAATGGCGATTCTCGAAGAGATCAACTCCCTACCACTACTCAAGCAAACGGCCTTCGCCGAATTACCGCTGCTGAATTACTCCGACGAGGACAAGCTCAATAAGGCCCCGATTACCGATGAAAACCGGGTGATGATTTACCGTATAACCGTAGTGGATCCGGCGGTGGACACGGCGGCGGACCTGGAGCCCGTGCTGGCAATTAAACAAAGCCCACCACCGCCACAGAAAAAGAAGAAAAAGAGCGGCGCGCCCGGCAGCGAATTTCTTTTGGTACTTGCCGGTTTGGCGCTTTCGCGTCGCTGGTGGAAGTGACAGTCCACAAAAAAGTGCAATAAAAAAGGGAGCTGCTGCTCCCTTTCTAGGGTTTTAGAAGTTTAGCGTTTTAGAAGCGGAAGTCCACGCCTATGCCGGCGTATTGGTTGTCCACCACATCTTCGGCGACCCCTTCATCTTCGGCCGTGATAGTGGTGTAAAAGCCGTAAACCTTAAAGTTGCTGTTGACTTTATAATCCGCACCAATACTGGTGGACTCGCTCTCATCGGTCGTCAGTCCTGCGCCGTAGCCAAAGGCAATTTCCGATTGGCCATATTGTGCCTTGAGTGCCCACTTGTCATTTACGTTGTACTGGGCTGATACCACCCAGGCATCCTGGCTGTCTGCACCTTCTTCTTCGTATTGCTCATACAGCACACCTAGCTGCCACGCAGTGATATCGAACTGTGCAACGGCCCGCAGGGCTTCGGCGTTTTCAGCTTCTACATCCTGATCAAAGGCCAACGCTAAATAGAGGGAATCGGTGGTATAGGTCAGCGAGAGGGATTTTCCATCATCTCGCTCTTCGTCTTCGCTGGCGATATAAGCCACATTCGCAACCAGTCCATTGAGCGAGGGCGAGGAATACATCACGCTGTTGTCGGTGCGATTGTCGTTGGGCGAAATGTAATTTTTAATATCGCCGCGCAAGTCATTAAACAGGTCGACTTTATTCTGTGCGTTCTTGAGTGGAGTATCGAAGTGGCCAGCAATCACTTGGCCAAAGTTACCTTTTACGCCGACGTAAATATTGCGCTGTTTTAGTGCATCGTCGTCGTTGTCATCCACATTTGCTTCATACTCGAACAGATAAATGGCCTCTACAGAGTCGCTGAGCCTTTCAGAGCCTTTAATGCCGATTCTCGACGCGTTACTTTCCAGTGCACTATGGCTGGTGTCACCCTCTTCTACCCATTCCAAAGAAACATTGGCCTTGCCGTACAGGGAGATATCTGCCATAGCAACTGCGGGTGCGAGGCCGGTCAAGGTAGCGAGAAGAGTTAGTCTGTTTTTCATAAACACTCCTAAGAGAAAGCCACATGTGTGGCGGATAAAATGCCGTTTGACGACAAAACGAGGCGATGGCGCGCAATATAGGCCGCGAATATGACAAGCAAATGACAGACCTATGCGAGTCGAAGCAAGGCCACCCGGTGCAAACTCTGCCGACAGTAGTATCCGCTAAGACATGTGGAAAGACTTGATGTAAATTAACGCGTTATACAAAAAAGGGCCGCGATTGCGGCCCTTTGACGTCAGATTCAGCGTGCAGCGCTTAATCTACGGATGCTTCTGCGGGTAATTCCCCAGCCGCGGGCGCAGCTGCTTGAGAAACCCAGGGGCACTTGCCGGTGGCTAAACACCAGCCGCCCAGCGCTAAGCCAACCAAAACGAGTAGCAGTATCAAAATCTTGCCCCACGGCGCCTTCTTTTCGGCATAGGGGTCGGCCAAGTTGCGGCGTGCACCGGGTGGCAACTTGGCCACCTCGGTCAATTTGCCGCCAAAGGGGACGTTGATTTTAACCTGACCATTCACCGCCCATCCCGAGGCATCCAAAATGGGCCCCAGATTGCGTTGTCGCAGCTTGAGCCACGCGATAAAGACCGAGGGCCCACTGACCAGCACCAACAGTCCCACCAGGCCAAGAGGCATCAACCAGCCGAGGCCAAAAAATGCTTGGAGCAATAACCCGAGCGCGGTGGTTACGCCGCCGACGGCAACGCCCAAAGCGGCAACGACACCAATATCAAACTTTGGCTTCTGCCCGGCTTTTACGGCAGCGGGATCTGTCGACGTGAGGGTTTTTTCGGTGGTGCTTTCCAACAGAGTTTGGCTTGAGCTTTCGGCATTTGATGCACTTTTTGCTGCGCGCTCTTCGATAAAGCGAATCAGCTTTTTGTACGGTGAGAAAAACGCCTGGCCGATGCTAATTGGGTTCTCAATCAGCTTGGTGATGGTGGCATCCCAGTCCAGCCCTTCGCGGTCGTAAAATACCCCATTGCGTCCGACGAGCAGGTAATCGGCATCGCCGCCGGTAAACGCCGCCACAATACTTTTTTTGGCCCCGTCAGGTCGGGTGCAATCACAGTAGGCGAGAAAACATTTACTGAGACCGGCCAAAGTCGCGTGTTTGGCCGCGTCGTATACCTCGATGCACAGATCACAGGCGCGGCCGTCGAGATAGAGGGTGCCGGCTTCAAAAACCGCCCGGTTATCCTTTGAGTAAAAATCGGTAAAGTTAACGAAGTTATTGAGCAGCGTCTGTAAATGCAGGCGAAAGCACAATAATTTTTCCACGGCGGCGAACGCCTGCACCTGAGGCTGAATGGCCAGATCTTGACGAATCAGGTCTTCCAAAGCTTCCTTGTGAGTGCCCTGCAGAATTTGTTGGATGCGTTCAGCCGCCATGGCGGCAACTTCCTTACCCCCTTCGCTGGCGAGCCACGCTCGGAAAGTGTCGAAGCGCTGCTTCAGTTCCTGCCAATCGGCAAAAGACAATGCTGACTTATCGCCCACTAAAGGCGTGACCACCTCACGCTTGAAAGTGGCTATTGCCTGCTCCCAGGCAGGGTTGACGCCTTCCGCTAAGGGCAGAATGGCATCCTCTGTTACCAAGGCCAGGGGGAAAGCGGCAAACTCGTGGCAATCGGCCGACAAGGCCTCAGCGGATAGCGCGGTCCAGGCGGCAACCGGTTGGTTGAGTTGCTCGACCGCTCGGGGGTCAAAGCGACTGGCGCGACAGCGGCTAAAATAGTCATCGATTTTCTCGCGGACTGCCGTCAGCGCCGTGTAAGCCGTTTGGCAATCCACTGACTTGAGCCATTCGGTATTGCCCTGTTCCAGCCACGTCGACCGCGCTCGCAGGGCAGCATAAAATTTTTCCACCGCCGGCAGGTCGATACCCGGTTTGCCCGAGGCATCCATAATGCCCGGGAACGCCGCCTGAATCTCTTCGATCAGCACTTTCAATTCAGCGTCATCGGTGGAGTCAGCGAGGATAATGCCATCGCCATTGAGCGGAGCCACCGTAATGGCCGCCTGCTGCGACTCCACATCCGCCAGCGTAATAACAGACTCGTCGGGTTTGCCGAGAAATTGCAGCATGGTTTTGGCGCTTGCCAATATGGCTGCGCCTTCCGCGTCCTCTACATTCAGTTCTGCCAGCGGGAGTTCGCTGGCGGGCTGCAGCAAAAGATCTGGGTCTTTAAAGCATTGGGTCGCCCATTTTACGGCGGCGAGAATTTCCGGTACTCGCACTCGCCCATCTTTATCGACATCGATAAGGCTTAGGGTTTTTTCGTCGAAGAACAAGCCTTTTACCGGACAGGCGAGCGCCGCCCAAAGCTTTGGATCCAGCTCGCTCAGGTGTTTCAAATCCTCACCAGAACGCAGAAGTACTTGGTCGAAGTCGCCAATGCGGGAAAAAGTCCATGAATATGGAGTGCTCATGCAAGAGTCCTATAGACGGGAAGGAGAGTACGAGAATGGCCGCAATCATAATCCGCGTCTCCGCAGCTGTCACTCTTATGCTGCGCAGCGTCTTTAGTTTGAGTGGACGCAGGAGGAAGACGTTATTTGCCTATTAAGGCTGTTGGCTGTCTTCCCACCATTTGTCGAGGCGTTTTTCTGATACTGGCGCCCGGGTTTTTAAGGTCTGAGCAAACAGGGAGACGCGAAACTCTTCAAGCATCCAACGAAAGTGCTGCCAGGCGGTGTTTTGCCGATAGATCGCCTCTCCGTCCTTGTGCAGCCGTGCGCTGTGCTTTTCCCAGTGCTGCTGCAACTGGCGAGTGGCGAGCTTATCTTTCTGGATATCCAGAGGGGCTTTTTCCAAGCGCACGAGAATGGCTTTTAAGTAGCGCGGATACTGTTCCAGCCAGTCCCATGGGACCTCGCTCATAAAGCCCTTGAAGATTAAGTGCTCCAGCTGTTGCTTAATATCGGCGAAGGTCGCCGCCAGCATCAATTGGTTTGCGGTCGTCTTCATGGTTTTACGAATCTGTACCACCAACTCCAAAATCTGTAGCAATAAGCGTTCGTAATCATTGGCCAATTGCACCAGCGTATTTTTGCCTCGGGATAAAGCCGCGGCAAAGGCTTTCTCGTCTCGCGGCAGCGGATGTCCCTCTAAACACGCGCGGTAGACGGCGCCGCGAATCATGTCCTGCACGACTTCATCGCGGCGACCTAAATTCATAATGCTCAGCGCCATATCCTTATTTTTTAGCAGGTCCCTTTGCAGATATTTCACCGTGGCCGCTAACTGCATCATCAACAAGGCCACTACGCCGCGCTCGCTTTCCTGTTCAGCTTCAACCGGGTTGTCCAACAGGCGCAGGGCCACCGCATTTTGTTCCACCACTAGCGCAGGGAAAGCGCGCACCTGAACGGCGCCGCGCTTCAAGGTGCGGGAAGTTTCCAGCTGCCCGAAGTCCCACTCGGTAACGGAGTCTTTTTCGATGTCTTCGCCCACTTTTTGTAACGTGGTCTGTACATGACCGCGATAGCGTTCGCGCAGCACCGCCAAATCGCGGCCGCGATCAAGGACTTTGCCGCGCTCGTCGAGTACATGGATGTTCATTCGGTAAAAAGGGTCCAGCTCCACGCCGTCCCACAGATCGTTCGGTAAAGGTTTACCCAACAAACGCGCGAGTTCGTGCTGCAGCGCTGCCAGCAAGGGCTGATTGCCCGGCTTCAGCCGAGGCATGATTTGATCCACGTAATGGGGCACGGGCACAAACAGTTTGCGCCACTGCTTGGGCAGACTTTTGATCAGGGTGATGCATTTGTCGCGCAAAAAACCAGGCACCAACCAGTCCAAACGCGCTTCGGGCAGAGTATGCAACACACTGGCGGGAACGCCGATGCTAACCCCATCATCCGCATGTCCCGGCTCGAAGTGGTAAGTCAGCGGCAAGGTCATTCCTTCGACGGTGATTGAGGTGGGAAACTGGGCGTCGGTAATACCTTCAGCGCCGTGTTGCATCAGCAATTCGCGGGGCAGCAACAGCAGGTCCGGCTGGGTTTTTTCCGCCTCTTTGCGCCAGTGCTCGAAACCGGCGAAGTTCACAATCTTGGCGGGAATGCGCTCGTCGTAAAAGCGGTAGATGACTTCATCGTCCACCAGAATATCTTTGCGGCGCGACTTGGCTTCTAAATCTTGAAGCTCGGCTATCTGGCGTTGGTTGTAGGTAAAAAAATCGTCTTTGGCCGCATTTTTTTTGCCGCGCAAATGGCGTGAGGCGTGCCGACCATAATTGCCCTCCACCAGAGCTGAGCGAATAAAAACCTCTCGCGCTTCGGCGGCATTAATGTGGCTGTAGTTAACCGTTTTGCGATCCGCCAAGGTCAATCCGAACAGCGTAATTCGGTCATACGCCAGGACTTGGCCGTTTTTGGCGTTGTAATGGGGCTCGTAATAATGATGTTTTAGCAGGTGTTGGCCGAGCTCCAAAATCCACTCAGGCTCCACTTTGGCGATGCTGTGGGCGTAGAGTTTTGAGGTTTCCAACAACTCCGCCGCCATCAACCAGCGCGGCTTTTTCTTAAACTGGGAAGAGCCAGGAAAGATCGAAAATTTACGGTTGCGTGCACCGAGATAATGCAGATCGCCAGGCTCATCATTTTTCACGCCTATATTGCCCAGCAAGCCCGCCAATAGCGCTTTGTGCACAGCGGGATAAGCCGCCGGCTCTTGGTTTTCTTTCAGTCCCAGCGGTTTGCATGCCAAGCGAATTTGATGATGCAGTTCTCGCCATTCGCGCAAGCGAAGGTGCGCGAGAAATTCCCGGGCACTTTGCTTGCGCCATTGGTTTTGCGAAAGCTCCTGGCGCTGCTGTTCAACATAATTCCACAAGTTTAAATAAGCGAGAAAGTCGGAGTTGTCATCCCAAAAACGCCGGTGCTTTTCATCGGCGGCTTGTTGTTTTTCCGCCGGTCGCTCGCGCGGGTCTTGAATGGTAAGCGCCGCCACAATGATCAATATTTCACGCAGCGCGCCCTGCCGCTGCCCTTCCAGCACCATGCGCGCTAAGCGTGGATCCAGCGGCAAGCCGGCGAGTTGTCTGCCGATCGGCGTCAGCTGACCCTTGGGTGTTACCGCTTGTAATTCCTCAAGTAAACGATAGCCATCACTGATGTACTTCGACTCCGGAGGCTCAACAAAAGGGAACTGGCGAATATCGCCAATACCCAGGTGAAGCATCTGTAGCACCACGGAGGCGAGATTGGTGCGCAGAATTTCGGCGTCAGTAAACTCCGGTCGCTGAAGAAAGTCCTCCTCCGCGTACAGGCGAATACAAACCCCGTTGCTCACCCGCCCACAGCGGCCAGCTCGTTGGTTGGCACTGGCCTGGGAGATAGGCTCGACCGGTAAACGTTGCACCTTAGTGCGCACGCTATAGCGACTGATGCGAGCAAATCCGGGATCGATCACAAAGCCGATACCCGGCACCGTAATTGAGGTTTCGGCAACGTTGGTGGCGAGAATCACACGCCGGCCTCTGTGCGCTTGAAAGACGCGATTTTGTTCGGCCAAGCTCAGGCGCGCATAGAGTGGCAAAATCTCCAAATGCGGCAATTCGGCTTTGCGCAGCGCCAATGCCGTTTCGCGAATATCGCGCTCACCGGTGAGGAACACCAGAATATCGCCATTATTGGTTTGCGGCAGCGTCAGAATTTCCTCGACCGCTTCGATAATCGCCTGACTTTGATCTTCGAGCTCTCCGCCCCAGGGGCGATAGAGGATTTCTACTGGGTAGGTGCGACCGGAAACTTCCAGGATCGGGGCGTTATTAAAGTGCTGGGAAAAGCGCTGCACATCGATTGTCGCCGAGGTAACGATCACTTTGAGGTCGGGGCGTTTGGGCAACATTTGCTTGAGATAGCCCAGCAAAAAATCAATGTTTAAGCTGCGCTCATGGGCTTCATCAATAATGAGTGTGTCGTAGCGCAACAGCAGAGGGTCGTGCTGAATTTCGGCCAGTAAAATGCCATCTGTCATTAGTTTGATGTGCGAGCTTGGCTGAGTCTGGTCGGTAAAGCGCACTTGAAAGCCCACCGCGCTCCCCAAAGGGACATTCAACTCTTCGGCGATGCGGCTGGCAACGGTGCTGGCGGCGATGCGCCGGGGCTGAGTGTGGCCGATCTGGCCCAATATTCCGCGGCCAATTTCCAGGCAGATTTTCGGCAACTGAGTGGTCTTACCCGAGCCTGTCTCCCCCGCCAGGATGACCACTTGATGGGCGAGAATCGTCCGGGCAATTTCGTCACGGCGGGCGCTCACCGGTAAGTTTTCCGGAAACTTTACCTGCGGGCGGTGTTGGCGTTTATTTTCCACCAGGCTGATGGAGTCGGCAAAAAGCGCAGCGAATTTGCGTTCCATTGCTGCGCGATTTTCCATTTTATTTCGGGTATCGTGCGCCGCGCGCCAGAATTTGCGCAGCCTGGGACGATGGGCCAGCAGAGTGTCCGCCAAACTCTTCTCCAGCTCGGCCGGGGTTGCGGGCAGGATATGATTCTCCAGCATGCTCAAGAACTTAGCGTTGAAATACGGGCACGCATTATGCCTCTTCAGTCGGCCGAACCACAAACGGTGAAGCGGTTGAGCGCGGCCGCCAGCGGATGCAGGTCGCAAAGCTTCGGTCCCTGGAGAGACCAAGCAAATCAGTCTATAATCGCCGGCTTCTTAACACCCCGCTGCCCGTTTGGAGCTGCATCACATCACGTCTAGCAAGGATTGTTTATGGATATTCGCTATCTG
>CAYZVN010000080.1:0-13395 GCA_964482025.1 uncultured Saccharophagus sp. | reverse complement strand
GACAACATAGCCGTCTCGCAAACCCGCATCGGCTGCAATTGATTTATTCCACTTTCTCAAAAGCCGACATCATTGTCGGCTTTTTTTGTTGGGCCCACATAAGAATTCGCGTCCGATAGCGGTCTACAATCGCTTCGATTGGTTTACATATCCGGGTGGTCCAGCACTTGCGGTCTGTTATATCCTCTGCCGCTTGTCCCGCCACTACCTGCCTTCAGCTACAGGAGAATTCCCATGCCCCATCTGTCCCGCCGCCGCCTGCTTCAAGGTCTCGCCGGTGTATCCGCCTCGTCGTTGATCCTGCCTACCTGGGCGGCCAAGCCAAAAAAGAAAATTGGCGTCGCCCTCTTGGGCCTCGGCGGTTATAGCCGCGATCTTTTAGCCCCCGGTCTGCAGTTAACCGAGTATTGCGAGTTGCGCGGCATAGTCACTGGCAGTCCGGAGAAAATCCCCGAGTGGCAGAAAAAATACGGCATTGCCGATAAGAACGTGTACTCCTACGAGACCTTGCCGCAGATCGCCGATAACCCGGATATCGATGTCGTCTACGTGGTCACCCCCACGTTTCTCCACAAGAAATATTCGGTAATGGCGGCGGAAGCCGGTAAGCACGTGTGGTGCGAAAAGCCTATGGCGATGTCCGTCGACGAGTGCCAGGCGATCATCGACGCCTGCGCCAAAAACAAAGTAAAACTCAGCCTCGGCTATCGCCTTCAGCATGAGCCCAACACGCGTACCGTAATCGAGTTCGCCCAGACCAAACCCTACGGCGCGATTAAAACCGTAAAAGCCGAAGCGGGCTATGCCGGTCGAGGTGCGCCCGCAGACGACTGGCGCATGGACCGCAGCAAGGGCGGTGGTGCGCTCTACGATATGGGGGTGTACCCGATTAATGCCGCCCGTTATTCAACCGGACTGGAGCCTGTTGCGCTCACAGCGCGTTTTGAAAATGACTTGCCGAAGGTTTTTACCAAAACCGACTCCACCGCACTTCTCGAACTTGAATTCCCCGAGGGCATCATCGCCCACTGCAACACCAGTGTGACGCGCAATATGAACCACCTGCGGGTGAACTGCGAAAAAGGCTGGTACGAGCTGGAGCCCATGCAGTCCTACACCGGTGTCAAAGGGCGGACCAGCGACGGCAAAAAACTGAATAAAACTGTCGTCCATCAACAAGCGAAGCAAATGGATGATGATGCTTTGGCTATTCTCAATAACACTGAGGTGATGGTGCCTGGCCGCGACGGCTTGGCGGATATTCGTATTGTGGAAGCGGCGCTGAAATCAGTGGAAACGGGCAAGCGGGTGGAGCTGGGTTAAGGGCAATAGATGAACCCCGCCCTCCTTAGGGGAGCGGGGATTGCGCAAGGGACAGGTTGCAGCCGCACTTGGCGACTCAGCTAAAGACACACAATAAAAGGGTAGGAACCATGAGAAAGGGGTTGGCGATCGTTATCGGGTGGTTGGGTGTGGTGTTCGCGACAGCGGCGCAGATCGCGGTTCCGCCGGAGCTGCAGAATTGGCGCGAATGGGTTTTACACGATTATCCGCATATCACCTGTCCGCACTTTCTCAATCAAGACAGCCGCACGTGCGATTGGCCGAGCCGACTGGATTTGCAATTGGGCGATGTCGGCGGGCAGTTCACCTTAAATGTGGAAACCTTCGCGCCCGCTTGGGTGGTTCTGCCCGGCGCCGATGCGTTCTGGCCACAGCAGGTTCGCAATGGCGGTGAGGCGGTTGCCGTGGTGCGCCGTGGCAATAAGCCCCAAGTGCATCTGCCGGCGGGAGAGCACCGTTTAACCGGCATCTGGGCGTGGTCCGATTTGCCGCGAACACTGCCAATTCCGGCGGAAACCGGCTTGTTAACTCTGGCGATCAATGGCGCGCCCGTTGCCAATCCTACACGGGCAACGGCCGGCGAGTTGTGGCTGCGCGGGCAACGCGAGGAGCAAGCCGCGCCGGAGGGCGACAGCTTGGACATTAAGGTCTTCCGCCATATTGAAGACGCCAATCCCGCACTTATGGAAACCCTGGTGCAGCTCAGTGTGAGCGGCAAAGAGCGGGAGGTGCACACCGGCCCGATTTTGCTACCGGGCTTCCAGCCGCGCAGCTTTCACAGCGACCTGGCGGCGCGGGTGGAAAAGGACGGCAGCCTGCGGGTGCAACTAAAGCCGGGGCGCTGGGAGATCCGCCTGCGCGCCCACAGCGACCAGCCGCTTTCCGAACTGAGCTATCAACCTGTCAACGATCTGTGGCCGAGCCAGGAAATCTGGGTCTTCCAGGCCAATCCCGCTTTGCGCACCGTACAACTGGACGGGCTGCCGGGCATGGACCCGAGCCAAACCCAGTTGCCATCGCGCTGGCAAAGTCTGCCGACCTATCTGGCGGAGCCCGGCAGCCGGCTGATGGTGCAGGAACTGCACCGAGGTGATCCCAATCCGGTAGCGAATCAACTAACGCTCAACAAAAACCTATGGCTGGACTTCAGCGGCGACCACTACACCGTTAAAGACGAGATCAAGGGCGCGTTCACCGATCGTCAGCGTTTGGAGGCACAACCGGTATACGAGCTAGGTCGCGCAGAGCAGGCCGGCCAGCCGCTGTCGGTTACGCGATTGGATGAGCAGAGCGCTCGCGGCGTGGAGATCCGCGCGCAGCAATTAAACCTGCTGGCGGTGAGCCGGCTGGAGCGCGCCACTGCACTGCCGGTCAGTGGTTGGCAGGCGAATTTCGACCAGGTGAATACCACGCTGCATCTGCCGCCGGGTTGGTCGCTGCTGCACGCCAGCGGCGTCGACCGGGTGAGCGGCAGCTGGATTGGCAACTGGAGTCTGTGGGAAATCTTTCTCGTACTCATAGTGGCGGTGGCGCTGGGCCGAGCGACCAGCCCGCTGATTGGTGCGGTGGCCTTTGCGACGGTGGTGCTGCTGTTTCAACGCGCGGGTTCACCGGTGGTGGTCTGGCTGAATTTTGCTGTGGTGTTCGCCCTCTTGCCGTTTGCCACCGGCAAGTGGCTGAGCTGGCTACAACGTTACCTGTGGCTGAGCTTTGTAGTGCTGCTGTTGATCGCTTTGCCGTTTCTGGTGCAGCAGGCGCGCCAGGTGCTCTATCCGCAACTGGAGAAAAGTTGGATGGTGCAGGAGCCGCAAAGCGGCGACGCCGCTATTCAAGAGCGGGAGGAGGTGGTTCTGCAGGCACACGACGCGGTCATGGCAACCAGTAGCCGTGGAGAGCGGCGCGCCTTAGCCTACGAGGCGGCCCCTCGGGTCAAAGCCGCACCAAGCCAACAAAAGACCTACGATCCGGGACAGAAGCTCCAGGTGGGACCGGGTATGCCGGATTGGACTTGGAATAAGGCGAGTCTCAGCTGGAGTGGCCCGGTAACAGCGATGGACGAAGTCGGACTCTATTTGGTGCCGCCTTGGTTGAATCGCTTGGGGACGGTGTTGGCGATGGTGTTGCCCCTGCTGTTGGCCGCCTTGTTGGTACGCCATGCGGTTGGGCGCATCCCTATGCCGTCCTTGCGCACGCTGCCCACCCAGGCGGCGGTGTTGGCGCTCGCGGTGTTGCTCGGCGGCGCGCCGCCGGCGGATGCGCAGGTGGTGGTCGACAAAGAACTTTTGCAAACCTTGAAAAAACGCCTGGTGGAACCGCCCAAATGCCTGCCGGATTGCGCGGCCATCGAATCGGTGGCCATCAGCGATCAGGACGGCCGCCTGAGCGTGAAAATGCAGGTGCACGTGGCGGCGGATATGGCGTTTCCTCTGCCGGCGCAAGTGCCGGGTTGGTATCCCGGCAGCGTGTTGGTGAACGGTAAAGAAGCGGCTTGGCTGAAAAGCTGGGATGGTCGTCTGCTGGTGCGTCTGCAAACGGGCCGACACGAACTGCTCTTAGACGGCAGTACAGCCGGCCGGGAACAGATCACTTTAGCGTTCGACTTGCCGGTTCACAATGTACGCCAGACGCTGCGCCACTGGCGTCTAAGCGGCGAGCCCAATGAGCGGCAGACCAGCCAAGTTCTGCAGCTGCAGCGCGAGCAGGAACAGACGGCGCGGGAGGAGGCCCAGCGGCTGCTGCCCGAACCGCTGCCGCCCTATGTGTCCGTCAGCCGCCAGGTGAATGTCGGACTTGAGTGGACGGTCACCACCGTGGTGGAGCGCATCGCGCCGGCCGATGGTGTGATCAACCTCGCCATTCCGCTGCTGCCCGGCGAAGCGCCCAACAGTGGTCAAGTAAAGAGCGGGGCTATGGATGTGCGACTCGCCGCCAATCAGAACACCTTCAGTTGGGAATCAACGCTGAAGCCTTTTGCCGAGATGACCCTGGTCGCGCCACAGGGACAGCCATGGGCGGAGCTGTGGTCACTGGAGGTGTCCCCCAGTTGGCACGCCACCACCAGTGGGATTCCTCCGGTTGCCGGGCAGGGCTACGCTTGGCAGCCCTGGCCCGGGGAGTCGGTGGCGGTGGCCATTAATCGCCCGGTAGCGGTGGAGGGCCGCCAATTGAGTATCGACTCATTGCAACTGCAGCAAAATGTTGGCAAGCGGGCCGACTCTATCTCTCTGCGCATGAGCATGCGCGCCACCCAGGGTGAACATTACGACCTGCAATTGCCTGCGGGAGTGCAACTGCAGCGGGTGCTGATCGACGGTCGCGAAACACCCATCAGTCAGAGCCAGAACCGGCTGAAAATCCCAGTTAATCCGGGCAGCCATCAGGTGCAAGTGGACTGGCAGGGCGATAAGGCGGGGGGGTTGAAAACCCAGACACCCGCGCTCGATTTAGGCATGCCCGCCACCAACTTGCGCCTGCAGATGAACTTGCCGGCGGACCGCTGGCTGCTGCTGGTGGGTGGTCCCTCCATGGGGCCGGCCCTGCTGTTCTGGGGTGCGCTGCTGGTGGTGCTGGTGTTAGCCATAGGGCTGGCGCGCAGTGGCACTACGCCACTGAAGGTTTATGAATGGGTACTGCTGAGCTTGGGGGTCGCGACCTTCAATCTTTATGTACTGGCGCTGATCGCCATCTGGTTCGTCGCTCTGTACCTGCGAGGACGGCGTCAAGCCGCCCCGGCGGATCACTTATTCAACCTGATGCAGCTCGTGCTTTTCGGCTTGTCTATAGCGGTGCTGGCGACACTGGCGGGCAGCATTCCCGCGTCTCTGCTGTCGCGCCCCGACATGCTGGTAACCGGCAATGGCTCCAGCGCTACCTATCTGCAGTGGTATCAGGATCACAGCCAAAGTGCCCTGCCGTCGGCTTGGGCGATCACCTTGCCGCTGTGGATCTATCGCGTTGCGATGTTGCTGTGGGCACTGTGGCTGGCCTTTGCGCTGATGCGCTGGCTGCCCTGGGCATGGCGCAATTTGGGGGTTCAGGGCTATTGGTTTACACCGCAGAAGAAGGAAGTGCTGCCGCCGCCCGCTCCCTGAGCGGCGGACGCCCCCTAGGGGGCGTCAGGCTTTTTTAACGAACTCGGATTTCAGTTTCATCGCGCCTATGCCATCGATTTTGCAGTCGATGTCATGATCGCCTTCCACCAGGCGGATATTTTTAACCTTGGTGCCGACTTTCACGACCGCTGAAGAGCCTTTCACTTTCAGATCTTTAATGACGGTGATGGTGTCGCCGTCTTGCAGTACATTGCCGAAGGCATCTTTGATTTCCTTGGCATCGTCTGCCGCCGGCTCACTGTTTGCAGACCACTCGTGGCCGCATTCAGGACAAATCAGCAGGTCGCGATCCTCGTAGGTGTACTGGGATTGACAGCTGGGGCATGGGGGCAAATTGCTCATGATGTGCTCCGTTAGGGTAAAAGTGCCGGCGGACCATAGCGCCCGCGATGGTTTTGATCAAGCTCTGACCGATGCCGCTCGTTAACATTCGCCCTTGGCTATCGCCTCGCCGATTGGGGTTGACCCTCTTAGGAGAGAGCCGCCAAGCTTGGCGCTCCGGCCCAGCGGCGTACGCCCGTCACTTGCGCGCAGCAACGGCCAGTTTTCCGAAACCCACTCTAATAGGTTTGCGCATGAATCCACGCCAATCGGTGCGGCCGCACCCGTTCATTATTTTCCTTTCTTGTATTGCCGTATTGTTACTGGCTGCCTGTAGCGGAATAACCGGCAAATCCGCCAAGTCCTCGTCGCGCTCGCCGGAGTATATCGAGCGGGAGGTTGAGCGGCTGTTGGCCGCGCTGACACTCGCCGAGAAAATTTCCCTGGTCCATGCCAACAGCAAATTCACAGTCGCCGGTGTACCGCGCCTGGGTATTCCAGAGATGACGCTCAGTGATGGTCCCCACGGGGTGCGCGAGGAAATCTCCCGCCACAGTTGGGATTCCGCCAATTGGGAGACGGATTTCGCCACCTATCTGCCGCCTCTGACGGCGGTAGCGGCGAGCTGGGACCCGGAAATTGCCACGCTCCACGGCACGGTTCTCGGCCGCGAGGCGCGCCATCGCGGCAAGGATATTATTCTCGGCCCCGGGGTTAATCTCGCGCGCCTGCCGCTCTACGGGCGCAATTTTGAATATTTCGGTGAGGATCCCTTGCTGGCGGCGCGCATGGTGGTGCCGGAAGTCCGCGCGATTCAAGAGCAGGATGTCGCGGCCTGCGTCAAACACTACGCATTAAATAATCAGGAGCTCAATCGCTGGGGCGTTGACGCCAAGCCGGACGAGCGCACACTGCGCGAGGTTTATTTGCCGGCGTTTGAAGCCGCGGTAAAAGAGGGTGGCGCTTATTCCCTAATGGGTTCCTACAACCGCGTGTACGGCACCAATGCCAATCAAAGCGAATTGCTGGTCAAAAATATTCTGAAAGGGGATTGGGGCTTTGATGGGGTTCTGCTGACGGACTGGCATGTGGATATCAATACCCGCGACGCGGCGCTCAACGGACTCGATCTGGAAATGGGCACCCATGTCGCCGATTACGAGGATTATTTTTTCGCCCGGCCGCTGCGCGAAGCCATTCAAAAAGGTGAAATTCCCGAGGCGGTGCTCGACGATAAAGTGCGCCGCATCCTGCGGCTGCAATTGCGCATTGGCATGATGGACCCGAATCGTCTACCCGGCGCGCGCAATACCCAAGAGCATCGTGCAGCGGCGCAACACATCGCCGAACAGGGCGTGGTATTGCTGAAAAACGAACACAATGTATTGCCGCTGGAAAAGTCTCGCTTGCGTAAAATTTTGGTAATGGGCCCCAACGCCAATCTTGCTCACGGCCGAGGCGGCGGCTCGTCGCAAGTGAAATCCGAATATGAAGTCACGCCTTTGCAAGGGTTGCGCAATGCATTCGGCGGTGATGTCGATATTCAATATTTAATTGCGGCGGACGGCGATCAAGTGCAACCGATACCCGCAGATTTTATTCTCACCCGCCACGGCGGTGCCGGCACACCGGTGTGGAAAGTGCGGCACTATGCGGATGCTTTACGGCAAGCGGAATTAAAGCGGGAGGATTGGCCTTCGTCGAATATTCAACTGCCGAATAAAGCGGTAAAACACTATCTGACGCTCGCAGCCAAATTAAAGCCGCTGCAAGACGGCGAGCATACTTTTAAATTGCAGGGCAGTGGCAGTGCGCGGATAAAAATTGACGGACTCGAAATAATGGCTGTGCCAAAACTCGATGGAGGCATTCACAGTCACGCCATTAATTTGCGCGCCGAGCGGGAATATGATGTTGAATTTCTCTATGACGGCAGTGAGGGGGCAACATTGGGTTGGGATGCTCCGGGGCTGCAAACCGTCGCTCAAAGGGACTACGTCGCTGCGGCAAAAAAAGCCGACGCAGTTATTTATTTTGCTGGGCTCGACCACAATTACGACCGCGAAGGTGATGACCGTGCAAGCATGGCGCTCCCCGGCATCCAAGATAAAGTCATTGCCAATCTTGCCGCAGCCAATCCCGATACCGTCGTGGTGATGATCGCCGGTTCGGCGGTGGAAATGCCTTGGGTAGATCAGGTCTCGGCAATTCTCTGGGCTTGGTACGGAGGTATGGAAGCGGGCAACGCCTATGCGCGGGTTTTATTGGGCGAGGTGAATCCCGGCGGCAAAATGCCCATCACCCTGCCCAAACAACTCGCCGATACGGCGCCCATTGCACTGGACGATTACAACGAAACAGACTCCCTTTATAAAGAAGGCGTTTTTATTGGTTACCGCTGGTTTGAGCAGCAAAATATTCAGCCGCTATTTGCTTTCGGTCATGGGCTTTCCTATACGCAGTTCGAATTATCGACGCTCGAAGTGCCGGCACACGTGAGTGCCGAAAGCATAAATATTCCCGTTCGCCTCACGGTGCGTAACACGGGCGAAAAGGCCGGCGCGGAAGTCGTACAACTTTATTTACACGATGTTCAGGCAAGTGTGCCTCGCCCCGTAAAGGCGTTAAAAGGATTTTACAAAGTCTTTCTCCAGGCGGGAGAAAGCAAAGACATTACGCTTAATTTGACTGAGCGCGATCTCGCCTTCTGGGATGCGAACACCAAGGCTTGGCGAGCGGAGCCAGGGGAGTTTCGGGTGTTGGTGGGCACCTCCAGTGCGGATATTAAACTCAGTGAAACATTTGTCCTGGAGTAACAGATTTAAGAATAGGCTGTCGAAGCATCGATATTCGCGCTGCGGTGCTTCGCCTTGCCTTTTGACGAAACAGCGCCTACTCGCATTGGCCGCAGCGCCGCTTAAGGGGGTGATCTGGTGCCGGCATAAAGGTCGTGCAGGCGTGCGCATATGATGTAAACTTTATACATCTTCAAATAATGATGGTGTGAAGCAGGAGATACCCTATGAGTTTAGGCCAATGGTCCTTGTGGCCTTCACGGCGGACGTTTTGGCGAATGCTGGTGGGTGTCAGCGTTGCTCTGGCCGCATTGGGAGCCGTTTTACCGGTAATGCCGACCACACCATTTCTGTTACTAGCGGCGTGGGCCGCCAAACGAGGCGCGCCGGAGCTGTACGAGTGGTTGCACCAGCATGCCATTTGGGGGCCGACACTGTGTAACTGGCGCGACCAGCGCGCGATCTGCCTGCGCGCTAAAGCATTGGCGTCGGTCGCCATGTGTTGCAGCTGGCTATTGCTATGGTTTTTGGGTGCGTCGCCGTTAGTGCTGGCCATTACGGCAACGATTTTCGTCTGCGTCGCCACCTTCATCTTGACCCGTCCCACCCCCCGGAGGCTGTGATGAGTTCACCGATGCGCGCCACTACGGCTTTTGCTTATCCTTTTCGCATCTTCTTTCTGCTCACCGGAGCTTACGCGTTGTTGATTGTCGCCGGTTGGGTGCTATTTCTCTTCGCTGCATGGCCCTTACCATTGGGCTGGGCACCAATGCAGTGGCACAGCCACGAAATGATCTACGGCTTTGTGACGGCAGCCATTGCCGGTTTTGTGCTGACGGCCATGACCAATTGGACTGGCGCGCCGCCGCTGCGCGGACGGAATTTATTGCTGCTGGTATTGCTGTGGGCGGCGGGTCGAGGGGTGATGTGGCTGGCGGGCTGGTTGCCGGGCTGGCTGGTAGCGCTGGTCGACCTGGCATTTCTACCGGTGCTTGCAGGCTATGTGGCAAAGGTGCTGCTCGCGCATAACAATCGTCGCAACTTGATCCTGGTGGCGGTGTTGCTCTTGCTGTGGACGGGCAATCTGATTATGCATATCGGCCTGCTGTCGGGGAAAACGGGACTGTTGCAGACCGGGCAATTGCTCGGCCTGGATTTGATTACTGTGTTAATCGTCATAGTTGCCGGCCGAATCACACCGGCATTTACCGCCAACTGGCTGGCTAAAAATGGCCGCGATTCCGCCTTGGTGAAAAAGACGCGCTGGGTGGAACTCGGCTCTTTGGTGAGCCTTTTTGCGCTGGCATTGACGAATCTTCTACCTGTCCCAGCGGCGGTGGTCGGCGGCATTGCCCTGGTGGCCGCGACCTTTAATGGGTGGCGGCTGATGATGTGGCGGGGCTGGTTGACTTTAAAAGAGCCGCTGCTGTGGATTTTGCATCTGTCCTATCTGTGGCTGGTGGCGGCGCTGTTGTTACGCGGCATTTCGCAGTTTTCCCTCGCTCTTCCGGCCTCCTTGTGGCAACACACCTTGGGCTTCGGCGCCATCGCCTCGCTGATTCTCGGAGTGATGACCCGGGTATCCCTCGGCCACACCGGCCGGCCGCTAAAGTTGATGCGATTCGCTATCTGGATTTATATCGCCATCAGTGTTGCCACCGCGCTGCGTATCATGGTGCCGCTCGGCTTGGCTAATTTTCATTTCGGCATCTTGTCCGCCGCTACGGCTTGGTTGCTGGCCTTTACTTTTTTTCTGATCCTGTATGCTCCTGTGCTACTGCGTCCGCGGGTGGACGGTCGGCCGGGCTAAGCGAGAGGCTTGTTGTGCGTATTACCCGCTACACCGATTATTCGTTGCGCGTTCTTATTTTTATTGCGCTCAAAGACACACAAATTTCCACCATAGGTGAAATTGCCGACGCCTACGATATTTCCAAAAATCATTTGCGCAAAGTGGTGCATGAACTCTCGGTCAAGGGTTATCTCATCGCGACCCGGGGGAAAAACGGTGGTATGTACTTAAATGGCAAACCCGAAGACATCAGTGTTGGTAAGCTGGTGCGCGATCTCGGACAGGATCTGGAAATTGTCGAGTGCTTTGCCGACGGCAGCAATTGTTTATTGACCCCAGTGTGCAATTTGAAACATGCATTTCATCATGCGTTGCAGGCTTTTTTTTCCTGCCTCGACCAATATACGCTGGCGGATTTACTGCTGACTCAGAACCAGCCAGAGATGATCCGCTTGCTGGGCATAACACCGCTGACAGTTGCCGGCGTTAAGAAAATTCAAGCGGGCTAAGGCGAGTCGCGATATGGCGGAGTATTACCTGTCGGTTCGATCACTCCATATTTTTGCGGTCCTCTTAAGTGGAGGATTATTTTTTTTGCGCGGCGCCGGTTTGCTGTTAGGGCACTCCTGGCCGAAGGCCTCGTTGGTGCGTTACTCAACCTATTTGGTTGACACCACCTTATTGGCCGCAGCGGTTGCCTTAATGCTGATGCTGCGAGTCTATCCATTGGTTAACAGCTGGCTGACGGTAAAAGTTGTCTGCCTAGTTCTGTATATAGCACTGGGGATTATGGCGTTTCGCGAGGGTCGAACGCAGGTGGCGCGCACCCTCTTTTGGCTGGCGGCGTTGGCGGTTTATGGCTTTATCATTTCCGTCGCACGCGCGCACCACCCGCTGGGATTTTTCGCGAACCTAGCAGGATAGCGCGCGATAGAAAACCTAGGCTTTTAAGCGGGCAGAAAATACGGTTTTCGCCCGCAATCGGAAGTGGCAAGGTGTTACAAAAAGACCCGGAACTTGCGCGTAATCAGGGTGATTCTTGTTGCAATACTTGCGACCCACTCCACACCTCACCTGGCGAGAGGGTAACGGGCTTATCGATAAGCGCCGCTTCGATGCACAACATTTTCTGGTATTCCTCGTCCGCCAAGTCGGCTAATTTTTTTGCCGCCTCGGCACCGGGATTCCAGACGACCACTTCACTGAAGCCCTGCGCTTGAATGCTTAAACGATCCTCGCCATCGACCAGTTGTAGTGGTGACTGACAAGCAAAATACACACGATCGATAGCGTCGGGAAATTCCAGCGCGGCTTGATCGTCCACTAAGCGGTCGCGGTGAAAATCGGAGCCGTTGTTATCCCAGAATTGTCGCCCTGTCAGTCCGTGCAGCCTTACCGTGCGAATTTGGCTGACCGCAAAATAGCTGTGTAACGCTCCGCTAAATGTGAACGGCTTAGTGTCTGTATTACGGACGCTCAGTGTCATGGTGAGACGATCATTTTGCACATTCGCGGTAAACTCGGCACGAAAATAATGAGGCCAGTCCACCAACGTGGTCTCGTTTGCGATGAGTTCAAACCGGCACTGAGCCTGCGTATCGGTGCTTTCGGAGTGGGCTAATTGCCACTCCCGCGTCCGTGCAAAGCCGTGGCGCCGGCCCGAGCCGAAGCCGCTGAACTGCGGAAATATCACCGGAACGCCGCCGCGAATACTGCGGTTTTCGGCAAAAACGGCGTGTTCGCTGAGGAACATCCACTCTTTGCCAGTGGCGGTTTTCCAAGAGGTCAAGTGTGCGCCGTGGCGATAAATGTCCATGCTCGCCCCGGCAGCCGTTTTCAATGTGAGTGCTGGCAGGCCACCTCGGCCCGGCGTAAAAGGGGAGTCGTTTAACATCGGAATTTCTCGAACATCGATAACTAAGAGTCGGCATCTGCGGCAGGGCGTTGAGTCGCCACCGCTGATGCAACAATCAGCAATGTCTTGTGGAGTGGTCTTCTATAGCGTCGAAGTCGTCGCTAAAATGCCGCCCTTCGGACACAGCGGGCGGCAGTATGGCGAATTTTAAAACGCATTTACAGGTTGCGAGTGTCAGCAGTGGACTCGCCAGCTCATTGTTTTACAGCAGCGGACATCTGAGCGCCGGGGAGGCGTTTTTGTGTTGGGTGATGGGGACGCTCGGCGGCATATTGCCGGATATAGACTCGGACAACTCCCACAGCCTGGGCATTTTATTCGGCGCCTTCAGCATTATTGCCTGTGGTTTTACCGCCGTTGCCTGGATCGATAGCTGGCCGTTGTCCTGGGTTTGGGGTGCCTGCGCCTTGGTCTTTCTCTTGATACAGTTCGGCGTGCGGCAGATTTTCGCGCGCTTTACCGTCCATCGAGGAATCTTCCACTCGGTGCTCGCCGGCTTTCTCTTTATGTTTATCACCGCAGCGGGCGCGGCCTTTCTCGGTGCCAGCAGCACGACAAGCTGGTTTCTGGCCCTGTTCCTCGGCTTCGGCTATTGCGTCCACCTGTTGCTGGACGAAATTTTTGGCGTGGACTTTATGAACGTGACCATCAAGCGCTCATTTGGCACCGCGTTCAAGCTCTTTGACTACCGCAATATGACCACCTCTGCAATTATGACGGTGGCCGTCATAGCACTATTTTTCCTCACGCCTTCCTACGCCGAGTTCATCAGCATTGTGTTTGACGGGGACACCTATTTAACGCTGGTGGACGGGGTGGCGTGGTAAACCGAGGAAAGGGAGAACAGCGGAACGTACCATCCACTGACACCCTTTCCGCGCGGTCGAAGCGTGTGAGGCAGGCTTAAGCACCTGTGCTTCAAGAGCCGGTTTTCTCTTGCCATAATCCGCGCGCCTGATATTATGTGCGCCTCTTTCAGCCCAGCTGAAACGACCATGCACCCGTAGCTCAGTTGGATAGAGTAGGTGGCTTCGAACCACTTGGTCGGGAGTTCGAGTCTCTCCGGGTGCGCCAAACACAAAACCCTCGCCGCAAGGCGGGGGTTTTTTGTTTAAG